>CAMHIM010000059.1 GCA_946185225.1 uncultured Prevotellaceae bacterium
TTTTGCTGCCAAGTCTGCAACCGATGTCACTTGTTGCAGGTTGACGGTCATGCTTTTGCGTCCACTCTGTTTTAACGCTTTTGCCACCACGCTGCTTTTCCCAAACCGTCGTGGGCTAATCAGTATAAGGTGGTTGGCACTCTCCACGAAATGGCGTATGTATGCCACCTCTTCTATTCTGTCGGTAAAGTACTCTTCCTCTACGATAGTACCGAATTTGAAAGGGTTTTCCATATTACGACTTTTTTCGTTACGACTTTTTTCGTAGTCGCTTGCAAAGATAGGAAATATAATCAGTAGCTACAAATTATTCGGTTACCTTTTTTTACTTTTCCTTATGAAAAAAGCATGGGGAGGAGGCGCGAGCCTCCTCCCCATGGTGTTGTAGGGTGTGTGACCAGACTGCTACAGCTGGTACTCCAGCATGACGAAGGAGTAGGGCTGCAGGTCGAGGGTGAACTTCTTCTGGGCCTTGATGGTCTCCTTCTGCGGGGCGATGGGCTGCTGCTCGTAGTTGTTCTCCTGGTCAGGCTTTCCGGTGAGGACGGTCTTCGTGGCGGTCTTCTTCAGGCCGAAGCGGCTGAGGTTGACGGTGGCCTTCTTGGCCTCGGCGCCGGCGTTACAGAGCTTCACGTAGAGCTTGCGCGTCTTGACGTTCAGCACGACCGACTGTCCCTGCAGGTCGCCGCTCTCCTGGTCCTTGGGCAGTCCCTTCCAGCGGGGTGCCTTGTCGGGGTTCTCGATGGTGACGCAGTCGCCGTAGTAGTACTGGCCGGCAGACTGTCCGAAGAGCTGCTGCACGTAGTAGCTGCAGGTGAGGTAGGGGCGCTCGTTGTCGAAGTAGATGAGGTCGGGGTTCCAGTTGGTGGCGTTCTTGCGGGCGAAGAGCGGTGCGTAGGAGGTCATGCTGACCACGTCGCCGTTACGCTCGACGTGGAGCAGGTACAGGCCCTCTGCCAGTGCGTCGATGAGCTTCTTGTCCTTGGCGGCATACTCGCCGAGGTATACCTTCGTCTTACGGTCGCGCGGGTAGTAGTCGTACTGGCGTGCGGAGAGGAAGTAGGCGTTGGGCTCGTAGTAGTGCTCGTCAATGAGGGGCATGCCCAGTTCGCCGGCCAGCTCCCAGCCGTTCTTCAGGTCGCTGTTGCCGGGGTGGGAGCCCGGTCCGGCGGTGCCGACGATGACGATGTCGGGATACTTCGCCGTTACCTTATTATATATATACTTGAAGCGTTCGCAGAACTCGGGGCTGATGCGCTCCTCGTTGCCCAGTCCCAGGTACTTCAGGTTGAAGGGGGCGGGGTGACCGGCGTCGGCACGCATCTTGGCCCACTTCGAGGTGGCGGGGTCGCCGTTGGCCCACTCAATGAGGTCGAGGGCATCCTGTACCCACTCGTCCATGTCATCCATGGGAGCCACGTCCTGAGCCTGGTTCTTCATGCTCCAGCCGCCGTTGGCACCCTGGCAGGAAACGCCGCAGGGCAGGATGGGCAGGGGCTGCATGCCCAGGTCCTCGCAGAACTGGAAGTACTCGTAGTATCCGAGTCCCATGGACTGGTGGTATCCCCACGTGTTCTTCTGCTGTACGCGCTGGTGGCGCGGACCGATGGTGTTCTTCCAGCGGTAGGTGTTCCAGAAGCCGTCGCCGCCGCCGTGAACGACACAGCCGCCGGGGAAGCGCATGAACTTAGGCTGCAGGTCGGCCAGTGCCTGTGCCAGGTCCTTACGCAGACCGTGTCCCTTGTAGGTGTCCTGGGGCATGAGCGACACGTCGTCCAGGTAGACGTCGCCCACACTGAGCATCAGCAGCTGCAGGGCTGCCTTCTGGCAGTCGGCGTCAGGGGTCAGCGTTACCTTGTACTCCTTCCAGTCGTTCATGCCGTTGCCTGTGATGTCGATGACGGCGTCAGCCAGCAGCTTCGGGTCCTTGCCCCAGCCCTGAGGCTCTACCAGTGCCACGCGCACCTGCTTGGCACTGCCCACGTTAGCCATGCGCATGGAGAAGTCGTACTTCGCACCGGCCTTGACGCTGATGCCTTCGAAGCCGTCGTTCTGCAGACCGAAGCCCTTCCAGCCCTTGTAGTCATAGTACTCCTTCACACGCTCGGTGTGCAGTCGCATGATGGTGTTGCTGTTGTAGGGTTTGGTGAAGCTCTGGTCGGCAACGGCCTTGGATATAGGCTGTATGTAGCCTAATGAGTGGCCCGGGCGTATGGTCTTCCATGCCGTTCCGGGTCCCCAGCCGTCCTTCTCGGCAGGGCTGAACTCGAAGGATCCGTTCTGCAGGAGTTCGGCAAAGAGTCCGCCGTCGGCACTCGACGAGATGTCCTCGAAGAAGATGCCGATGAGTTCGTCACTGATGGCTTTGCCGCCCTTCGGGGCCGACATGGGCTTCTGGGCGTTCATGCCCAGCGTGGCTGCCGCAAGGATGGCGGCAAGCGTGATACGTTTCTTCATGTGTTTTGTTTTTGGTTATTGATGGATGATGATATTGAGGGCAAAGTTACGATAATAAAATGAGAAAACGCACAATAAGGGGGTGAACTTTGCATATTCGTAACATTTCCGATAGAGAATGAAACGTTTTTTCCCCGTCATTAGCCCGATTATTATTACCTTTGTGCCCGAAGAACAACCCAAAACATAAAAACCATATCTCCAATGAAGAAACTAATGACCATGGCCGTCCTCTGTCTGACGGCAATGACCGCAGGGGCCGCTGACGTGCAGGTGAGCAGCCCTGACGGCAGGGTGACGGTGACCGTCAGCAACGAAGGCGGCAAGGCCTTCTACCAGGTAGTGAAGGGCGGTGTGACGTTTCTGCAGCAGTCGCCCCTCGGTGTACAGGTGAACTTCGACGACCTGACGCAGGGTCTGACGATGAAGGAGGCTTCTGTGCGCACCGTGAAGGACGAGTACTGGCTCCGCACGTCGAAGCAGAGTCACATCCTCTACGAGGCCGCCGAGGCCGTCGTCCCCTTTGAGAAGGACGGGCGCCGCGCGCTGGACGTCATCTTCCGTGTGACGGGCCGTGACGTGGCCTTCCGCTACAAGATATATCCGAAGAAGGAGACGCTGGCCGCCGTCGTCGAGCGCGAGGCCAGCGGCTTCGTGCTGCCCGAGGGCACCACGACGTTCCTCTGCCCCCAGGCCCGTCCCATGGGCGGTTTCGCCCGTACGGCTCCCAGCTATGAGACGTCGTACGCGCTGGACGAGCCCGTCGGCAAGAACGGGTGGGGCGAGGGCTACACGTTCCCCTGTCTGTTCAAGACGGCCACGGGCGGCTGGGTGCTCATCTCCGAGACGGGCACCGACGGCGGCTACGTGGGCTGCCGTCTGCTGAACGAGGGCGGTGCCGCCTACCGCATCGGCTTTCCCCAGCAGGGCGAGATGAACGGTGCCGGCACGACGAAGCCCGCCGTCAGCCTGCCCTGTGAGACCCCGTGGCGTACCATCACCGTCGGCACGCTGGCCGACGTCACCGAGACCACCGTCCCCTGGGACCTCGTGAAGCCCAAGTACCAGCCGTCACGCGACTATACCTACGGCAAGGGCTCCTGGTCGTGGATTATCGGCATGGACTCCAGCTGTAACTTCGACGAGCAGAAGCGCTACATCGACTTCTCGGCAGCCATGGGCTACCGCTCCGTGCTGGTGGACGCCCTCTGGGACACGCAGATAGGCTACAGCCGCATGGAGGAGCTGGCCCGCTACGGCCACGAGAAGGGCGTGGGCCTCTTCCTGTGGTACAACTCCAACGGTACGTGGAACGACGCCCCGCAGGGACCGCGCCACAAGATGGACAAGAGCGGACCGCGCCGCAAGGAGATGGCGTGGATGCAGAAGAACGGCATCCTGGGCATCAAGGTCGACTTCTTCGGCGGCGACAAGCAGGCTATGATGCAGCTCTATGAGGACATCCTCACTGACGCCAACGACTTCGGCATACAGGTCATCTTCCACGGCTGCACGCTGCCGCGCGGCTGGGAGCGCATGTTCCCCAACTATGTCGCCTCCGAGGCCGTGCTGGCTTCCGAGAACCTGCACTTCGGCCAGGGAGCGTGCGACGCAGAGGCCCGTAACGCCTGCATCCATCCCTTTATCCGCAACACCGTGGGCTCCATGGACTTCGGCGGCTCCACGCTGAACAAGTACTACCATGCCAGCAACCAGCGCGGCACCGTGCGCCGCACCAGCGACGTCTTCGCCCTGGCCACCGCCGTGCTGTTCCAGTCGAGCGTCCAGCACTTCGCCCTGGCTCCCAACAACCTGACGGACGCCCCCGACTGGGCCATCCGGTTCATGAAGGACGTGCCCACCACGTGGGACGAGGTGCGCTTCCTCGGCGGCTATCCCGGCAAGTCGGTCGTCATGGCCCGCCGCTGCGGCACGAAGTGGTACGTGGCCGGTGTGTGCTCCGAGAAAACCGACCTCAAGAAGATGGTCGACTTCTCCCTCTTTGCCAAGGGCGTGAAGCCTACCATCTATACCGACAACGATGCCATCGTCGTTGTGGGTGACGCCCGCTGAAGAGCCCTTCCTCTCAGGTCAATAGTAAAAAAAAGTGTCCGTGTGTTTCATTTTGTTAGCGAATGAGACACACGGACATATTAGTGAAACATACGTAAAAGCAATTGTAAATATTATTTCCTTATTTTGCCACTGGAAATATTCCACTTTTTTATCAACTTATTAAACAATAACTAAATTTATTATCTATGAAATTATTGCTAAGTCAAAAGTCATGGATGCTGGGACTGGCTCTGGTAGCAGGGTCAACAATTACCCCCCCAAAAACACTTGCAGCCGACGTCGTTAACACAACGACGGAAGTGCAGCAGTCAAAACGCGCAGCAGGTCGCGTGGTCGACAGCGAAGGTCCGCTGATTGGTGCCACCGTCCTGGAGAAGGGTACCAACAACGGTACCGTTACAGACGCTAATGGTCGTTTCTCCCTGAATGTGAAGCCCGGAAGCACTCTCGTGATTTCTTATATCGGTTACATCAGCCAGGAAGTCGTGGCAGGTGAGAACCTCAACGTCAAACTTGAAGAAGAAGGCCGTAGCGTGAACGAAGTCGTCGTCATCGGTTACGGTACTATGAGAAAGGCAGACGTGACAGGCGCTGTGGCAAGAGCCAACATCAAGGCCTTCGAGAAGTCGCCTAACACCAACCTGCTGCAGTCGCTGCAGGGTACGGTGCCTGGTCTGAACATCGGTCAGGCAAGCTCGGCCGGTTCTGACCCTGAGCTGACCATCCGTGGCGTCAACACCATCTCGGGTAGCAAGAGCGTACTGGTCATCCTGGACGGTATCATCTACACCGGTGGACTGTCGAGCATCAACCCCGCCGACATTGAGAGCGTCGATGTGCTGAAGGACGCCTCGGCAACGGCCGTCTACGGTGCACAGGCTGCTAACGGCGTGCTGCTCATCACCACCAAGAAGGGTGCCAAGGGCAAGGCCAAGGTGAATTTCTCCAGCAGCTACAGCTGGCAGACGCCTACCAACCCCATGCACACCATGAACCGCGCCGAGATGCTGAACTTCGACAACGAGTGCCTGTGGCCGTACTCCAAGACCGAGGAGTCGGGCTACACGCAGCCGAACCCGCAGTTCAACCTGGCAGGACGTTTGCCGGATGCCTGGATGACCGACGACAACGGCAACATCATCCCCGGCGACTACAACTGGTGGGACAACTTCACCCGCACAGGCCACATCTGGGAGAACAAGCTGAACATCTCCGGAGGCAACGACGCCATGTCGTACCTCATCTCCCTGGGCAACACCCAGCAGAAGAACTACCTGCTGAACGACGACTACAAGCGTAACTCCATCCGCGTGAACCTGGACATCCAGCCCATCAGCTGGCTGAAAGCCGGTATTCAGGCCTTCGGCTCGTTCGAGGACCGCGACGGTCAGGAGACCTACCTGCCCTTCCTGATAGAGTGTAACCCGCTGGGCAAGCCCTTCGACGAGCAGGGTAACATTATCCACTATCCGTTCGGTGATGCCCGTGAGAACCCGTATCACGGCTCGCTGGTTGACGACTACGACCGCACGAACACGTTCTTCGCCAACATGTATGCCGAGGTGCAGCTGCCCCTGAAGGGTCTGACCTACCGCATGAACTTCGGTAACAACTACCGCATCGGTGAGCACAACTTCGCCAGTGAGTTTGCACAGAACAGCAACGGTGAGGCCTACAAGCACCACACCACCTATTATGACTGGACGCTGGATAACATCGTGAACTATCAGAACGAGTTCGGTAAGCACGCTGTAGGCGGCACGTTCGTCTATGGTGCCTCCAGCCGCAAGTATATGTACACGGCAGCCGACGCACAGCTCTTCCCCCGCATGACGCTGGGTTACAACTCGCTGGAGCTGGCTTCCAAGCAGACCACCAACTCTGATGCATGGAAGGAGACGCTGCTCTACCAGATGGCCCGTGTGAACTATGCATACGACGGCCGCTACCTGGTGACCGCCACCGTGCGTCGTGATGGATTCTCCGGCTTCTCTGCCAACCACAAGTCGGCCATCTTCCCCTCTGTTGCCTTAGGTTGGGTGGTGACCAACGAAGAGTGGTTCAAGGTTCCCCAGATTGACTACCTGAAGCTGCGCGCCGGTTATGGTGTCAGCGGTAACCAGACTCCTCGCTACACGTCGCTTGCCAAGATTAACTCTTCTATCGGTTATGTCTTCGGTGACGGTGCCACCTCGGGCGTTATGCGTCAGGAGCTGGCTTCCATGGAGAACCCCAACCTGAAGTGGGAGAAGACCGCTGGCTTCAACTTCGGTATTGACTTCGGCATCCTCGGCAACCGCATCACGGGTAACATCGAGTACTACACGACGAAGACCACCGACCTGCTTTATGCTGTGTCTATCCCGTCGATTACCGGATTCACCTCTATCCAGTCTAACGTCGGTGAAATCAAGAACAACGGTTTCGAGCTGACCATCAACTCTCACAACATCAAGACCAAGGACTTCCAGTGGGATTCCTCGTTCAACCTCTCTACCAACAGCAACAAGATTGTGAAGCTTACCGGTCTTGACACCGACGGCGACGGCAAGGAAGACGACCTCACCTCTTCTTCCCTGTTCATCGGTCAGCCCCTCTCTGCCATCTACGACTACAAGGTTGACGGCATCTGGCAGGTGGGCGACGACATCCCCGAAGGCTATCATCCCGGCAACTACAAGATTGTTGACTACAACAAAGACGGCGAGATTAACGAGAAAGACCGCCACATCATCGGTAAGAACGATCCTTCCGTCCGCATGGGCTTGCTGAACACCCTGAAGTACAAGAGCTTCACACTGAGTTTCTTCCTGAACGCCGTTCTGGGCGGCAGCAAGAGCTATCTGGGCAAGAACTCCTACGCAGAGCTGGTCAATGACAACACGCTGCGTCACAACCGTCTGACCGAGCAGGTGGACAACTTCTGGACACCTACGAACACCGGCGGTATCTACGCTTTGTATCATGCCAACCCTGCCTTCAATCCTTACCGCTACGAGAACCGCTCGTTCCTGCGCCTGCAGGACATCACCCTCTCGTACGACCTGCCTCGTGAGTTGCTGCAGAAGATTCACATCGAAGGTGTCAACGTCTACATGAGCGCCAAGAACCTGCTGACCATCAGTGGATGGCACGGATGGGATCCGGAGGCTAACATGACCTATCAGGACATCAACGGCCAGGACCGCACTACCGGTAGCTGCTACGACAACCGTCCTGTGATGAAGAGTGTGACACTTGGTATCAACATTAACCTTTAAGAAACAATGAAAAAAATCATATTTTTCTCCATGCTGGCAGCCACGCTGCTGACTGGATGTAACGAGGATGACTTCCTGAAGGAGGAGGCCCTTGACTTCAACTCGGCTTCCAACTCCTACGAAACAGCAGCCGACTTTGACGCTTCTGTTGCGGAGCTCTACTTCCTCACCCGTGAAGAGTTCTATACCACCTACGACCGTACGACGGACCTCATGAAGCACACCGACATGTGGATTACTGCCGACCCGCTTCAGTCCAACGTCCTCGCCGACCTGTCTCCCTCAGGCGCTATGGCCAAGTTCTACTGGGACGAGAACTACAAGCTCATTGCTCAGGCCAACACCATCATCAGCCGTCTGGGCAGCTCCAGCCTGACCGACGCCCAGAAGAAGGTCTACGAGGCCAAGGCCCGTTTCTTCCGTGCCCTGGGCTATCGTACGCTGGCTTATCTGTACGGCGGTGTACCCCTCCAGCTGGAGGAGGTGAGCGAGCCGAAGACCGACTATACGCGTGACACGAAGGAGAACATTCTGGCTCAGGTGGTGAAAGACCTGGAGTTTGCTGCCGAGAACCTTCCTGAGATTACTGACGTCAAGGACGGTGAGATCAGCATTCCCGCCGCCAAGATGCTGCTGGCCGAGGTCTACCTGGCAACGGGTGACAACAACGGTGCCCTTCAGGCTGCTTCGGACGTGATTGATAATCCCAACCTGGGACTGATGAAGGCCCGTTTCGGCTCTCAGAAGAACGAGGCCGGCGACGTGTTCTACGACCTGTTCCGCCCGAACAACCAGAACCGCAAGTCGGGTAACACCGAGAGCATCTGGGTCATCCAGTTCGAGACGAACGTCGACGGTGGCGGCAACAACACCAGCCACTACTTCTGGAACGCCGGCAGCTTCTGGGGTGAGCGTTTCTTTGCTCCTCAGGTGAACATGTTCAAGATTGTCAAGCCTGACGGCACTCCCCTCCAGCTCTTCAACTGGCCCATCGGTGACATGACCGGCGGCCGCGGCATCGGTACCCAATATGCTACCAACCATCTCTACCGTGAAATCTGGGACGGTGACTGGAACGACATGCGTAACTCCGAGTACAACTGGCCCCGTCGCTTTAAGATTCACCGTCAGAATGTTCTTGCAGAGAATCCCGAGCTGGCTGCAGCCATGCCCGAAGGCTACTTCGACCTGGAGAACACCGTCCTGCCTGCTGGCTGGTCGATAGAAGCAGGCTACAGTGGCGGTACCAACCCGCCGACCCAGTTGCCTAACCGCTTCATGTGCGGCTACTCCACGAAGATGACCACACCGTTCCACTATCCTGATGCACAGTATGCCAACAAGGCGACCTATGCCCTTGCCAATAGCGGTGGCAAGACCTATACCGACCAGTACTTCTTCCGTCTGGCCGAGGCCTACCTGCTGCGTGCTGAGGCTTACCTGAACCTTGGTAAGAAGGACAAGGCCGCTGATGACATCAACGTGCTGCGCGACCGTGCCCATGGTACTCACTGCTCTGCCAACGACATAACCCTTGACTTCATCCTTGACGAGCGTCTCCGTGAGCTCGTCTGCGAGGAGAAGCGCCGCCTCACGCTGGCCCGTGTCGGCAAGCTTGCCGAGCGCATCGAGAAGTACAACCCGTACTTCAAGGCTGCCAACAGCGCCAACCATACAGACTACGACGCTCACTTCGACCTGCTGCCTATCCCGCAGTCAGCTATCCTGGCCAACAAGGACGGCGAGCTGAAGCAGAACCCCGGCTACGCCAAGTAATCAGCCTAAGACCTTATAAAAAACCAGCGAGAGTGCTGCATCCTTGTGATGCGGCACTCTTTTTTCGGAAGGAATTGAGACATGCTCAAAAGCGTTACTCGGCGAAAAGCGATAACTTTGTCCGCAGATATCATCATGTCAATAACCAACCACCTACTATAATGAGACGCCTATACGTTTCCCTTCTTTTTGCATTAAGCATCGTCTCGGCACGGGCCGCCGAGCAGTTCGTAACGTTTACCGCCCAGGCCGACGCCCTGCCGCTGGCGGGAGCCACCATCGGCTACAGCCAGCAGGAGTACGAGGGTGTGGTCATTGCCATCCGCAACCTGCAGACCGACATGGAGCGCGTGCTGGGCCGGAAGCCCGCCGTGACTGACGGCACGCCGGACATTCTCATCGGTACCGTCGGCAGGAACAAGGACGTCGACCGCCTGAAGCTGGCCGACCTGAAGGGACGTCGCGAGAAGTTCGTCATCACCACCGTGGGCAGTCAGCTGGTCATTGCCGGCAGCGACCGCCGCGGCACCATCTACGGCATCTACGAGCTGTGCCGCCAGCTGGGCGTGTCGCCCTGGAACTGGTGGGCCGACTTCCCCGTGGAAAAGCATAGCGAGGCCTACGTGCGCCGCGGCACCTATACCGACGGTGAGCCCGCCGTGGAGTTCCGCGGCCTCTTCCTCAACGACGAGGCCCCCTGCCTGACGTCGTGGGTGAAGAACACCTTCGGCACCAACTACGGCGACCATCGCTTCTACGAGAAGGTCTTCGAACTGATACTGCGCCTGAAGGGCAACATGCTGTGGCCCGCCATGTGGGGCTGGGCCTTCTATGCCGACGACCCGGAGAACGGCAAGACGGCCGACCGCATGGGCGTCATCATGGGCACCTCGCACCACGAGCCGATGGCCCGCAACCACCAGGAGTATGCCCGCCACCGCAGGGACTGGGGCCCCTGGGACTACCGGAAGAACCAGCAGAACCTGGACCGCTTCTTCCGTGAGGGCATCGAGCGCATGAAGGGCACCGAGGACATGGTGACCATCGGCATGCGCGGCGACGGCGACGAGGCGATGAGCGAGACGGCCGACACGAAGCTCATGGAGCGTATCGTGCAGAACCAGCGCCGGATTATCAAGGAGGTGACGGGCAAGCCCGCCAGCAAGACCACCCAGGTGTGGGCCTTGTACAAGGAGGTACAGGACTACTACGATGCCGGCTTCCGCGTGCCCGACGACGTCATCATGCTCGTCTGCGACGACAACTGGGGCAACATACGCCGCGTGCCCGTGACCGAGGAGGAGAAGAGGCACCCCGGCGGCTGGGGCATCTACTACCACGTGGACTACGTCGGTGCCCCGCGCAATACGAAGTGGCTCAACGTGACGCAGACGCAGCAGATGTTCGAGCAGCTGTCGCTGGGCTACGACCACGGCATCCGCCGCATGTGGATACTGAACGTCGGCGACCTGAAGCCCATGGAGTACCCCATCACGCTCTTCATGGACATGGCCTGGAACCCGAAGGAATACACGCAGCAGACGGTCAAGGAGCACACCTGCCGCTTCTTCCGCAGCATGCTCGGCGGGTCGCTGGCCGACGAAGCCGCCGACATCTACAACCTGAACTGCAAGTACATGGCGCGCGTCACGCCGGAGATGCTGGACGCCCGCACCTATAACGTCGAGACCGGCGAGTGGCGCCAGGTGGCCGACGACTACCAGCGGCTGGAGCTGCGCGCCCTGCGCCTCTTCGGGCAGGTGCCCGCCGCGGCCCGCGATGCCTACCGCCAGCTGCTGCTCTTCCCCGTGCAGGCCATGGCGAACCTCTACGACATGTACTACGCCCAGGCCATGAACCACTACCTGGCCGCTCGCCAGGACCCCGACGCCAATGCATGGGCCGTGCGGGTGAAGGAGTGCTTCCGCCGCGACTCCCTGCTCTGCGCCTATTATAATAAGGAGATGAGCGGCGGCAAGTGGGACGGCATGATGACGCAGAAGCACATCGGCTACCACTCATGGAACGACAACTTCCGCCGTGACATGCTGCCGCAGACGACCGCCGTCGCTGCCCCTGCCGAGCCCGGCGGCTTCCTCTTCGAGGCCGACGGCGGCTACGTGTCGATGGAGGCGGAGCACTACTACCGCGCCGAGGCGCCGCAGGGCACCCAGTGGAGCGTCTATCCCGACTACGGCCGCACGCGCAGTGCCGTGGCGCTGACGCCCTACACCAAGCCCGTGGGCGACGCCGCGCTGACCTACCGCTTCACCCTGCCCGCCGGTGTGGACAACGTACAGGTGCATGTGGTGGTGAAGTCGACGCTGGACTTCCTCAACGCCGGAGGCCATGAGTACACCGTCAGCCTGGACGGCTCGGCACCGCAGACTGTCAACTTCAACAAGACCCTGGTGGACCGCCAGCCCTACATGTACTCCGAATTCTACCCCACCATTGCCCGCCGCGTGGTGGAGAAGGTCGTCACCCTGCCCGTCGGCCGGGGCGACGTGCATGAGCTAACGCTGCAGCCCCGTCATCCGGGCATCGTCTTCGAGAAGGTGGTGGTCGACTGCGGAGG
>CAMHIM010000060.1 GCA_946185225.1 uncultured Prevotellaceae bacterium
CAAGTGACAGTAAGGTGAAAGCAAAAAGAAGGAGGACATCCACAGCGGGTGTCCTCCTTTAATTCCAAAAGAGCAATAGTGTTTAATCTGTCCAAACTTTGGGGTTCACTTCAGAGGCAACCCCCTGTGTGCTTGATTTTTTTTGTTGAAAATCTGCTTTGTGCGTGAATTATACAGGTTGAACCGCTTGTAAAATCAGAATCATTTAGCAGTGCGTGCCCTGCTAAAAAGCGTCGTAGGTGGAATTCTCGTCGATTTCATTGGGACCGGCTGTACCTGCTTTGTTTCCAGACCAGCGGAGATTGGTCTCAGAGCTGCAGAGAATGCTGCGGTGCTGAATTTTGATCACCTTGATGGCGGGTGTTGTGTACGTTTTCTTCTTCATGTTCTTGTTATTTGATTACTTTCTTGCCTTTGTAAATGTAAATGCCCTTGTCGGGATGCTCAGTACGTTGTCCGTTCAGGTTGTAGTACGCGTCATCTTCGGCGGCCTTGCGCTGTACGCTGCGGATGTCCGTCGAATAGTCGTCGCCGATGGTGAACGTCAGCTCACGGGCATAAGCCACCTTGTTGACAGAGATGTATGCCCGGTAGGGTGGAATCTTGTCCTTGCCCTTGTAGATGAAGAAACCTATCTCGCCTTTCGAGTTCCTTCCTAATGTCAGGCAGCCGCCGTCGTTGGCGTCCGACTGATACACCTGCATGCCATTCCTGTCGATGCCGTCCAGCAGGTTCTCATACATGGGTATGGAGGTGAAGACGGTGGACGATTTGGAGGGAGAGAGGATGTGTTTGGTGACGGGCTTGGTGGACTTGATGACCACGGGCGTCAGCATGCGCACCTGGTTACTGATGCGGCGCAGCACCAGCGTTTCCGATGTCTCCGAGGTCTTCTCCTTATCCACGATGTAAGGGGTCATGTAGTCGGGCAGTTCCGTGTCGAAGCCACAATACAGCGTAGCCCAGTAGTTGCCATCGCTGTCCTTGCTCTTCTCACTGATGTCCAGATAGATAAAACTCTCCAGGTTCTTGCCGATCCAGAAGTCTGATTCCTGATATTTGCTCAGCAGGGCTCCCTTGCCCCTGTGGTCCACCGCACCAGCACGGCGGGAGGAGTAGGCACGGGCTTCCAGTTCGTCGGCGGACAAATCCTGGGTGCCGTCCTCAATCAGGAATAGTAACTGCTTGCCGTCTGCGGCGGTGATGGCGTTCTCTGCCAGTTCCACCACCGTCTTGTAGTCGTAGTCGGCAGCATCGATAATAAGCGTGTCTACCTCAGTCATCTTGTATACGGCATTGCTGGCGATAGACTTCACGTTGTCAGGGATGGTGATGCTGGAGACCTTACGTCCGTGGGGATAACTCAGCAGTTGATCCTTGTCTTTGTTGAAGAGGACTCCGTCGATGGCAGTGAACTTCGTGTGGTCGCCTTCCACCTCGTAGTTCTTCAGTCCGCTGTTATAGAATGCTGTTCCCGACACGCTGATGATGCTGTTGGGAATGGTGAACGACTCCATGCTGCTGTTGCCCTTGAAGTCATCGTCGCTCAGCTCGGTAATCTTGTTGGAGAAGTCGAGTGTCTTCAACTTGTCCTTGTTCTGAAATGAGGTGCCCAGATCAGTGATGCCTGCGAAATAGCGGAACTCGGGGAAAAGCGTGATTTTCTCACCGTCGTTGTCATGGGGGTTGCCATCGTTCTCGTTCATATCTTTTTGGAACTCATCAAGCAGTACGTTCTTCAGTTCGCTGAGCGACACCTCACCATTATTGTCGTCATCGTAATGAGCCAGACAGAACTTCTTAGCCTCTTCGTCTTCAAACTTGATGCCTTTCGTGATTTCTGCTGCCGTCTTGATGGGTGTGATAATCTTGGCATCCTCCATGCTGCGCACTAAATAGACGTCGCTGTTCTCCGTCTTGGGCTCCAGCACGCGGATGTCGGTATCAATTCCTATCGCATTTTCGTTCGTTGTCGTCCACGTTGCCACGTTGGGCGTGAAGTCCATCAGGTAGTTCATGTTGTCAAGACGGTTGTTCTCATCCGTATAGACAGGCAGCGAAATCAGCTTGCCGTAAGCCGTTCCGGCAAAGGTAGTCAGCATGGGGAAACGGCCTTCCTTTGCCGTCCATTTGTCAAAGCCTTCACCCGTAAAGAACTTGCCGTCGGTCATGTCATTGGGAGCTGTCCCTTGGTTACTTGGCAAATAGCCTTTAGGCCAATGGCATTCCTCAAGGGTGAAACTGGTGTCGGTTAATTTTTTGGTTGCATGACTATTGTTCAATACCAGGATTCGACGGGCAGAAGTCTTATGGTTGTTCATTTCAGTTTTAAAAGCGAAAAGAGCATTTACGGGAACCTCGTCTGCTTTGATGGACTTTGCGACAACAGAGACTACACAATCTTCGACGACGGGTTCGTTAACCTGTTTCTCGCTGACATCCATTGTATGTATAAAGGCACAAAAGTTTACTCCAATTCCTGCATCTGTATTTCTGCGGTCTTTGACAACCCCGTCGAACAGACAGTTTCGGACAGATGCAGTGCCTCCGATTTTTGGACTCAGGAACGCAAAGGGATTGCCATAACCAGACTTGTATTCCTCTGTTTCCGGACTCCACGTCAGACAGTCAACAAAGCCAGTGTTCACGATGGAGGCATCGTTATGTATCTTTTCTATGAGTCCGAAGGCATTGGTGGAGAACAGGCCGCGGATGAGGTAGCCGTTGCCGTCAAGGTGGGCAAACCAATTGTTCTTGTCACGATTCGACTCGTGGTCCCACTTGCTGCATCCATCTTTGGGTTCGCCGGTGTTGGTCAGAAGGTTGTCGTTGAACCAGATATCATTCCTCAGTTTGTAATACTCGCCCTTTTTGTTTGCTTTGAAGGCAAGAATGAGTTGACGGGCGTTATGGATGATGTAAGGATTAGCCTCAGTGCCATTGCCCCCGTCAAAAGTGATGGCCACCTTACCGTCCCACGTCCTGCTGCCATTGACATGCAGGCACAACTGCTTGTTGATTTTGTCATTGGTGGTGATGGTCAGGCTGACATCGCCTTCGGCATTGACAATGGGCGTCGCCGTCTGGGCATCGGTCTCGCCACTGATGGTGAGCACGTTCTGGTCGGCAGGCAGCGAGTAGCGCGCCGTCTTCATGTAGGTCACATTGCCCACCGTCTCCATATCTTGCGACTTCATGGCCAGCGACAGCGAGAGATCAAGGTAATAGGCATACTGGCCATTGTGGTTGAAGCCTACTGGTACACAAGCCAGCCAGGCATAGGCAGGAAACAGTTTTGCCTTGTGTATCTCTGTCTTGTCGTCGCCAAAGACGTCGGCAGCATGTTCTATGACGTAGTCGTGTATCTTAGCCAGGTCGCCTTCGGTGGCATTGGTGAGGTTGCTGTCGCCAATTTTCAGACGGGGGTAGAAGCCGTCGCTGCACTGCCACATCGAATTCAGCCCCACATTGATGGTATTGTACCTATAATTCGTATAGGTTAAATAGTAAGCACCTGTTTCCTTGAACAGGTCGCTGGTAGCGGTACTTGTCAGACTCTGGAACGATTGATAGACTGAGGGCTGGTCGGAATAGTCGTCATACAGGTTCTGATCGCAATAATTGTACTCAGCGTCTCCATTGCTCTTCCACAGTGGCTTCTGGTTGTTGCTGGTCTGCATAGTACCCAGGAATAGACAGTTGACAGATATGCCTTTATCCTCTTCCATTTCTCCGGCAATGCCATGAAACTCGCCAGTGCCGGGATTGTTGATATGTCCGCTATACACACAGTTGGCTATTCTCATGGTGTTTTTACCCACGATGCCGCCAAGAGCCGTTGTCCTGACGGATTCGGCAGCACTATAGGGGAACGACACCATGCTGGCACAGCCAATGATGTTGGCACCGTTATAACCCGCAATACCTCCGACTTTGAGTTCGTACGTTTTGTCGGAATATTTCTCATGGGTCACAATCTGCCCTGTTGTGGCACAGGCAAAGATATCGTTAGCATAGTTATATCCACAAATGCCTCCGACCTTACACGTCAGATTCTCTTCACCAGAGACACTGATGTCAACATTGGCTGTACAGTCGAAGATATACGACTGCGAAGCCTCGGCATCAGAGTTGGTTGTATGAGCTTGACCTGCCTTGTCGCACCTTCCCACAATACCGCCAACGTTGGCATTGGTCACATTGATAGCGACATCTGCGTGGCAATGATAGATACTGACCGGTGCATATAGTTGACCGACAATCCCGCCAATGTTATGCTGGTCAAGACCACCAGCGTCGGCTATGCTAGAGTTTTTCACCGAACCGTTAATCTTTCCTTGAATGTCACAGTCATATATCGCATTGTGAGACCGACCACACAACAGTCCGGCGCAAAATGCAAAAGCAGTGTTGTCAGTAGCGTTCTGATTGATTTCTACGTCGGCACCTGTCATTTTCAGGTTTTTGACCACCCCCATCATGGTGCCGATGAGTCCATAGTAGAAAGGACTGTATGTATTTCCATTGTAATTGCCGACATCTATCCGCATGTTCTTGATGGTATGACCATTGCCATCGATATGGCCCGCAAAATAATTTTTGTAATGCACACCGATGGGACACCAGATGGCACCGTCGAGGTCGATGTCGCTATAAAGTTTGAAGGACTTTCCGCTGAAGTTATTACCCTGATTCACTTGATAGGCGAGCCGGCAGAGGTCCCAGACGGAATTGATACGGTAAGACCCGTCGCTGCTGCCATCCTGTGCAAAATTGTCATCGAAGCCAGACTTCATCCTTTCTTCCAGGTACTTCTGTTCCCACGTCACACCATTGCCCAGCCCATAGTCGGCATAGGCACTCATCGGTAGCAGTGCCAGCAGGCATAGCCCCCACTGCAAGATTCTTTTCACCTTATTATATATATATATCATAGTTTCTACTTTTTTTACACTTTTACATTTTTACTCTTCAAAACAAGAACTTCACGATCTCCTGCCCGGTGCTGAGCAAGAAGACACCATGACGGCTGATGGGCACTAAGAGACGACTGTCTGGATGCTCCTTCAGGTAGACTGCCACGCCCTCGGCATCGAAGACGCGCAGGTAGTCATCGCTCTCCAGTCCGCTCACCCAGACACCCTTCTCGGTCTGTTCAATCTTGACCTTGCGGTCCTTGATGTCTTTCTTCACCACCGGCAGCAGTGTGACGTTGTCGAGTTCTGAGGGCAGCAGGCGGACGATGCGCTGGTTGTCGTGCCACGACAGGTTGTCGACCACGGCGTCAGTGATATCGTCCTCTTCGGTAAGGGCTTCCAGCACGCGGTCGTTATAGACACGGGCACGGAGTGCCGCTTCCGCCTCTTCTTCCAGACCGTCCACCGTCAGTTCCACGTAAGCCGTGCGCTTGCCGCCAATCAGTTCAAAGTCGTCGGCTTTCAGCAGTACCTCGGCAGTGCTGGTGATAGGCACATCGCTCAAGTGGTTGGGGTAGAGGCCTACGTGCACCGTTTCGTTATCGTTTAGTCCGCCGTTGTCGGTCAGTTCCAGATACAGTTTGTTCACCGAGCCTTCTATGGTCTGGCTCAGCAGTTCCACTTCAACATCAGAGAAACCCGATGCAAATGTTTTGAGTTCCTCCTCCGACTTGACAGAGCGGCGCAGGGGAGCCCCACGTCGGCTGGCTCTATAGATGGCGTATGTGTCGGTGAAGCCCGCAACCACGTCGTGCGCCCGCAGCAGTCCGTTGAAGTTCTCTGGCACCTCATAGTCTGCAACCAGCGTCTGACTGGTGTAAGGAGCGATGAAAATATCCTCGTAAACGAAATCCTGGTCGTTGATGGAGGCATCGATGAATTCGATGGGCGTAGAACCCGTGTTGTAGATGGTCAGGTTGACAGGCATGACACCGTCTTCAATGACAGGGTCGTCCGGATAGTCGAGGGTATATCTGAACTCATCGAAGAACTCTACCTGGTCTCTCATCAGGTAGGTGTTGAAGTCGCGCTCGTCGGTAAGCGTATAGAGCACAGACACCTTCCGGTCGTCCAGCAGCACGTCATAGTTCGACATATAGGTGCTGTCGGCAGTACAGCCCAGCGTGATATACGGTGTGGCGGTCATGTTCTCGCGGAGGAAGATGCGCGAGCAGTTCAGCATGACCTGTGTGCTGTCAGTGCTGATGACATCGCCTCGGCGCCTGATGACACGGTCGTTGCACTGCCATACCACCGCAAAGTCTTCAGGGCGTTCGTTGTCCTTGTCGGTAATGATTTTCACACTCATGGGATTGTAGCGTGCAATGGCCAGTTCGGTACCGTAGTTCTTGTAGCGTCCCGTCATGTCAATCTGCTTGACATAGATATCGCAGTTGGCGCTGTCCACCTGGTTGAGGATGGCAATCATGGGCATGGCACCCACCTGGTCGAGTGAGAACTGTACGGGGTTCAGTTTCTCCTTGCCCACATAGCGCACAGGCTTGAAGGCTGGCTTGCAGTAGTAGCGCAGTTCCAGGCTGTCCTCGCCGCTGGGCAGCATGGTGAGGGCAACGAGCACGGTGTCGTTGCGCATCAGCACCTGATAGTCTTTCAGCACGTCATCCTTGCTCACCTTCAGCACGCTCTCGGGCTCGCTCCACTTCCCTTCATCGAGTACTGACAGCACGAGGTCGCCCTCAAAGGCACGTATGCCACTCGCCACCATGTTGGCCTTGTTTTGCTGGTTCTCCTCCTCAGTGGCACCCTCCACCTCATAGGGAGGCAACGAATAGGTGCCGCGCTTCCAGACGCAAACAGCATTGTCCTCTTCGCCCAACTCGGTGCTTTCTCCGTCCTCAGTCCATGTATTGATGGCTGCCACGGGACCGCTGTCGTTCAGGTCAGGGTTGTAGGCTATCACCATGTGCTTCCTGTTGGGTGTAAACTCCGAGCGCAGGTCGGCCACAATCTGCATCTTGCGGCTCACCTCTAATTCCTTGTCAACATCAGCCTCGCCCAGGATGAGCGAGTTATCCATGGCTTCCGTCATCTCTTCGTAGACCACCAGTTCCGAGGCGCCCTCCTTGGCAACGCTCTGGTTCTGCACGTAGCGGCCTTCGGTCGACATGGGGATGCCGTCGGCCTTGTTCATCTTGTCGTCCGTCTTGGGAGCGTCATACTCCGTCATCCGATCGTCGTTCAGGTCGTTGGCGTTGCCATTGTTCACCATCACGAAGTTGTCCCAACCCATAAAGTAAGGATTGGCCTTGAAGCCCAGTCCGTTCATGATGCAATGGCTGATGGGGAACAGCGGCATTTCTGGTGCACGCAGTGTCTGCAGGCTGGGTGCTTTATTGTCTTTCTTTTCTTCTGACCAGTCGTTCTTGTAGTTGGGGTAGAGGGGGATAAACGGATTGGTCTTGTCGTCAGGTTTAGGAATATACCACCCTCCTCTAAAGGATACTCGTGGATTGATGCGTAAGGCGCAGAACAGTTTCATGTCTGCCTGGAGTTCAACACCGGCTACGGCCATGAACAGGAATCCTTTGTCATCGCGGCTCAGGTCAAAAAGGCGTGTATAGCCGCCGGTCAGTTTTACTTTAAAACCTCCACGGAGGTTAATGCCAAAGGATGCCCATCCGTTCTTGTTGAATCCTTGACCATTGTATGCCCTGTGCTGGCTGGGGGCATTGGCTGCAGGCGCATTAAGAACTCGCGCCTCAACGTCGCCTTCACTGCCGCCATCATCATTGCCGCCATTATCGCCACCTTCATTGCCACCTTCATTGCCACCTTCATTGCCACCTTCATTGCCACCTTCATTGCCGCCTTCATTGCCACCCTGGTTATTGCCGCCCTGAGAGTTCTTTTCAAAATCCGAGCCTAACGAAATGCCAAATCCGCCTTTAACCTCACCCAATCCTTCGAAGAAGAAACCGTGAATTCTCTCAGATGACCCATTACTATGCTTGTAGTTCCAACTTCGTAATCCTAAACCGATATTGGCCTGGGCCACAAAATTGTAGAAGGCATTAATCGAAAAATATTTCCAATGTTCTTTCAGGTCTTTCCAGTATCCTGAGGCGAACCAGCCAAACCCCCCTCGTACTTCAAGGGCTTTTAGGTACACCTCACGCTTGGCGTTCTCATTGCTGAAAATGTTGTTATACATTTTAACGCCAAAGCCGATATGAGCGTCAACCGTAAAACCTCCGCCCAGTTTGTTGAATTCCACCTTAAAGATGTCATCCATCTCTGAGAGGAACCATTGGTCTTTATTCACCGTCGATGTCTTGCCATGCTGCAACGGGTCGACTCCGACATTCCATTTGCCTCTTTGCTGTGTATCAAACTCTCCCAACTTCGTACGACTCAGTCGTCCATTCTGCTTGATGTTGTCACGAAAACTACCTCCTTTACCATCATTTTTCCGGTTTACACCCCACGAGAAGTTGACGTCTAACTCAAAGATTCCCCTGCTGAGTTCAATATAAGGTGTGACACTGAAATTTATACCTGGATAGTTGTCTGCGCGAAGGTCCCACTTTCCGAGATTTCCCAGAAACGAGAAACAGCCCAAGCCGTTGAATTCAATGTCGGGGCTTGATTTGAAAACTAACTGCTTAGTTTCATTGATGGCATTTTCCTTCTGCTTCTCCTCATCGATGTAGACCCGACGGATGAGCGGCATGTCATTGTAGTCCTTGGAACCGATGGTCAGACGGGGCTTGTAGTCCTGGTCTGTTTTGGGAAGCACACCCACCATGTCCCAGCGCATGGTGTACCAACTGCGTGACAGCGTGGGGTACTTGTTGCCGTCGATATAGGAACTGCTTGTCGGGTCCCGGTTGATGAAGGTGCCCGAACTCCCTACCTCCTCAAACTTCAACTTACCCTGAAAACTGGCGGCATTGCCTGTCTTGGGCAGTGAGTATTCCACGCTTATCTCAGCATATTTCTCTACGGGTTTGCCGTTCAGCAACTTGGGGGTCTTCTGAAGACCGCCGTCTTCTAAGAAGATGACGGCATTAGACGCGGGACCGGTGGCCAGGTCGTTAGCGCCTATGGTGAAGACTTTATGCTTTTTGCCACTGAATGTCTGTTCCTTCTTCTCGTCGTGCAGCGTATAGAATATTCTTTTTGAGATGTCCGGGTCGGTAGCGGTGGCTGTGCCGGCAATCAGTCGCAAGTCTTGCTTCGTACATTTTTCGTTGAGCACGTTGGTCTTCGGATCCACCGCACCCGCATATTTGAGGAGGGCAGGGTAATAGCCTGGCGCAAACACCTCGATATAGCAAGGATTGCCGTAAGTCAGAATCTTATGGATGCCATGCTTCTCATCGTATTTCACATACTTCATCTTCAACTCCTCTCCCCGTGCCACATATTCGCCGTTGGCATCGACCTCAGCAATATTCAGGGTAATGTCCTGTGCCAGTTTGGTCTTTGGGTTTGTAGCGGCCTTGATGACACCTTCCTTGCCTATCAGTTTCAGAGCAAGCGTGTCGTACTGCTCGAAGAGTCCCGAGCCCAGCATGTTGAAGATGGTCAACTCGCGGTTCTTGTGCTTGTCCAGGTTGAAGTTCGGGCTCATGTATAGGCGGTTCAACTTGCTGCTGAGATTCACACCCGCCACAATGCGGTCATTGTTCAGTTTCAGGCGCTTGCCGTCGCTCACCAGATAGAAGTTCACGTTAGTGTTTTGGGGCTTGTAGTAACTCTGGAAGTGCGAGCCGCTCAACTTCAGGGTGGTCGTGGTCTTGGTAGGGTTCTCGGCGGAGAGGTTCTCCGCTTCGCATTCCAACGTGTAGGTAAGTCCCGTCTTCTGACGGCGGGAGTCGAGTTTGAACACCACCAGGTTGTCGTTGTCCCAGTCTAAGACATTGTACTTGATGCGCAGCGTGTCGCCCGGGTTGCAACCTATGCGGTTCACCTTGATGATGAGCGAGTCGGACTGGTCATCGGTGTTGATGAAGAAGTAGTTGGTCGCTATCATCTCTTTGTAGACAACCTTGCCGCCATACATTCTCACAAAGGTGTTGCTGGTGCCGTACGACCGTACGCTGGCCTTGAACTCGCCATGGGTGCCGCTGCCGTCCTCAATACGGAAGCACAGCAGGTTCCTGTCGCGCATCTTCCAGAACACTTCCTGGTCGGCACGAGTCTTCTCGTCGGTTTTGCTGAACATCGCCTTCACCAAGTTCACGTCATTGACGTTGCTGTAGGTGACGCTGCCGTTACCTACATCTTCCCAGTGCAGTCCAGAGTTGGCCCCCTTGATGTTTCGCAGACTCGTTATTTCGTCCACATTGTTGGCGAAATACAACTTAAAGTCGATCTGCGCCTGCATCGTCAGGGATGCAGGCAACAGAAAGAGTGATAGTAGTGTTCTGATCAAACGCGTCATAATACTTTCTTTTCTCTAGTTCAATTTTGTGTTTACTTCTTACAGATCGAAGCCCAGGCCTTTGAGCCACTGGAAGAGCTGGTTACGCTCAGAGGCGTTCCATGTGTCGATGGCATCGTTGTGAGTGCCGTTCTCAATATAGAGAATCTGGCAGTTCTTGCCTAACTTGTCGTCAGGAATACGGTTGCCGGTCCAGGGGTCCTGCATGCCATAGACGAACATCATGTTGCAACTGGACTGCTTGATGCCGTCGAGGACTTTGCGGATATAGCTGCCGTTGTCGTAATTGAAGCCAAGGCTGGCAGGGCTTTTCTTCGAAGTGAGGTATGATTTCTCCATGTCAGTAAGCAGGTCGTCTACCCAGCCTAACGTAACTGCAACCGCTCCTAACTCGATGCAAGTATGTGCCTGGAACGGATCCAGACGCGCCTTCTCCACTCCTGATGCACGGTTCAAGCCTCTTGGCGTGTTGTTGAAGATGGTCGAGTCAGGCTCCAAGTCGTCCACATAGTCCAGTCGGCGCTGGTAGTCGATATCTGTATCACCCGCATACCTTGTCCTGTCATTAGACAAAATAAAGGTCAGGAACTTGTCGGCACCGTCGCCTTCCTTGGGCACCAGGGGCTCCCAGAGGCTATAGTGTACGTACGACATCCTCTTCCAGTGTGAATTGAACAGTACTGACAATAATGACATACGCACTGCGTCATCATCATAGGAGTTATAATAGGGGTATTCCTTCTTGAAGAGTTTCACCGTTTCCAGCTGCAAGGTCTGGTTGCCACAGTATGCGCGGAAGGCTGCCTTCACTTTCTCAAGGCGGCTGCCCAAGGCATCGGCACTCTGGATATAGTTGTAGGAACCCGGCTCATTCTGTGTAAGCATGAAGGGTGCACAGAAGGGCACGTAGGCATCCATCTCGCCCGGATATTCGTAAGCATAGTAGGAGGCGGTCATACCAGGCTTGCTGACGCCGGTGGCGAGCCACTTGCCCTGTCCGACGATGCCGCTCTGCTTGATGGCGGTGACGATGGTGTGAAGGTCGGCAGAATTCTGCTTGGCGGTCAGGTAGTTCCACTTGTTGGTGAATCCCTCAGGCAGCGACCATCCGAAATAGCGGTGCTCCACCTGCAGGCAGTTGGCGTTGAGTACGTCTACCAGTGTCGGCTCGAAGATACTGTCCAGACGGTTCCGGTAGCCATCGGCACTGCCTAAGGCATAGCCCTCGGTCAGCAGCACGGTGGGACGGTCCTTGCCAGCCACGGTGAGCACGCACTGCTGCTTGAACCAGCCCTTCGAGGGGTCGTTGTGGTCGATGTCCTGCTTGTAGTTGAAGAAGTACGCCGTCCTGTCGACGAACTGTTCTGTGTACATATTATACGAGTGTACCATCGTGAAGGGTTTCACGTCGGTCACCTTGTCGATCGCCTTCAGGGCGTTGACGATGTTCTGGTCAAAGTTGGTGGCGGCAGGCACCTTGGTCTTGAACTCGTTCTCTGGCAATGTCAGTCCTTCTCCCACTTCTATCGTGTAACCGTCCTCGTCGGTAGCAGGATTGACGGTTTCTTTACCGCCGTTCTTGTCATCACTATCACTGCACGAGGTCAGCATCATTCCAAGACCGCAGGTAAGGATGGCGGTCAGCATCCATAGATTCATCTTTTT
>CAMHIM010000061.1 GCA_946185225.1 uncultured Prevotellaceae bacterium
GAATTTCTCGGCAAACTGCATGACTGATATATATTCCATCTTCTTCTAATTCCCGGGCAAAGCTCGCCTACCCGTAGCCTTTCGGCAAGTTTTTACATCGTTATCTGATGCAAAGATACTGCTTTTTGCCGATACCGGCAAGTTTTCAGGCAAAGATTATCCATCGTTTGCCTTCAGCCATGCTTAAAAGGTCACATTGTCATTTCGCCTACGATGCGAAGTATCTTTCATGTATAGATATTAAAAAACGACCTCACAGGGGGGCATCCCTGTGAGGTCGTTTGCTTCTACCGGCGTACTATCTTCTTGCCGTTACGGATGTAGATGCCCCTCTTCGGGATGCTTACCTTACGGCCTTGCAGGTCGTAGACGGGAGAGCCGTCGGCAGGGACGTTCAGCGAACGGATGCCGGTGTCAATCTCCTCTTCGTCCAGGTTGACGCTGACGGGCTGTGCGGCAGCATCAAGGAGGTGGGCGTCGACAATCTCCTTTGCTCCTTCGCCCAGCTGGCAGAGCAGTGTCTCACCAGTCTGCAGTCCGGTGCCGCTGAGTGTGTAGCCCACCAGGCGGACGGTGCCGTCGTGGCTGTTGGCCAGACAACGGATGCCGGCTTCCTCCAGTGCGCTGTTCACCGCAGGGGTGAGCGTGCTGCGGACGGTTATCTCGAAGGCGGCGACAGGAGTCGTGGTGCGCAGCCAGATGCCGCCGTCCTGCATGAAGATGGTGGCGTCAGCGTCCTCCGGTCCAGGCGTAACCGGCTGGGTAGCGCCGCCGTCGGCAATGGTGAGCAGCAGGTTGGCCAGTGCTGCTGCATCCTGGTCGTCGATGACATCGTCCGCATGCAGGTTGGCCGCCGTGTAGTTGAACGGCTGGCTGTCGTAGCTGCCGGCAGCAAAGAGCTGCAGGTTCTGCAGGTCGTAGAGGTCCACCGTACCGTTGAAGTCGGCGTCACCCGGCGAGAACAGGAACTGCATGTGCAGCGTATGGCCGACGGGTGTGTCACTGGCATCGAGCAGTGCCACGGGGAACGGCTGGCCGCTGGCTCCGCGGAAGTCGTTCTGCGTCGTGGGACCGTTCTGCAGCACCAGCTGGTTGGCGTCATTGTCAATCAGCATGCTCCACGTGTCGTCGTCGGTGCTGCACAGCAGACGTACCTGCGTGGCATACGACTGTGCAGCGTGATTGTAGAGCACGGCGCTGGGAATCTGTTCCCAGAGGGCTGCTGCGCTGAGGTTGTTGATGTCGAGCGTCAGCGGCTGCTGGATGTCCTGGTGGTCGAGTGTCAGCGTCTCAATGTTGGTGCTGAGCATCGGCTGCACCTCGGCGATGCCGTTCTGTGCGGCATAGACGGTGGTCAGTGCCGTCAGCGGCTGTGCAAACAGACTGAGGTTGCCTGACAGTCTGTTGTCCGTGAGGTTGACGGCCCGCAGCGTGCTGCTGAACGTCGGACGGTCCTCCAGGAAGGCCGTCATGCCGGCACCGATGTCGCCTGTGAGCTGGTTCCCGCTGACGTTGAGCGTCTCCAGGGCAGTCAGGTCCAGCAGCGGGAAGGGGAAGCTGCCGGTCAGTCCGTTGTTGCTCAGGTTGATGTTCACGACGCGTCCGCCGCGGATGGAGACGCCGGGAAGGCTCTCCACGGTGTGGCGTTCCACGTCGAAGTCCCATGGCTGCGTCCATCCGTCACCGCTGCCCATCTGCTGGTAGGCCGACTTCAGCAGGTTCCAGTCCTCGTCGCTCATCGACGGCATGGCAATCCTTACCTTCTTATAGAAGAAGTTGTCGCTGTGGGTGGCCGTTTCGCCGTCCTCATGAACCTTGTTGCCACTGGATTCAGTGTTGCCGAAGAGGTAGGCATACTCACTGCCCGTGGGTGTCGTCGCCACGGGAGAATAGGGGGTGACGATGGAGCCGCCCACCTTGTCCCACTCTATCTGCGTCACGCTGTTCATGTCGGCAGCCACCAGGAAGAAGTAGTTGCCGTACTGCTCCTCGCTGAGGTCAATCTCGGCACTGCCGTAATACTCCTGACCGGCTTCCAGCGCCTGAACGTTGGACTTCGTGGCCAGCAACTTGCAGGTGGTCTGTGCGGTACCGCCATACACGTCGGGGATGAGCCACAGGCGGTCAGTCCACGTCTGGCTCTCGGTGTCGCCGGGGCCGTCGTTACGCACCGTCCAGCGGATGGTAGCCTTGCGGCCAGCCTCCAGGTCGGTCATGACGTCGATGGCCGACACGTGCAGGTTGGGCAGCAGGTGTACCGTGAACTGGCATACGTTGCTGCTAATCTGCTGTGTGCTGTTGCGTGCCACGACCTGCCACTTGTACGACTTGTTGTTCTGGCAGAAGTTGGCCGAGGTGAAGCTGTTGGCGGTGATGCCCTCAGCCATTGGCGTGGCAGGACGCTCATTGGCGGCGTTCCACAGGTAGACGTCATAGACCGCGTTGGTGATGCCGTCCCATGATAAGGTCACCGTGGTGGACTCTATGTTGCTGTTGTTGACGGGCTTCAGGTTGGTGAAGGAGCCTGTCAGCGCGGGCTTAACGGTGATGGTGTGGGTGGTGGTGAGGAACGGCGTGTCGCCCTTGCTGCCCACCACGGTATAGACGAGCTGTGCGTCCGAGACGCTGCTGTTGGCGGGTGTCATCGAGGCGATGTTGCCTGTGCCGCTGGCCGTGTAGTCGCTGATGGTCTCAGGCGGTGTATCGGCCGTCCATGTGAAGGTGAGGTCCGGGCTGATGAGCGACAGACTGACCTCTGCCGTGGTCTCGCCCGAGATGATGGTCTGGCTCTTCAGACGCTCGATGGGGGCGGGGTCGAAGGCGATGCCCCAGAGTTTCAGGGTCACCTGGTCGAGTACCAGCTGCTGTCCCATGGCGATGAAGGTGCCGATGACGTCGCTGTCGATGTCGTCGCCGCTATTGCCGAAGCACAGGGACGACAGCTGCGTGCCGGCCGACTGGAGCGTCAGCGTGTAGCCGGCTGTCGTCAGCTGCGACTGGATGGTGCCCAGCGCCTTCTTGTTGGCTTCGTTCAGCTCACAGTCAAACTGCATGCCGTCCTTGACGACCACCTTGATGTTGCTGGCTATGGGCGATGCAGCCATGAAGGTGAGCAGACGCTCGGCACTGGTGAAGTAGCGGACGCCCTTCTCCTCGGTGTCGAGGTAGAGAGTGCCGTCCACGCGCCACGTGTTCTTGTCGTTGACGAGGACGGTCATCATGGCTACGTCAGTGCCGCTCTCGCCGTTCACCGTGAGCGTCACGTCGTAGCTGCCCGATGCGGTGTACGTGTGCATGGGGTTGCGCTCGGTGCTGGTGGTGCCGTCGCCGAAGTCCCACGTCCACTCCAGTGCCTTGTCGGACGAGTGGTTGGTGAACTGGAAGCGGTTCTGCAGCTTGTCGTAGGTGAACGAGGCATACAGGCCGTCCTCCCGTTGCTGCTGGATGTAGACGGCTCCGTTCTTCACGTCCATCATCGTCTTCGACTCGTCGGTATTGATGCGTGCGCCGTTGCTCAGCGTGACTACGTAGCTCTCGCCGGGGACAGCCGTAGGACTGATGACGACAGGCACTTCGAACACCTTGCCGTTGGTGCCGGTAAGCACGTCAGTGCCAATGATGTCGAAGCGGTAGGCATTGACGCCCGCCTCCGTTACCGTCGGGGTGTGCCCTCCGGCGCGTTGGCCCAGCGTCAGCTGGTCGGTCAGTACTGTAAAACCTTCGGGGAAGGTGACGACCACCGTCATGCTGGTAATCTCGCTGGTGTTCTCCAGATAGACGGGGTAGGCGATGGTCTGGCCCGGGACGCCGTTCTCCGTCATGCCGTAGATGTTCATCTCGCTGGTGGTCGGCGAGGTGGGCTCTGCGGGGTTGCCGGGGTCGTAGAGATAGTCGAAGTGGGCCGTGAGCGTCAGGTCATGGTCGGGGATGGTGACGGCATAGGAGCTGTTGGTCGACACCTCTTCGCCGTCCATCGTCCAGTTACGGAAGGTGTACCACTGGTTGTTGTAGGCAATGAAGGTCTGCTGGGTGCCTACCTCGTACTCGTTGCCGCTGGCTACGTTGAAGCGTCCTCCCTCAGCGGGGCTCGACAGCAGGAACACCTTGCGGTAGAGCCGCTGCGTGGGCTCGGCAGGGTTGCCCGGCTCGTAGGCGAAGTTGGCCACGAGGCGGTTAGCCTCCTCGCCGGCCTTCATCACGTAGTTGTAGGGATTGGCGGTCGACACCTCCTCGCCGTCCATCGTCCAGTTGACGAAGCGGAAGTTGGCGGCGGGGTTGGCTTTCAGGCTGACGGTCGTTCCCACCTCATAGTTGTTGCCGCTGGCGATGTTGAAGCTGCCGCCGGCAGCGGGCAGTGCCGTGAGGAAGACAGGGGCGTAGACCGGCTTCTCGGGGATGACGGCCTGGCTGGGCTCGGTAGGACTGCCGGGTGTATAGACATAGTGGGCAATGAGCTTCACGTTACGGGAGGGCATGGTGTACTCGAAGCGGGCTGTGGTAGAGACCACTTCATCGTCTTCTGTCCAGCTGACGAACGTGAAGTTGGCGGCAGCATTCGCCTGAACAATGAACTTCAGCCCCTCCGTCTGGCTGGTCGTCGCATTCAGGTTGAAGCTGCAGCTCCCCGTCGGGTCGGCCTGCAGGGTCAGCGTGTACGCCTTAGTGGGCGCGCCAGGCTCCGCAGGGTTCGTCGGGTTGTATTGCCCCCACATGCCGACACTCGTCAGGAGTGCCAGCATGGAGAGTATATACTTGAAACCTCGCATAGTTGTTGTCTGATTACGATGTTGATACTTCTTGTTTCTGTTAGTCGCTGCATGCGCCAGTTAGGGGAGTACGACCTTCTGTCCGTTGCGGACGTAGATGCCCTTTCTCGGGGTCTTCACCTGACGGCCCTGCAGGTCGTAGATGACGCTCTTGGCGGCATCGCCGCGGTTGACGGCATTGATGCCCGTAGCCTCGCTGTCCTGTCCGAGGGTCAGCACGAAGCGGCTGGCGTTCACGTTGCCGGCGGTGTTGCTGTAGAAGGTGTAGTCCTGCTGCGTGAGGTCAACGGTGGTGTTCTCCTCGTTGTCGGTCAGCAGGATGGCACCGTCGTTGCGCAGGGCGTGGATGGTGTAGGAGCCTTCCTGGCCGGTGTAGTACGACAGGGCTACCTGGCCGTCCTGCTGCGGACGCTCGTTGATGGCGTAGCGGTTACCCTCCTGGTCGGTGGTGAAGAGCTGCGGTACGGCAGCCTCGAAGCTCATGAACTTAGAAGCGTCGCGCTCCAGCTCGTACCCCATCTCAGCACCCTCGTTCAGCACGATGCGCGTCTCGTCGGCAGCGGCCTCAGCACCCTGGGAAGCCATCTGCAGCGTGAAGATGCGGCGCTTCTGGGCGGCAGGAGCTGCCTGGCGGGCGGCAGAAGGATGGGCTGCGACGGTGGAGAGCAGCTGGCGGCCTTCCTTGCGGAAGACGATGTGGTCAACGGCGTCGGGCTTCTGGACGAAGAACGACTGCATGGGACGCAGCACGTAGTCGTCGTCAACAGTGGAGTAGGCCTTGTAGGTGCTTCCCGTCCATACGGTGATGGGGGCGGTGAAGTCCAGATAGTAGATGTCGTAGTAGGCGGGATAGGGGTTGCCGATGTAGTTCCACGAGCGGTTGGCGGCCAACTCTGACTCGTTGACGCTGAGGTTGCGGGTGACGTCAGTGGTGCGGAACAGCTGCTGCTGACCGGCATTATCGGCGACGGGGAACGTTATCTCGCAAGCAGCGTTGCAGTGGAAGATGTAGCCCTGGCCGGCCGTCAGCGTCTCGGCATCAACGTTCTTCCAGCTGCCGGTAGCACCGTTGACGGCACGGTTCTCGGCATCATAGTAGCGAATGACGTACGACGCACTGTTGGTCACGGTGATGTCGGCCACGGTGACGTCGTGGACGGGGGTGAAGAAGTACCACTTGTTGGCAGCTACCGAGAACTTGGTGGCAGCGTGTTCGGCACTGATGCCATCGCTGGTGTTCAGCAGACGGCCCGGGTTCTCCTCGCTGAAGTACATGTTGAAGTTGGCCATCGGCATCGGTGCGGCGCCGCCCACGGTGAGCTGTCCGTTATAGTAGAGGTCCACGTCGGGCGTGCCCTGCATGCGGCGGTTGTTGGTCAGCATCAGCGGGGAGGTAATCTTCCAGTAGTCGATGTCGTCGCCCTCGATGATGTTGCCGAACTGCTTCCAGTAGGTGTCAAGCTTGTAGTTGACGACAGCGAACGAGGGAACCACCAGCGTGATGACGCTCTTGTCACGGCCGCTGGCAAACGGGTCGGCAGGAACTGTCGGTGGGGTGGCAGAGCGCATGACAATCTTCTCGATGTTCGGGCAGCTCTGGAAATTGCTGCGGTAGCCGGAGCCATCCGAGTAATGATATCCCCAATAACCATAGCGATAAGCCAGGTAGGCGTAATCACCTGATTCTATAAATGAGGGGAATTCTATGTATTTGAGATTCGTGATGTTGCTGAAGGCATTCGTTCCTAACCACTGCATGTTGACGGGTAACTTCACAGAATCAAGGGCGGTGTAGCGGAAAGCCTCAAACATAATCTTTTCCAGAGAAGCAGGGAACTTTATGGTAGCCAGTTTCTTGGCATTGATGAAAGCCTGCTGGTTGATAATCTTGACATTTGACGGAAGATGGACCTCCTTCAACTCATGATTTTCTGCACACATGTAGGGATATATCTCATTCAAACCGTCAGAGAAGCGCATAGACTCTACCATGTAGTTGTTCCTGAACGCATACAGGTCAATGAATGTCACGGCATCGCCCATGGTCACGCGCTTCATCGTCTCGCAGTAACTGAATGACTCATAGCCGATTCTCTCCAGTAATGCAGGTAATTCAATCTCCTGTAACAGATTGCACGAATTGAAGGCATAGTTGCCTATCGTTTTTAACTGGCTGCCCTCCGAGAAGGTGACATACATGACAGGCGTTGACTGGAAGGCATATTGCTTAATCTCAGTGATATTTGCGGGGATGTTTATTCTACGTATGGTAGTATTCCGGAAGGCATACTCTCCGATAGAGGTGGCCGTCTCAGGAAGAATCACGCTACCGAGAACGTTCATGCCGTCAAAAGCATAGTCAGGTATCGTGGTGACGACAGCCTCGCTCAGGTCGAGTGCCTTCAGGTTCTGCATGTTCTTGATGTCGCCCCAGTCAGCGTCGTTCATGGTGCCTTTCACCTTAAGGAACTCTACGTCGTCAAGGACGTTGATGCCGGGAGAATAGAGCACTTCATATCCTAATGTTCCGGGTGAGGCGAGTTCCACATTCACCCAATTGTTGCTCAGTTCAATGTTCTTGACATGAACGTAGTATTGCTCTCCTCGCCATGCCGTATCCGTTAATTCAACAGTATATGTGCCGGGCTCAAAGGTGGCATTAAACGTATTGTAGGTCTCGTTTCCATGGAAAGAATTAATCAAAGCTCCATTCAGAGATACATTCAAGGCATGGTAACCACTGCTGTAACCCGAGTTGGAACCAATATATCTGTCGGGGTTAAAGGCGTAGTCAAATGAGAGCTTTGACGTCTCTGTTACGGTAAAGGTGGTAGAGATGCTGGAGGACGTAGTGAGGCCCATGGTCTTAAACTCGATGTAGCCGTCCTCAATGGTCCATGGTATTGCGCTGTTGTTGGTAAAGGTCAGGGGCTGTGAGTTGGCACTCATGGCAGAGGAGGCCTCGATGGGACTCATCTCCTTCAACTGGAGGTTCTTGATTTCAAAGACCTTATTGATGTGGTTAGCTGACATATCGTGGAAGGCGATGACATGTTCACCCGGCTCGATGATGAAGCGGCGACTGCCAAAGTAATAATAGGTGTGGCCGGTGCCGCATTGCTCAACAAAGACACCGTCGATGTACAGTTCAGAGGCTCCCTGATAATCGTAACGCCAGTCGAACGACAGCTCGGTGCGGTAGGCAGAGGTGTAGTTCATCTTCAGCCATGATTCATCGGTCTGAACGCCGCGACGGACGATGTTGTAGCCTTCCACGGAGAACGGGTTGTTGGGGTCGTTCTCGAACACCAGTGGGACGTCGTGGCGCGTAACGGCATCTATGAAGTCAGAGGCGTAGAGGCCGAAGTCCATGTAGCGGTCACCGCCGTTGGTGTCCGACACCCTGACAGCCAACACGTTGTCCTCGCCGGCCTGGAGCGTGGTCTTTGCCTCGTCGCTCAGGGCAATGATGTTATGGTTGGCTGCCGACGTGACGTTATACACCTGCACACCATTGATGTAGGCCTCGCAGGTATAGTCGTTGGCAATGAAGAGGTACAGGAACTTCGTGAGGTCCTCGGCGGTCGGCGTGAAGTGGCAGCGCACCCAGTAGGTGGTGTTGGGCGTCTCCCATGTGGTGTTCTTATACGAGAGTGTGCCGCTGACGATAGGACCGGTAATGGTGCCCCAGTCGTAGTCGTTGAAGTCGGCGGCCATCCAGTTGTCACCCGGCGTCTCGCCGCTGGCGATGGTGGCATAGAAGAACTGTGCCGTCCATGGCTGTTGGTCTATCTTGCCAAAGGGAATAATCGCTCTGGCCTGAACACTCACACATGCCATAATGGCGAAGACAGCCAGTAAGAGGCTGCGTTTTGCGGAATAATGTTTCATTGTAGTAATATTTTTAATAAGTAATTGGTTGATTCTTCATTTGCAAATATAGTGAATAGTTGTGTGGGCGGCCTTGCATAATCGCAAAACATGTGTTGCAAAATCACAAAAAAGCAAAGAGGAAAGTGCGAAAAAGCCAAAGAAAAGTGTCAGGGTAAGAATAATGTTGTATCTTTGCACCTATGTTATACAATCTGCTGACCTCCCTGCCGATGATGGTTTGCGCCGTCCTCTCCGTGCAACTGGCGCTGGAGCTGCGCAACCGGAGACTACGTGCCATACCGGAACTGCTTGTCTATATGGTTGTGGCTACCGTGCTGTATACCGGCCATTATGTCTTCTTCAACCATGCGGTGCAGTTGATTCCCTTCAGCGACACGCTCTACCTCACGGCCAACCTGTCGGTCTATCCGCTATACCTATTATATATTATAAGACTGACGCGACAGCGTGACGCAAGGTTCCTGCTGCTGTTGCTTCCGGCCGTGGCGGCACTGGTAACCGTAGGGACGCTCTACCTGCTGATGGACGACGAGGAACGAAGGCTCTTCATCGACAACTATCTCTATTCTGCACGGACCACCGCGCTGCACGGACTTGCGCTGGCTCAGGTCTGGGTGCATGCGGTCTGCCGCGTACTCTTTGTCGCTGAGGTGGTCTTCACCGTCGTGGTAGGCTTGAGGTTCATCCGCCAGTATCACCGGAAACTGGACCAGTTCTATTCGGACACAGAGGACAAGAGCCTCTATCGCATCAACTCCATCCTCTATCTGGTGGTCATTACCTCATGCCTGTCGTTCGTGGCAGTCACGCTGGACCGTCACTACTTCTACGGCTCTATATGGCTGCTGGCCGTCCCGGCACTGCTGTTCTCCCTGTTGCTGTTCTGCATAGGCTACGTAGGACTGCACCAGCATTTCTCGGTGGAGGACGTCTCCAGCGAGATGCCAGCAGAAGCTCCCCCCTCCTCCATCAAGTCGTCGGTACAGGAAGAGCTGGCTGTACGCATCCGCCGGATTACCGACGAGCAGCAGCTGTTCCTGCAGCCGAACCTGAAGATTACCGACCTGGCAGCGCTGCTGAACACCAACCGTACCTATGTCCACCAGGCCATCAGTGAGCACCTCGGCACCACTTTCAACGAACTCATCAATACGCGTCGTATCCAGTATGCCCAGCAGCTGAAAAAGAAAGAGCCGGAACTGCCGGCCTACGAGATAGCATGGCGCTCGGGATTCTCCTCGGTCAGCGCCTATTACCGTAACCTGAAGGCGTATAGCGAGACGAAGTAATGAAACTATGTATTTTCTGCTCGGCAAACGAGCATCTGGACCCGGACTTCTTCGCCATGACGAAGGAACTGGGCGAGTGGGCCGGACGTAACGGACACGATATCGTGTTCGGCGGGACGAACATGGGACTGATGGAGTGCGTGGCCAGGAGTGCACGGCAGGCCGGGGCACGCATCATCGGCGTCACGCCGACACTCGTCGAGCAGCGCGGACGTACCAGCGGTTGCTGTGACGTGACCATTCCCTGCAGCAACCTCCATGAGCGCAAGGCTCTTATGGAGGAGCAGGGCGACGTGTTCATTGCCCTGCCGGGCGGCATCGGGACGCTCGACGAGGTGTTCACCGTAGCAGCGTCGGCCACCATCGGCTATCACCAGAAGCGCGTCATCCTGTATAACATGAAGGGATTCTGGGACTCCCTGATACACCTCATGGACGACCTCCAGGAGCGCGGGGTCATCCGCGGTTCCTGGAGGTCGTATGTTCAGGTGGCTGGCACGCTGGAGGAGCTCCAGCGGCTGATAGAGGGTTAGCGTCTGATTTCCTGCAGTAGTCGGTCGGCATGTCCCCAGCGGTCCATCATAAAGAGAACGTAGCGGATGTCGACGCCGATGCAGCGGGCCAGCTGCGACTCGAAGTAGATGTCGCTGGAGAGTGAGTCCCAGTTGCCGTCGAAGGCGAGGCCGATGAGGCGGTTCTGGCCGTCGAACATGGGTGAGCCGCTGTTGCCGCCCGTGATGTCGTTGGTGGTCAGGAAGCAGAGCGGCATGTTGCCGGCTTCCTGCATGAGCGTGAGCATTTCGGGCTCTACCCGGTAGTCCTCCACGGTGCTGCCCTGCTTCATCTTCTCAACGATGCTTGGGGCGGTGGTCTGGTAGCCGGAGTTATACTTTCCTAAGCGGTATTCCTTGACCTGTCCGTAGGAGAGGCGCATGGTGAAGTTGGCGTCGCTGTAGTGGGGCATGTCTTCCTCCATGCGCAGCTTGGCGGCGCAGAGGTAACGTTCCTGCGTGTCAATGCTGTCGGTGATTTTCACGAGTTCCGTACGCAAGTCGCCTATCAACGTCGTGAGCGACAGCCCGTACTGCACGCCGAGGTCCTTCAGGTACGCCTTCTTGTTGGGGTACAGCCGTTTGCCTTTCTTCATGAGTTTGGACTGTGAGTAAAGCGCGTCGGCATAGTGCTGGCAGTCGCCCCCGAACAGGCTGTCGACGGTCTGGTAGAAGTCGGGCAGCCGTGTGCTGTGCGCACGGTAGTTCTGGAGCAGCGTGCCCAGTATCTCGCGGTCGGTGTCGTAGTCCCACGTCTCGCTGTTGTCGGTGATATTGATGTATTGCCGGCGGCCTTTGCCTACGGGGTGGGCTCCGTTATGTACAAACATGGCACGCGAGGACAGCTCGTCAGTACGGCGGAAGGTCTCCGACCAGTACGTGACAGCCTTCCGCAACTCCAGCCGCTTGGCATAGAGACGTTCCATCAACTGGAAGTCAAGTTTCCCCTGATAGTAGCCCGTTTCCCGCATCCACTGGCGCAGTTGTGCCTCGAACTGCTGTTTCTGACCGATGAGGCCGATGGAGTCGATGCACTTGTTCATGCCGATGGAATTCTTCCAGTAGTTTGAGGACTGCGCGTACTTCGTGTCGTACTTGATGCGCACGGCCTCGGACTGGTCCATGTGGCGTTTCATGACTTCCTGCTTGACGCCGCGCACCTGGGCACGGATGGCGTTCTCCTCGTAGCGTTCGCGGATGCCGTAACTGCTGAGGTAGCGTGAGGTGCTGCCAGGGTAGCCCATGGTCATCGAGAACGAGCCGTCCCGGTAGCCCTCCTCCGACACGCGGGCCCAGTGTTCAGGATGGTAGGGAACGTTCTGCTTGGAGTAGGCGGCAGGGCCGCCCGTCTTCGGGTCGCAGTAGATGCGGAAGACGGAGAAGTCGCACGTCTGGCGCGGCCACATCCAGTTGTCGG
>CAMHIM010000062.1 GCA_946185225.1 uncultured Prevotellaceae bacterium
GGCCATAGCCGGTAAACAGGCGTGCCACGGCAGAGATGTCCACCAGGAAGTCGGGCTCCAGCACTACCAGCCGCCCCTCGTCCATCAGGTTCAGCTGCATGCCCTTGTGGAGCACGGGCCGCAGATAGTCCAGCGAGGCTCCTCCACCCTCCCGCAGGTTGAGCGTCACCTCACCGTCACCACTCAAAGCCCATACGCGGGTGTCGTCCCATCGGGTGACCGTACAGCGCAGGCACTTGCCCAAGAACTTACCTGTTGTCATGATTACAGCAGGGTAAGCAGTTCCTCGGCCGAGTCGGCGACCGTCAGGCCCGGGACACCTTTCATGGGACGGTAGCCCCAGCTGACGGCAATGCTCTCGATGCCGCCGTTGGCAGCGGTCTTCATGTCGGTGGGAGAGTCGCCCACGAGGACGGCTTCCTGTCTGCTGACACCGGACTTCCTCAGCACTTCGCCCACGATTTCCGGGTCGGGCTTGAGGGGGAAGCCGGGACGGTTGCCCAGTACAGCCACGAAGGGTATGGCGGGGAAGAACTTCCTCACCAGGCTCTCCGTCCCCTCCTGGAACTTGTTCGAGGCGACGGCCAGGAAGACGCCGTTCCGGTGCAGCGTCTCCACCACCTTCTGCATGCCGGGATAGGGCTGCGTATAGACGTCGATGTGTGCCGTGTAGTAGGTCTTGAAGTCCATGAGCGTGTCGTCCACCAGCGCCGCATCCTCCTGCAGGTGGGCCGGCAGTGCCCGGATGACAAGGTTCCTGACGCCGTGTCCCACCATCTTCATGTATTCCTCCCGCGTGTGCAGGGGGAGGTTCCTTCGTTTCAAGGCATCGTTTACCGCTGCGCCGAGGTCGTCCAGCGTGTTGAGCAGCGTGCCGTCCAAGTCAAAGAGTACAAGTCTGTGTTTCATGCTACAAAAGTAAGAAAAAAAATTTGGAAGAACGGAAGAAAAGGCGTATTTTTGCAACTGGAACGCCAGATTCCGCTTTTCGGCGTTTCCGTGTTACACACCATAACGAGCAAGACTATGGAAAGATACTTTGCTGACGAACTGCGCTACGACGGCGGCATGCAGTACCGCCGCTGCGGGCGCTCGGGGGTGCTGCTGCCTGACATCTCGCTGGGATTCTGGCACAACTTCGGTGCCGTGGACGACTACGACCGCTCACGGAGCATCGCCCGCTACGCCTTTGACCACGGCATCACCCACTTCGACCTGGCCAACAACTACGGCCCGCCCTACGGCACGGCCGAGGAGACGCTGGGGCGGCTCATGGACGACGACTTCCGCCCCTACCGCGACGAGCTGTTCATCGCCACCAAGGCGGGCTACGACATGTGGCCCGGCCCCTACGGCAACTGGGGCTCGCGGAAGTACCTCATGGCCTCGCTCGACCAGTCGCTGCAGCGCATGCACCTGGACTACGTCGACCTCTTCTACTCGCACCGCTACGACCCGGAGACGCCGCTGGAGGAGACGCTCCAGGCGCTGGTCGACATCGTCCGCAGCGGCAAGGCCCTCTACGTCGGGCTTTCACGCTGGCCGCTGGAGGCCGCCCGCTTCGGCTTCCGCTACCTGCGGGAGCACGACGTCCCCTGCCTCATCTACCAGGGCCGTCTGAACCTGCTCGACCGCGAGCCGCAGACGTCGGGCGTGCTCGACCTCTGCCGTGAGGAGGGCGTAGGCTTCATCTCGTTCTCACCGCTGGCGCAGGGACTGCTCACCGACCGTTACCTCAACGGCATCCCCGAGGACTCACGCATGTCAAAGGGAAAGTTCCTGAAGAAGGAGATGCTGACCGACGACGTGCTGCAGCGCATACGCCATTACGACGCCGTCGCCAGGCAGCGCGGCGAGTCACTGGCCGAGACGGCACTGGCCTGGATACTTCATCAGCCGGGCGTCACCAGCGTCCTCGTCGGAGCCAGCTCCACGGAACAGCTGCAGAAAAACCTGTGTTGCATCGGAGCCCGGCCGTTCGACACGGAACTGTAAGGTTTCAGGACCTTCCGGAAAGACCATAACAAAAGCCGACTTTGCGGGGTTCAAAGTCGGCTTTTCAATGCTTCAAAGTCGGCTTTTCAATGCTTCAAAGTCGGCTTTTGCGGGTTGCAAAAGCCGACTTTCATTTAACAACATCCTTACATACCATTATAGTTCTCCCAGCGGCACCGGCACCGCTGAAAAGTGATACTACATCCATGATTCCTTGTTCTCGATTTACTTCAACTTCGACGTCATGGGCGAACGGACGCCCTTGTAGGTGCGGAGGAAGGCCTTGGCAGAGCCGAAGTTCAGGAACATGTCCAGCCGGACGGGGATGTGGTTCTGGTCGTCGGTGATGTAGAAGCGGATGATTTCCTTGTTCTTGTTCTTCCCCTTCTCGCGTTCCATGAACGAGAAGACGAGACAGCGGAACTTCTCGTTGGTGCCGTCTGCCTTGAAAGTTTCCTTGCCGCGGTACTTCAGCCAGGAGTTCCACAGCTGCTTGGCGTCGCTGATGGGCAGGGGGATGTTTTCGCCTTTCTTCAGCGAGGCGGCGTTGAAGTTGCGGGCCCTGAGGAAGACGCTCATCATGTCGTAAATGCAGTCCTTGTACTCCGCATCCTTCCACTGATGCTCACCGGAGTTCTTGATGCGGTGCATCCTGAGGTGGCAGTTCTGCTTGGGATAGCTGTACCACAGCTCGTCCACATAGTAGCGCTTCCCCTCGCGGGCTCCCTTGCGGAAGTAGAGCGGGGAGAGGTCCTTGGAGCAGTAGGAGAGCAGCGTGTCACGCATCATGAAGAGGTTGTCCATCTTGCTGCTGGTGCGGGTGACAAGACTGGCTCGCCAGGCCTTCTGTCCCTTATAGGTAGACTCGACGGTGGACATGGAGGCCGTGCCAACCTTCATCCAGACGAACTTCCAGTTGAAGTAGAGGTCGTAAGCCAGGAACTCACCCGACTGGAAGGCCTTGTTCTCAATGCCGCACCGCTGTGCTGAGACAGGGTTCAGCAGGAGTGAAAAGACAAATAATAGGAGTGCTTTCTTCATAGGACTGGTGATGGTTATTGTTCGTTGTTCAGAGGTTTACTCCAGTGGTTTTCCGGACGTACTCGATGCCCAGTTTCCTGGCCCGTTCCGCATTGCGGCTGCGCAGTTTCTTCTCCTTGTCAGGCTTCTGCTTGGTGATGTCCAGCGGCTTTTGCCGGTAGCGCGGCTTGGAGGTCAGGTTCCACGTCACGGTACGGTCCCACTTGGCCTTCAGCTCCAGTGCCTCGGTGTAGTAGTAGACAGGCTCTGCCTGGAGGTCCCGGTCATAGTCGCCCGTGTCCCACAGCCCGTTGCCGTTCAGGTCGACGAAGGCGCGGAGGTAGTACTTGCCGGGCGTGACATAGTAGAACTCTGCCTGTCCGCCGTCAGCCTTCGTCTGCCGTTTCGGCTCGTCACTGGCTTCGAGCAGCTGCACACAGACGTCGGCACTGTCGCTGACACCGGACAGCGTGACAAGCAGCGTAGCATACTCGTCAAGGGAGCGCACCCGGAGACCTTCCTTGAACGGGTCGGACACCAGGCCATAGATGCTTTCAAAGGCAGCCGAGTCGACCTCCAGGCTGTACTCCACCCCGGGGCGCCAGTTGGCCTCTATCACGACCCGTCGCTGCAGGAGCCTGTCGGGCTTCACGCGGAAGTCGGCCTCGTACCACACGGAGTCTATCATGGAGTAGAGATGGATGGCGGCGGTGTCGAGGCGTGCCAGGGGAACGGGCGTCTCGAAGTAGATTTTCTGACCAGGGTCCAGCGAAGGACCGCCCGTCAGCGACAGCCTCAACGGCTTGGGTGCCATGACGGTGTCGTAGGGCTCCTCATGCTTCTTCTTCTTCTCCTGCTCCTTCTGCCACTTCTCGAACTCCTGCTGGCGCTCCTTCAGCCGCTTCTCGTAGGGCTGCTTGGCCAGGAACTCCACGGTGTCGGTCTGACAGACAAGTGCACCGAGCGTGTCGGTCATCATGTAGGTCAGTTCCGTGCGCAGCGTGTCCTGATTGACCAGCATGGTGTCGCGCAGCCAGTAGAAGATGGTGTCGCGGTGTTCGGAGGGTTCCACGACAAAGGCATCCTCTGACTTGTAATTGAGTCCGCGCAGCAGCGGCAGACTGTCGTTGCCGTAACTGAAGTAGATGCCCAGTTTCTCCGGCAGGGACCGTTCGGTCTTGAGCAGGTAACGGTCGCTCTGCACGGGCTGGAAGGCCAGCAGGGTGATGTCGTCGGGAAAGAAGTGGGTATAGGGCACGCTGACGATGTTGTCAATGTGCAGGGAGTCGCGCCAGATGGTGTCAGGGCGGGTGTCCGGCCTGCAGAAGGGCTCGAAGACGTCGTGCAGGAAACCTATCTTCTCGCTCATCTGGTTGTACAGAAAGTCGCCGTCGGCATCCTGCAGCGCGTAGCAGCGGTACTGCCCGGGGGCAACGCCCTTGATAACGAAGCGGCCGCGGCTGTCGGTACGCGAAATGCGAACCATGGGCTCACGGCGTACGATGGTGTCCGAGAGGTTGTCGTACAGTCCCACAAGGATGCCCTTGATGGGTTCCAGGTTCTTAGCGTCGAGCACGTAGCCCGACACCTCCAGCGTGTCAATCTCGCTGCCGGTAGAGAAGCTGTAGGTGTAGTTGCCCATGGGGTTGCCCTCGCTGTTGTCGGAGATGGCGTCGCTGAAGTCAATGGTATAGGTGGTGTTCTCCTTGAGCGAGTCCTTCAGCGTCACGATGATGCGCTTGCCGGCAGCCTTGATGTCGGGCACCTCCAGCTGCGGCGGCGAGACGATGACCTTGTTCTGGGCATCCTCCAGCTTGATGTACTCATTGAAGTTGATGACCACCTTCCTGCTCTTGACACCGACGGCCTTGTCAGCGGGCGAGGAACTGACGACGTGCGGCGGTATGTCGTCATACCACCCGCCGTCGGGCTGTCCCATGCGGGCGCAGGAAGCAAGAGCCGCGACGATGAAGAGAATATAGGTGAGCTGTCTCATGCGTTCATCTTTAGCAGTTGCTCCATGGTTTCGCGGCTGTTGCTCAGTCGGGGAACCTTGTGCTGTCCGCCCAGCTTGCCACGGCTCTTCAGCCAGTCGTTGAAGAGTCCGGGACGTGCCTTGACAAGCTCCAGCTGCTGCAGGGTGATGTCCTTGTAGCGCTTGGCCTCGTAGTCACTGTTGAGCTGCTGCAGCCGGTGGTCCAGCAGGGAGGCAAACTGCTGCAGGTCCTGTGGTTCACGGGCAAACTCGATGAGCCACTGGTGGCGGCACTTGCCTTTCTCGTCCATGAACACTGGGGCGGCCGTGTACTCGCTGACGGCGGCGCCTGTCTGCTCACAGGCATAAGCCAGCCCCTGCTCGGCGTTGTCCTGAATGAGTTCCTCGCCGAAGGCATTGATGAAGTACTTGGTTCGCCCGGAAATAATGAACTTATAGGGATTGAGCGACGTGAACTGCACGGTGTCGCCTATGCGGTAGCGCCACAGGCCGCATGAGGTTGTGATGAGCATGGCGTAGTTCTTGTCTGTACAGACGTCCCATAGGGGTACGATGTCGCCGGTGGCCATGTCCTCGAACTCGTAGAAGACGCCGTAGTCGAGCATGAGCAGCATCGACTTGTCCTGCGGGTCGTCCTGAATGCCGAAGAAGCCCTCACTGGCGTTGTAGGTCTCCATGTAGTGCATGCGGGGCGAGGTGATGAGCTGCTCGTACTGCTTGCGGTAAGGGGTGAAGGCCACGCCGCCGTGGAAGAACACCTCCAGGTTGGGCCATACTTCCTCAAGATGCTGCTTGCCCGACAGCTCCATGACACGGCTCAGGACGGAGAGCATCCACGAGGGGACGCCGGAAAGGTTGGTCACGTTCTTCGTCATGGCCTCGCGGGCTATGCGGTCGCGCTTCACCTCGAAGTCGCTGAGCAGGGCAGTCTCCTTCTTGGGTACGCGCACCAGATTGACCAGCGGGTTGATGTTCTCAATCAGGATGGCCGAGAGGTCGCCCACCAGCGAACCGGGCAGGTTATAGTTAGGGGCGTGGCTGCCGCCGAGGATGAGTCCCTTACCGTCGAACATGCGGCTGCCGGGGTTGTTCCGCAGGTAGAAGGCCACCACGTCGCGTCCTCCGGCGTAATGGATGCCCTGCAGCCCTTCGGCTGAGACGGGTATGAACTTCGACTTGTCATTGGTCGTGCCGCTGGACTTGGCGTACCACTTCACTCGTCCCGGCCACAGGACATCAGCCTCACCCTGACGCATGCGGTCGATGTCGCCCTTCAGTTCCTCGTAGGAGTTCACGGGGACGTTGCGCACGAAGTCCTCGTAGCTACGGATGCTGGCAAAGGCGTGCTGACGCCCGTACTCCGTGTTTCCGGCCTTGGCAACGAGACGCTGCAACACCTCGCGCTGCAGGGCCTTGCCCGCTGTATAGTGACGCTCCAGTGCCCGCTGACGGGGCAGGAACAACTTACTGGCTATCGCAGTTATGCTCATTTCACTTCGCTTTTTATCCTGCAAAAGTAGCCTAAACTTTTGTAACTGCGGCAGAAATTACGTTTTTTAATACAACCCGTCGCCAGGGGGCTTCTGGAAACATGCCGACTTTCGACCCGAAAGGTGCCGACTTTCGGGGTGAAAGACGGCACCTTTCCAGGGCAGGGTCGGCATGCCTGTCGTTCAGTCGGCCAGCACGCGGTCGATACGCAGCAGGACGTAGTCGAGTTTCGAGCGGCAGAAGTCGTCGGGTGCAAGCCCCTTGGCGCGCACAAGCTGCGGGCGCAACTCCTTCAACTTGGCCAGCACGATGGGGGCCAGGTCGGTAGCGTGGTAGTAGGTGAGCGACATGTTGGGCTCCACACCGGCATCGGGCAGCGTTGCCGACAGGTCGGACAGGTCGTCCGTCAGGGCAAGCGCGCTGGCGGCACCCTGCTTACGACTGGAGATGTCCTTCAGTTCGGGCGTCACCTGAATAAGGGCGGAAACAAACTGTTCCATCTTCAGCACGTCCTTGTCCGTCACGCGGCGACCTGCTTTGACGCTCTTGAAGGCATAGCTCTCCATATCGTTGAGAAAGTCGCGGTGGGTGTAGGGATTGCTGGAGCGGTCGATGCTGTAGTCCATGCGGGAGAGGCGCCCGATAATCTGCGGCAGCAGCAACCCTCCTGCCAAGCCCCAGTTGTCGACGCCGTTGGTGACACCGTGCATCTCGGTGAATGCCGGTTCGGCGTCCACCCACGACAGGTCGTCGTACTGTTCGAGCATCTCCATCACCACGTCATGCTGCAGCTGGCGAGGCACACTGACCTCCAGCGGCACGCTGCTGCCCTCTACCCACTCATTATGGTAGACGCCACCGACGTAGTAGCGCAAGTACTTGCCAATCATGTCAATGAGGTCGACGGCAATAAACTCAGGGAAGAGGTTGACGAAGTCGGTAGGCAGGTGGTCGATGTCGAACCACTCGCGACCATGCTTCGCCACGTACTTCAAGTGTTGCAGCCATGCCTGTGAGGCGGCTATGGGGTCGTTGCCCATGTCCACCTGCTGGGCCGTGGGGTCGGGAGCATAGAGGGGCGTGCGCCTACCGTACTTGTAGCGCGGGTCGCCGGCATGCTCACGTATCCAGTGCTTCAGCACGCGTGCCTCGTCCTTTTGGGCGATGGGGGTATAGAGGTACTTCAGCACGAACTCATCACACACACCGGGCTTCTGGAACGTCAGCACCACGCCGCGCTCCTTGTCGCCGGGCATGGCCACATAGTTATAAATCATGGCATCCATGACCGAGGCAGTGAAGCCGTACTGCTGGGTGAATTCCGGCGAACGCAACTGGGCAGGTGAGTAGGCTGCGGAACCCGCCAGGTTGGTGGCCAGCCCGAGGCTGCGGCCAAGGGCGGTGAGCATGCGTGCCTGGAGAATGTCGCAGAGCAGGTCGTCAGGCAGGTAGTAGGTGCGGTAGCGGGAGTCTGTCTCGGCCATCTTGACGATGCCTGTCCGACGGACACCATGGGCCAGGTTACGGGGCACGCGGATGCGTGTGCTGAGAATCTCACCCGTACGGGGGTCAGTGACGTTGCGCACGGTGAAACTCGACTCCGTACTGTTGGCCAGAGAGACGATGTTGAGCAGCGGGTTGCTACTGCTGAAGGTGGAATCCTTTGGGTAGGAACGCAGCACGAACGGACGTCCCAGGTCCTGGTGCTCGAAGGCATCATTCCAGCCGTCGGCAGCTCGCTGGACGGCAGCACGCCAGGAGTCACTCAGGAGCGTGTCAACGTAGAGTATAATCTCACCGCCGGGCTGGTAGTTACGACGCGTGGCATAGTAGCCCTTGCGGGTGTTCTCGGGGGTGCGGAAGTCATCGTAAACCACATAGCCCGTGCCGACACTGCCACTGGCCTCGCGAGGACGCATCATCTCGTAGTTCTCAGGAAGCAGGGCCACCACCGTCTGCAGCGAGAACTGGCAGGTCTCCGTCTTCTGTACAATCATAAACGTCATGGTGACGTCAGCCGTGAATGTGCGGCTGATGCTGACGCAGCGGTCGAAGGCCTCAACGGCATCGATGGTCTCACCCTCGCTCTTGGCACTGACGGCAGAGATGGTCGTGCCGTCGCCGTAGGGCTGGCCCTTGAGGTCGAAGATGCTCTTGTTCGTGGCACGGAAGAAGGCGGTGGCGTCAAAGACAATGTTGGCAGAGTCCTTGCTCCAGGCCTTGATGGGATAAACCGAAAGGAATGCCTCGGCACGCGACTGGCGGAAAGCCTCCTGCAGACCGTTGTCGGTGGCGTCGAGCACATAGTTGCCCTGCGGCTTGCGGAAGGTGACGAGCGTGTCGACACGGTCAATGACAAAGCACGAGGAGGGACCGGCGTTGGCACCGTTCAGCTGCATGCTGGTAGAACTGGTGACAACGGAACTGACAAGGAACTCGCGGCCGAGGTTGCGCACCGGCAACTCCATGTAAAGCTTCTCCTCGTAGAGATAGAGGGTCAGGTCGCGGGTGTGACAAGTGGTGAGCTGTTCGGGCTTTTTGAACAGCTTCTTGTACTCAGGCTTCAAGGCACCGCTGGCAGTCACAGCTGCCAGCAGCAGACCGTTCAGGAGGAGCGAAAATGTTTTCTTCATGGCGTTTCCTCCTTCTGTTTACTTGATGATACTGTCCATCTGCTTGAGCAGCAGTTCGTAATGCGCACGGGTCTCGCCGGTAGTGGAGCCAAGACGCGACCTCAGGAGCTGGCGGGCTTTCGCGACACAGGCGTAGAGGTCGGACTGGGTAAGCGTGGCACGGAGGTTAAACTGCTCACGTGGCGTCTGTTCAAAGCCAGCGTAGGGACTCACCGCCAAGGCCTCTTCGCGGGCTACGTCACCCATCTCTGTGCAGCAAAGAGCACGAAGTTCCAGTCCGGGAATGGGGTCGGCCGTCAGTTGCTGGGCAGACTTGGGCAACTGGAAGCCACTGTTACCGAGGGCATCCATGAGGTAAGCCTTCTGTAGCGTGCGCTGCCACTCTGTGAGGGCCTTGCCCTGGCGCGTGGGTTTCCAGACAAAGTCGAACACCATGTCGAGAGCCTCACGGGGCTGCAGCGACTTCGCGTCGATGTTGTTGTAACGGGACACCAGGATGGGCAGGGCGAAGAGTGTGCGTTGCAAGTAAGTGCGCAGCGTCGTGGCGGGCGAACCGGCCATGGCCATCTTACCCAGCAACTGGCGGTTGTCCATCCAGTCGAGGTCCTCGTAGAGGGTGAAGTAGTAGTCAAGTGCCTCTTTCTGACGTTGGCGGTTCAGAGCGACAATGCGCTGCTGGCCGTCGCCCTCCTTGGCTTCGTTGCGGTAGTAGCCAAAGACATTGCTGGCGACGTGGACGGAGTAGAGGGCATACTGCTGCACGATGTCCTGCAGCAGGTCAGCACGGTTCTCCATGGTGACGTCGTCGCCACTGAGCCACTGGCTCATGTGTGACATGATGTACTTGAGGTTCTTGACGCCGTACTTGGTAGCCTTGACGGCATCGTCGCCCAGGTCCTCGTTCATGGAGCGAGGGTCGAGGAAGGGGGTGGAGAACTGCTGCTTGCCATAGCGGTACCAGGGACTGACGCGCAGTGAGTCGCTGATCCACTGCTCCATGTAGCGTTGTTCCTCTTTGTCGGACATACCAAAGACGGGCGTATAGCCCCACTTGATGGCGTAACGGTCGTAGACGCCGAACTGCGGAGGCGTCAGCCGCACGCCGCGCTCCTTGTCGCCCGGTTGTGCGACGTAGTTGAAGCGTGCGTAGTCCATGATGCTGGGGGTAGTGCCATAACGCTGCGTGAACTGCGGGTCGCGCAACTTCTCAACGGGGAAGTTGTGGGAGGCTCCCATGTTATGCATGAGTCCGAGACAATGGCCTACCTCATGTCCGATGACGTAGCGTATGGCATCGCCCAGTATGGGTTCGGGTATGTTGACGGTACGCACGTCGGGGTCAGCCTGAGCGGTCTGTACGAAGAGCCAGTTGCTGATGAGCTTGATGAAGTCGTGATAGACATAGACGGAGGCCATGAGTATCTCACCGGAGCGCGGGTCGACCCACGAGGGTCCCATGGCGTTGCGTATGTTGACGGGAGCGTAGCGTATGCAGTTGTACTTGATGTTGTCTGGGTCGAACTCAGGGTCGTCGGTAGGGAAGTCACGGGCGACGACGGCTCCCTTCAGTCGACATTCTTCCTCGAACACCTGGCTCCACTGGTTGACGGACTCCATGATGTAGGGACGCCACTTGGCAGGGAACGTCGGGTCGACATAGAAGACGACGGGCTTCGTTACCTCGACCACCTCGCCGCGCTGCCAGGCAGCAGTATCACGGGGCTGCAGGTCCCAGCGGTTGGTATAGTAGACGGGCATGGTCGTGGCAGAGGCATCGCCCAACTGTTCGCGACCGGTGAAGAAGTAGCCGATGCGGTAGTCAGCCATGCGCGGCCGGTAAGGCTTCTCCTTGAGCAGCATGATGGAGCGGGTCATCTCTGCTGTAAAGGGCTCGTCCTTCAGCACAGAGGTGCCGTTGCGGGTCAGGGAGAAGGTATAGGAAAGGGTCGACTTGATAGAGACATTGTCGGGAAAGGCCTTGACGCCATTCAGGAACGAGCGGTCGGACTTGAAACTCTCCGTACGGGTATAGCTGGAGGCGTAAGAGGAGTTCTTGTCGAAGGGTGACATCTTCTTGTTGTCGCCGATGAAGAAGGTGGTCATGTCAAAGACGACGGCGGTGGAGTCATTGTTCCATGCAGCAATTTTGCGCGTCTCCAGCACGGGGTCCATCATGCTCTTCTTGAGTGCCTCGTCCAGAGCACTCTCAGTGGCAATGTAGTCGCTGTTCACCTGTCGCAGTTGCACGTGTGTCTTCGTATGAGTGAACTTGACGTGCAGCGGGTCCGTTGGCTTTGAACCTACGACGCCGTTCTGGTTGTCGCTGGTGCCGGTGACGGTGGAGCCGATGAGCATGTCGCGGCCCATGAGACTGAGCGGCATCTCGAAGTAGAGCTTGCCGTCCATCTGATGGAGCGTGAAGAGTCCCTTCGTTGTGGTATGCTTCTTGGCGAACAACTTGTCATACTCGGACTGTTTCTTGACAGCCGTCTCGGTTTTCTGTTTCTTCTTGCCAAATATTCGCAGGAACTTGGCGTTTGCCTCCTGCGTCGTACACAGCAGCATCGTCGCGGAGAGTGCTGCCAATAAGGCCTTTCGTGTCATGTGGAAATGTCTGTTTTTTAGATAAAGAAGCCCGTACCTCCCCCTTGTGCGAGGTACGGGCTTGGATGAAGGGATTATTACATGCCAAGAGAGCAGAAGTCGA
>CAMHIM010000063.1 GCA_946185225.1 uncultured Prevotellaceae bacterium
ATGGCGCGCCGGTGCGCGGCGAGCGAACCGGACCGGCTGGAGATGGAGGCGGAGACAAAAATTTAAAATTAATCAATAATAATGAACAACTTTACAAAAATGTCGGTTATGAGAAAACTAGAGACAGAGGAGCTGAAGCTTCTCTACGTGACTCCCTTGACTGAAATCATACAGGTGCAGTCTGAAGGGGTGATGAATCCAGAATCGTGGAACGATGGCCATGGTGGCCAATTCCCTATCAACGAAGAGGACCCTAATGGCGACGGCAAGGGTGCCAAGGGTATTAATCTTTGGGAAAACGGAACTGATGATAACATGTGGGACGATTAAAAAAAGAAAGGAGAAACAGAAAATGAAAACAATTAAATTTACGCTGATTACCCTTCTGGCCATGTTCGCCATGAGCCAGAACGTGAATGCACAGGCCATCACCAGCAACGACTTCAATGACAACGGGTACACCGTAAAAAAAGGTGATATTGTGTGGTTTGGCACCTCGCTTGATGATGCTGTAGATATGAGTAAAACGGGTTACGTTTACCTCTACAACGTCAAGACAGGAAAGTTCTTGAATGCAGGTGGAGCATACGGTGTGCATGCCGTACTGTCGTCGGTAGGTATGCGCTTGAAGGTGGCACAGACAACGTACCAGTATACACAATATGGCCGGACTTATAGTGCTACCGTCTATACCATCCAGGGACGTATCGACAACCAAATCCAAGGTGACTATATGAGTCCGAATGGTGATGGTAACGATATATATATGGACCGCAAGGGAGAGTATACAACCGGTGATCAATACAGTCGCCCAAACTGGCTATTTTATACTGTAAACCAATCAGGTTCTTCTATCGTGAATGGTGAGACAAAGACATTTACCAATTATAGAATTTACAACTATAATAGAGAATCTTACGCTGGTACGAATGGTTCTGCCTCCAATGATATTGTTTTCGTCAATCAGAACGGCTACAATAACGTATGGCGTTTCGTTTCCGAAGAAGACTACATGGCTGCTATGGACAATGTGACATGGGGTTCTGTCGACCTTGGCTCTTTCCTGAAGGATGCAGAGTTCGGCCGCGACAATAAGGACGGTCGCTATTGGGTGTGGAGCGATGCTGAAGCGCCTGCCGTTATTGAGACCGCTACAGACTCTGAAGGTGAAGAGTATACCAAGGATAATTGGGACATTACTTCGTCTACTAAGCACTGGCACCAGCGCAACCAGAACTGGATGTGTAATGGCTATGACTTAACCCAAAATCAAGGTAGCTATGTAGAAGGCAATTCAAGACATTATTATAGTATTACTAAGAATCAAGTCGGTAGTAATGTAGCATCGAAGAACTATTATGATCAGGATGGTTTCCAAAGTGCCTTTGGTCAGTATTATGCTGCTGAAATCTACAACGAGAAGATAACTCTCTCGCAAACGCTTTCGATGTCGGGTGTTGCCAACCTGAAGGAAGGCCTTTACAAGATGACGGCGCAGGCATTGTATTATGATGATGTGGATGGCACAACCAACACAAGCGGTACCAACTCAGAGCATGCCAATGCCTACTTCTTTGTGAAGACGGTGTCGGTAGTGGATGGTGAGACCGTGGAGCACCTGCAGGAACTGCCTATCATCCCGATGAACAAGGTGTCTAACAGTATCACCCCGCACAGTGGCGTGTCGGCAGGCTGGGTCTTTGACAACAATGCGAAAGCTTATCTGCATGAGTTCTATGTAGAGTTGAAGGGAGAAACCCAGATTACGCTGGGCGTGCGCACTGAGGAAGCTAAGGGCTGGACAGTGGTAGGAAACGTACACATGTATGCCCACGGTAAGCAGGCTTTGTTCCTCGATGAGAACTGGACAGAAAACTTTGAACTATCTTACTTTATTGATAATCAAGATGGTACGATAACAGAATACACACAGGAAGGCGACCCATACGAAAACACCTTGTTCAAAGCTGGTTATGAATTCCCTGCCACCGTATACTACACTCGCACAATGAATGTAGGTAATTGGACAACCATCTGCCTGCCTATTAGCCTTACGGGCGACCAAGTACGCTCTGCATTTGGTGGTGATTGCCAGCTAAGTGAATTCAACGGACTGAATGCTTCCGGTAGAGTCCTTATGTTCTCGAAGGTTGACCTTGATAAAAATGGAATGGTGGCAGGCAGACCTTATATTATCAAACCCTCTCGCTTGCCTGATTTGGAAAGTGGAAAGACTATAAGACTTGAAGTTGGTAATGGTGGCGCCACGCACCACGTTGACTTGAAGGGTCCTGTGTACTATATTGCTGGTGTTACGAAAGATGTGACTAGCACTCTTACACCAGGAGAGAAAAAGGTAGGTGACATCACCTTCAAAGGACAGTTCTATCACGAACCGATTACTGCTTCTATGGCGAAAAGTACCGATTACTGGGTGCTTTCACAGGGTCAGATGTATCACCTGCAGGGCACAAGAGACTGGAACATCTGGGCTACCTATGCCTACCTGACAGCTCCCAAGAGCAGCGGTGCCAAGGACTTCAAGATTATGATTGAGGATACCGACGAAGTAATCACCTCCATCGACGGTCTGGAGTTCCGCGAGAGCGACACCTTGGCCGAGGACGACAAGGTGTACAGCATCTCCGGCCAGCTCGCCAACAAGAGTAGCCTGAAGAAGGGCATCTACATCGTGAACGGAAAGAAGTATGTGGTGAAGTAATTCGCACAGAATCTGGTCTCTATAGAAAAACAAAAAGCGTTGCTGGTTCAGCTGCAACTGGTTTGCGGTTGCTGGCAACGCTTTTCTTAAAGGACTCTTAGATGAAAGTATTTCTTCGCTCGCTGCTATGGGTTAGCCTGGCTGTGGTGGCTCCGCAAGCAGTAGTGGCTCAGGTCTACGAGCAGCCCACGAACCTGCCGGCCCTGCACATCAATACCGACGGCGGGCAAGCCATCACGTCGAAGGACGTCTACGTGCTGAGCACGCTGGTCTACGTAGACGGCGACTCCATCGCTACCTATGAGGGCACGCGCATTCGCGGTCGCGGCAACTCCACTTGGGCCAACTCTGAGAAGAAGCCCTACCGACTGAAGTTTGCCGAGAGCACGAAGTTTCTGGGCAAGGGCTTCGCGAAGAACAAGTCGTGGACACTGCTGGCCAACGCCGGCGACAAGTCGATGATGCGCAATGCGCTGACTTACGAACTGGGCAAGCGCGTGGGGCTGCCGTTCTGCCCGGCTGCCCGCTTCGTCGACCTCTACCTGAACGGCTCCTACCGCGGTACTTACCAGATCAGCGACCACGTGAACGTGGATAACAAACGTGTGGAGGTTAACGATACCACAGGCTTCCTGCTGGAGTTTTCGCAGGCTGCCGATAAGTCGGAGGAACCGCACTTCCAGGGGCAGTACGGATGGATAGACATAAAGAGCCCTGACACCGACCTGCTGACTGCTGAGCAGCAGGCGTACGCAGAAGACTATATAGGCGACACGCGCCGACGCCTGCAGGGCAGCAACTACAGCGACCCGCGTCTGGGCTACCGTGCCAAGGTGGACACGGCCACGCTGGTAAACTGGTATGTGGCCTCGGAGGTGACAGGCAACTGGGATGCGCTCTACAGCGTCAAGGCCTATATGGAGCAGGACGGTCCGCTGTGCTTCGGTCCGCTGTGGGACGAGGACCTCGGCTGGAATAATAACAGCGAGGTGGATCTGACGCAGGAGCTCATCGGCGTGAAGACAGCCATCCCCGGCTATCAGAACCTCCGCCCGCTGACGGCTCTGACGCGCAGGCTGTGGGAGGAGCCGTGGTTTGCCAACGCGGTGACGATGAGGCTGAACCTGCTGCTCAGCGAGGGACTGGAGGAGTTTCTGCTGGCAAAGGTGGACAGCCTGGCCGCACTGCTGAGCCAGTCGCAGGCAAAGAACTACCAACTGTGGCCCATCAGCAGGAGCAGCTTGGCCAACTTCGACCGCTATCACAGCTATTCGAACTATGAGCAGTACGTGAGCCAGCTGAAATCGTTCATCAGTGAGCATCTGGCCTATCTGCAGACGACGTTTGCCTCGAAGAACAAGAACAACTGCTATCTGGACGAGGGTGCAGAACTGCCGTTGACAATCAATACGGGACTGAACGTGGTGCTCCGCCGTACGGCAAAAGCTGACGAATGGAGCACAATCTGCCTGCCGTTCAACGTATCGAAAAGCGAGCTGGAGCGGGTGTTCGGCGAAGGCACGAAGCTGGCCCGTTACGTCTCGAAGAGCGATGGCATCGTGAGGTTCTCGTCTTCGGGCGTGAGCAGTATCACTGCCGGCACACCCTACCTGATCAAGCCGACACTGGATGTGGACGTGCCCTTCGTTTTTAGCGGGGCTGGTGTGCAACTGGGTGCCGGACGGCAGGTGAGCTACGACGGTGGTACGATACAAGGAACGTTTGTGCCCGTGACCCTGTCGGCAGGCGACTGGATACTGGAAAACGGCCGCTGGACAGAGGCTCGTGAGGGTGACGAACCGCTGAGGGGCTTCCGCTGCTATCTGACATCAAACTCAGGGCGGCCGATGATCGCCATAGACAGTTGGCTGCCTGGCGATGCTAATCTGGATGGCGTGGTGACAATAGCCGACGTGACGGCGGTGGTGAACCGTATCTTAGGTAAGAACGCTGATACTTTCAGCGAGGAGAATGCTGACATGAACGGCGACGGCACGATCACGATAGCCGACGTGACGGCACTGGTGAATATCATCTTAGGAAAATAGTAATTTCCACATTTGTGGCAAGCGCGCCACGGTATATTTTTAGTTATGCGAGCTATTTAGCTCCGTAACCTTAGCATTAAGGTTAGCAGGGTCGCCGACGTGATGTCGCCGGCCCTGCGTTTTTTTTGTTAGGGGGGGGAGGCGGCAACGCCGCCTTACACGCCCGCAGGGCTTTACACGGTGGCTCCGCCACCTTTACACGCCCGATAGGGCCTTACACGTGCCGAAGGCACCTTCCTCGGCGGCGTAGCCGCTACTTATGTCTGTCTTGGCCCGTCCACTTGCGGATGCGGCGGGTGAGGGAACGGAAGATGTGGCGCAGATTGCCACGGCGGAGGTTGAGCCAGAGCTCTTCGAGGGAATACTGGATTTTGGTGAAGGGATGGTTCCAGCCCATCACCTTGTAGCGGCGATGGAGGTAGTCGACGTGGTCGACGACGTAGCGCGGGTGGTGGAGGGGGAACTGCAACTCGTAGCGCGGCATGGTGAAGATGCGGCGAAGCCGGCGCGGCATGGTCTGCAGCTCGGCTGAGAAGTGGGTGCTGTCGGCGGTGAGGCCGACGTTGTTGACGAGGTTGCGGGTGGGCATGATGCAGAGGCCGGAGTTCAAGATTTGGTCGGCCCAGTAGATGGTCTCGAAGTATTCCTTGCCGCTCTGGCTGTGGTCGCGGAACATCTGGAGCATGTTGCTGCGCAGGTGGCGGTCGCGTGCCAGGGACTTGAGGCGGGCGAGTGTCTGCGGGTCGTGCATGAAGGCGTAGTCGCCCTGGCAGCGCTGGGCGACGCGTCGCCAGGAGGCCCATCCCCAGATGCTCTGGTAGGAGGTGAAGAAGTAGTCGTCCTGCCCGACGTCGGTGGTGACTTCGTCGGTGTTGAACCCGCAGACCATGGTGATGCGCTCGTCGTGCTCGTAGCGGTCGAGCATCTCCTTGCAGAACGGGAAGAACGACTGCGAGGGCACGACGTCGTCTTCGAGCACGATGACTTTGTCGGCCAGCGAGAAGGCCCACTGGTGGGAGCGGAAGCCGGAGGGGTCGCAGCCCTGGTTGTGGTCGAGGTACTGGCGGTGGACGTCGCACTGCCAGTCAATCTGGTCGTCGCTGACGATGCGTCGGCAGGCCTCGATGCCTGGCAGGTCGCGCTCGTCGCGCGGTCCGTCCTGATAGAGGAAGAGGCGTGAGGGTCGTGCCTTGCGCACTTCGTTGAACACAAGCTGTAGGGTGTCGGAGCGGGTGAAGAACAGCATCAGCACCGCGATGTCGGTCTTGGCAGGAGGGGTCATACTAATTCTGGTAGGATAAAAACAGAGTGGATTTTTTGCTTCTCCTTTGGGGGAATCTCCATGTAGTTGTTATACAGGTCGGAGAGATAGGCTGAGGGGTTGCATGGTGCCGAGAAACTCTTGCCCTCGAAGGTGATGGTGCTGAGGGGAAAGACGGAGTCTTGGCGGTGCATGATGCCATAGCCGTTGTTGATGAGGATGTTTGAGATGTAGGTGTCCTTGGGCCGCAAGGCATAGAGAATGGTCCACAAAAAGAGGTTCAGCCAATACTTGCAGCCAAACCAGAAGAATTCGGCGAAAGACCGAAGTGAGTAGTAGTGGGCTTTGTGCAGGATGGAGTAGCTCTTTGACACTCCCAAGGTGAGACGCTTCACCCATGTCTTGGGTAGCGTGGGATAATTGATCATGGGAAAGATGTCGACGTAGAGTCCCTTCTGATAGTCGGCAGCAAAATTGTCGGAGTGCTCTACATAGAAGGAGTTGAGGTCGCGTACTTTCACGATGGGTTCCTTGGATTGCGGCTCTATCTGCGGGGTCTGCAGGAAGAGTCCTTCGCGCAGTTCGGACGGTGCGATACGGACGAAGCGGTCGAGGTCTTCTTTTCTCATGGCGATGTCGATGTCGTCGTCCCAGGGTATGAACCCACCGTGGCGGACGGCACCGAGCAGTGTGCCGCCGTCGAGCCAGTAGCCTATCTGGTGTTTCCGGCAGATGCGGTCAATCTCTTCGAGTATGGAAAGCTGCTTCAGCTGGCAGGGGCGAAGCTGGCGTTCCTTGAACTGTTGTAAATACTTATTGTCCATATCTTAATATCTCCAATGTCCTCCATACGGCATCTTTCATGGTATAGGCAGGCTTCCAGCCGATGCTGAGCAGTCTGGCATTGTCGAGGGTGGCTCTGGTGGCAATCGAGAACCCCTTCTGTTCGGTTTCGGAGGGCAGTTCGAACACCACTTCTTTCCCTGCCCACTCGGCACAGAGCATGGCGAAGTCCTTCAGCCTGACATTGCAGTCATCGCAGGCAATATTGTAGGCGGTGCCTTCTGCTCCGTGCGTCAGGATGTGGAGCATGGCGCCGACAGCATCTGCGGTATAGGTATATGAGAAGAGTTGTTCGCCTTTGCTCTTGAGGACGATGTCCTCGTTGTCCAGTGCTTTCTTGATGAACTGCGACGACGCCTTGCTGTCGCTCATCAGCATGGTGGGACCGAAGACGCGGCTGAGTCGGGCGATTTTTACATGTGCGTCTCTTTCTGCCCTGTATGATTGGCAGAGCGCTTCGCTCAGGCGTTTTGACTCTGTGTAGCAGGAGCGCGGTGTTTCCAGATTCAGTTCGCCCGTGAAGGTCTCGACGAATTTGTCGGTGTCCTTTGAGTTGCCGTAGATTTCTACCGTAGAGGGATAGAGTACTGTTGCTCCGCAATCGCAGGCTTTCTCGAGGGCATGCTCTGCTCCCTTCACGTTGATGTGGATGGTTTCCACGGGAAACTGCGAGTAGGCCAGTGGATGGGTGTTGGATGCCAGGGGGACAATGAAGTCGGCGGCGGGCAGGTTCTTCATCGATTCAGTAGCGTCGTGGGTGATGAACTGGAAATGCCGGTCGTCACGATACTCTCCCAGTCTCTGGAATGCTTTCTCCTGGCTGCGTCCCAAGGCATAGACGGTGATGTCGGCTCCCTTTTCGTTGAGGTGCATCAGGACATCTATCAGGAACACTCCTAACAGGCCGGTGCTGCCTGTTATCAAAAACGACTTGCCCTGCAGCATCTGCAGGTCTGCCGCTTCTGCAATCCGTGCCAGGTCTTCCTGGTAGAGCGGATGCTTCTTATAGTGCGTGTTTATTTCAGCCATGTGTCTTTATCCATTTTCAGATAACCCTTAAACAATTCAAGGTCGTCCTTCGTGGTCAGTTTTATGTTTTTGTCGGAGCCTGCGGCGAAATGCAGGGTCTCTCCCAGTTCTACCATCATCGTATTCGTATATGACGACCCGTGGATGCCGATGCCTTGCTCGAATGCCTTGTGGTAAGCTTCGTCGAGTTTCTTGAACTGGTAGGCCTGTGGGGTAGACACTCTGCGCAGGGTTTCGCGGGGAATATACTTACGGGTGGTCGTCTCGTCGTCAGGGTTGACGATGAAAATCTGCTCGTTGTAGGGCAATGAGGTGACACCGTTGCCGAATTCTTTTGCTTTCTGTATGACGTCTGTCAGGACTGTGTCGTCTACAAGCGGGCGGATGCCGTCGTGGATGATGACAATGTCGTTGTCGGCTGCTTTGCTTTCCAAATGATAGACCCCGTTGCGGATGCTCTCCTGGGCGCTGCCTCCGCCAGAGATGACATTTTGGAGTTTGGTGATGTTGAATTGGCGGGAGTATGCCCACAGGACATCATGCCACCCATCGAGGCATACCACCTCGATGGCGTCTACCATCGGATGACGTTGAAATCCCTCTAATGTGTAGATAAGTACCGGCTTATCGTAGACATTGATGAATTGTTTGGGAATGTCTTGTCCCATTCTGTTGCCAGAGCCACCAGCAATAATCAAAGCGTAATTCATGTGCTATTATATTTTTTTATGTCTGTTTTTATTCACAAAATCTAAGCATTCTTGAAGTATCTGTGATCCGGAAATCTTCATGATGAGGAAGTAGAGTAGTGCGGCCAGTATGATGCGGGCAAGGAGTATTGAAAGTTGAGAGTTGAGAGTTGAGAGTTGAGAGACAGTTGATAGTTGGGAGGTGAGGAAGCCGGTGGCGAGCATCACGGCGGCGGCAGTAAGGAGGAAGGGCAGCACGTCGGCGAGGAGCATGCGGAAGCGGTAGCCGGCCAGTAGGCGGGCGAAGAATGCCCAGACGAAGAACCAGAGGATGGTGAGCGCCGTGAAGGCGAGGACCATGGTTGTGAGTTGAGTGTTGAGTGTTGAGAGTTGAGAGAGCGCCTGCGGCGCGGTTGAGAAGGGGTTGAGAAGGGGTTGAGAAAGAGTTGAGAGTTGAGAGAGCGAGGGAAGGGAAAGGTGGAAGTGGTAGATGGCGAGCATCGTGAGGGTCTGCAGGCAGGCAAGCGTGAGGTTGACGTACATGAAGATGTTGCTGCGACCCTTGGTGATGACGACGTTGGCGAGCAGGGTGGAGAGGGGCAGGAAGGCGCTGGCGATGGCGAGCAGACGCAGGTAGGCGGCGCTCTCGGCCCACTTCTCGCCGAGCAGGGTGACGATGAACTCGTGGCTGACGAGCGACAGGCCGAACAACAGGGGGAACGACAGGAAGGCGGCAAAGCGCATCATCTTGCGCAGAATGCGCAACTGGCGCTCGCGCTCGTTGTCGACGCTGACGAGTACGGGCTGTGCCACCTGCTGCACCATGTTCTGAATGATGTTCGAACCCTTCGTGCTCCACTGGAAGGCTTGGTTGTAGTTGCCCGTGTCGTGACGGCCGTAGAAGCGGCCGATGAGGATGTTCAGGATGTTGTTGTTCACGTCGGTGAGCACCTGCGAGATGAGGAGCTTCACCGAGAAGCGGAACATCTTCAATGCCGGACGCAAGACGTCTCTGATAGTTGAGAGTTTAGTGTTTAGAGTTGAGAGACAGTTGGGAGTGGAGGGCGTTGAACGCTGTGCAGCAGCCTTTGAACTTTGAACTTTGAACTTTGAACGCTGCGAAGCAGCATTTGAACCGTCCGAAGGACCTTGAACCTTGAACTTTGAACGCTGCGAAGCAGCATTTGAACAGTCCGAAGGACATTGCATCGTCGGTCGCCAGGGGCTGTAGTGCCAGTAGAGCAGGGTGCAGGTGAGGATGTAGAGGTTGGTCTGCGTGGCGAGTGCCCAGTAGGCGAAGCCCATGTAGGCCATGACGACGGCGACGCTGCTGGAGAGCAGCACCGCCACCATGCCTGCCTTGGCCTGCTGCTTGGCACGCAGGTTCTTGAAGAGCCATGCCGACTGGGCGGTGCCGAAACTGGCGAAGACGATGCCGAGGAAGGCATAGCGCGCCAGGGCCGTGAGTTCGGGCACGTGGTAGAAGCGGGCGATGAGCGGTGCGCAGAGGAAGAGCACCAGATAGATGCTGCCGCCCATGAGGATGTTGAACCAGAATACGGAGTTGTAGTCGCGGTCGGTGGGCTCGCGCAGGTTGGCAAGCGCCGTCTTGAAACCGCTGTTTTGCAGGTCGTTGCCGATGAGCGAGAAAATGCTGATCATGGCAATCATTCCGAAGTCCGACTGGTTGAGCTGTCGGGCCAGGATGATGCCGAACACGATGCCCAGCAGTTGCTGGACCGTGCTGTTCAGACCGCCCCAGAGCAGTCCTTTCGCCGTTTTCTCTTTCAGGGTCTCTGCCATAGTAGTGCGCCTGCGGCGCTGTTCAATGCTGCTTCGCAGCGTTCAATGCCCTTTCGGGCGGTTCAATGCGCCTGTGGCGCTCGGCGCGAAGCGCGCTTTCGCCAGAAAGCCCCCTTCTCAACCGCGCCAAGGCGCATTCTCAATTTTTTCAACTGCCCGAAGGGCCTCTCAACCGCGCCATAGGCGCATTCTCAACTTTCTCAACTGCCCGAAGGGCTTCTCAACCGCGCCATAGGCGCCTCTCCGCTCGACCCGCAGGGGCGCTTTCGTAGCAAAGCGGAGAAAGAACCGCGCCATAGGCGCACTGTCAACCGCGCCATAGGCGCACTTATCGATAACTATACCCGCCGTTCACCTCGATCAGGCTGCCGTTGACAAACGGGTTGTCGATGCAGAAGCGGTAGGCGTCGACGATTTCATCCACCGAGGCAAAGCGATGGATGGCCGTCTTGCGATAGATGTTCTGCTTGATTTCCTCGGGCTTTTCTTTCTGCCACGGAGTCTCCACGAAGCCTGGCACGATGGCGTTCACCGTGGTTCCCGTGCCTTCAAACTCCTTCACGAGGTTCTTTGTCAGTGCATGGATAGCCGACTTCGTGACACCGTAGGCCAGCACGGTGGCATGAGGGTTGAGGCCCATCTGCGAGCCTGTGAAGAGGATGCGCGACCCGGCAGGGATGATGGGGAAGAACTCGCGCACCATGATGTAGTGGGAGTTGACGGCCACCTCCATCATCTTGTCCCAGTCCTCGTCGCGCGTCTCGGTGAACGACTTGCGGATGGTCATGCCGGCATTGCACACCAGGCAGTCGAGGTGGGTGGTCTGACTCTTTACATAGTTGATGAACCGATACACATCAGCACGCGACGACTGGTCGGTGTTGATGGCTTCGAAGTGTGGAATCTGCTCTGTGAACTCAGGTCCCACGTAGGTGGCAAAGACATGGTAGCCCTTGCTGAGAAGCATTTGCGCCACGCCCAGCCCGATGCCGGATGTGCCACCTGTTACTACTGCGTATTTCATTTGTTTTTTTTCAATTTAAATGCAGGGACGCGGCGCGCCGCGTTTCTTGGCTGGACAAAACCAACTCCAGTAACGCGGCTCGCGGCGCCCCTACATTCACTTTACTTCACCGGGATCAGCCAGAACTTGAACAGGCGATCCTCGTACTTCACGCGATACTGCGGCATGGCCTGGGCGTCGCGGTTCCACGAGTTGATGCCGCCCACACCCGTCTGCACCATGTCGAGCGACAGTTCTGTGTATTGCGACTTAGGCACCTGCGGCGAGTGGCGCTGGTCTTTGTCCATGCCCTCGTCGAGGTCCATGATGTTGTAGTGCAGGGCTGAGGCCGTGAAGGGGTCGCAAGCCTGGATGCGCAGTCCGAAGCCGGCGGCATTGGTCTGGCGCCAGTAGCGCATGTCGGTCTTCG
>CAMHIM010000064.1 GCA_946185225.1 uncultured Prevotellaceae bacterium
GGGTCGCAAGCCTTGTGAACGCTTGGCAATGCTATAGGAAATCATTACCTTTGTTCCCAAATCAGAATTAAGAAGAACATGGACGAGATATTGGACTTTGGACCTATCGAGGACAAGATGCAGGGCATCATCAAGGTGATAGGTGTGGGCGGCGGCGGTTGCAACGCTGTCAGGAATATGTTTGACGAAAAGATTTCGGGTGTTACGCTGGCCGTCTGTAACACGGACAGTCAGTCGCTGTCGCGTTCGCCAGTACCCGTCAAGATTATGTTAGGCCATTCGGGCCTTGGCGCAGGGGCCAATCCTGAGCTTGGCAAGAAGGAGGCTGAGGCGAATATTGCCGATATTGAGAAGCTCCTGTCGGACGGGACGAAGATGGTGTTCGTCACAGCAGGAATGGGCGGCGGCACGGGAACGGGGGCTGCGCCTGTTGTTGCTGGTGTGGCCAAGAGAATGGGACTGCTGACGGTAGGCGTAGTGACCATACCTTTCTTTTTTGAGAAGAAGAAGAAAATCATCAAGGCCCTGAAGGGAGTGGAGGAACTGCGGAAGAACGTGGATGCTCTGCTGATTGTGAACAATGAGCGTTTGTGCGATGTCTATGCCGACTCCGACTTGTCTGTCAAGGAGGCCTTCCTGCGGGCTGACGGCATCCTGGTGGACGCGGTACGAGGCATCTCCGAACTGGTCACCCTGCCCAGCGACGGAGGTATCAAGAGTGACTTCCGTGACGTGGAGACGACGATGAAAAACGGAGGTGGTGCCATCATGGCGATGGGACGTGCCAGCGGTGAACACCGTGTGGAGAAGGCTATCCTGGATGCCCTCGATACACCGCTGCTCTACGGCAACGACATCGGACGGGCCCGGCGCATCCTGTTCAACATCTACTCCAGCGACACGCACCCTATATTTGTTCGCGAGTTGCAGGAGATTGACGAGTTCTTTGACCAGCTGGACCCCAATATTGACGTCATATGGGGAACGGCCACCGACGATACCTTGGGCGAGGATGCCAAGGTCGTCATATTGGCCACAGGTCTTGAAGACGAACTGCGTAGTGAGGTGGAGAAGGATGTCCATCGCGATGAGGATGACTTCTACGAGGACCTGATACCGAAGCTGTACAAGCCTGCCAAAAAGAAGAAAGTTCTGGAGGTGCTGACCCAGGAACCTCCCTTTGAGGTTACAGAAAGTCCTGAACCGGAACCCGTTGTCGTGGAAGAGCACGACGATGAGACTTCTGCTGTGTCTGACGGCGCAGAAGCCCGGAGGCCGACCATCATCGACAGGTGGAGAACGTGGTTGAACGAACTGATGAGGGACGTGGCAGAATGACGGAATTGGCTCATCATACCCCTGAGGAACTGGCAGAACTGCTGAAGAAGTTTGCCGCGCAACTCCGTGCTGCTGGCAGGAAAGACCTGTTGCTGCATGCCATCGGTGTGCCTCTACTGGAAGAGCTGCGCATTGAGGCTACACGGACGAAGCTGAGCCGTCTGCTGATAACAAAGGACTACCGGTTTTTCCTGCCAGACATGAGCAACAGGGAGATAGAGCTGCAGCCCGTGCATAAGGCGGTCTATCTGCTGTTCCTGGCCCATCCCGAGGGAATCGAGTTCAAACGGCTGGGCGACTATCGGGAGGAGTTGACACACCACTATATGGCTACGGCAAAGATGATGGACAAGGAGAAAGTCATTGAAGGCGTCGAACACTTGGTGAATCCGTTGGACAACGCCATCAACGAGAAATGCTCGCGCATCAAGAAGGTGTTCCTGGAGATGATGGACGAGTATATGGCCAGCTACTACATCATCAGCGGACATACGCAGAAACATATTGCGAGTTCTTCGCGTATCTGGTATGAGCGCTTGAAGGTTATCAGGCTGCCGAGGGAGTTGGTGGTGAATGAAGCAATGATGTAATGGAAACTGCTGACACCCGCAAAAATGTTGGATTTTGAAAGGTCGGCTTTTTCGGTTCGAAAGGTCGGCTTTTGCGGTTCGAAAAGTCGGCTTTTGCGGTTCGAAAAGTCGGCTTTTGCGACCCTCAACTCGGCATGTTCATGGCGACAGTTCTTATTCAGGGAGTTACGATGGGGTGGGGCGGTTGACTCTGAGAACAGATAAATATACGTACAATGCAATAAATAGGCGGGCAGGAGCGTTCTGAAAGTATGACGACAAAGCGAACGGAGGCCTACGGACATGTATTGAAATACATCGGGGTGTTCGGTGGCATACAGGGCTTGAACATGCTGGTAAGCCTTGTACGCAACAAGCTGGCGGCCCTGCTGCTGGGCCCTGACGGCATGGGACTGGCGTCGCTGCTGGGAACAACGGTCAACTTTGTGTCGCAGTCAACCAACCTCGGCATCCCCGCCAGCGGGGTGAAGCACCTGTCGGACCTCGGCGAGAATGGCGAACGCGAGGCGGCGGAACACTACATCATGGTGATTCGCTCATGGAGCATCGTGACCGCCCTGCTTGGCATGATTGTCTGTGTGCTGGCGGGTCCGCTGCTGAACAGCCAGACGTTCACCTGGGGCGACCATACGCTTCACTATGTCATGCTGGCGCCGGCGGTGGCGCTGCTGGCGCTGACGAGCGGGGAGGCTGCCATCCTGAAGGCGATGCGCCGGCTGAGGTCGCTGGCCGTCATACAGGTTTACGGGATGTTTGTGTCGCTGGTGGTGAGTGTCCTGCTGTACTACTTCTACGGCCAGTCGGGCATTGTGCCGGTCATCGTGCTGACGGCGCTTTCGTCGATGCTGCTGACGGTGGGCTTCTCGCTGCGCTACTATCCGTTGCGCCTGTCGGGCGTCATGTCGCTGCTGGCCGAGGGGATGCCGATGGTGCGCCTGGGGCTGGCTTTTGTCGCGGCCGGAATCCTGGGCAGCGGTGCCGAAATGCTGGTACGCTCCTTCCTGAACGTCGCCGGTGGTCTTGACATGGTGGGGTTCTACAATGCCGGATACATGATGGTGACGATTTGCGGCGGACTGGTGTTCTCGTCTATGGAGAACGATTTCTTCCCGCGGCTGTCGTCCTGCACCGACCACCGCTCTCTCCGGCAGACGGTGAATCGCCAGGTGGAGGTGTCGCTTCTGCTGGCTGCCCCCATCGTAGTACTGCTCATGATAGCAGTCCCCGTGCTGGTGCCGCTACTCTATACGGGCGATTTCGTACCTGTTGCCGCTATGGTTCAGGTGGCATCGTTCTCCGTCCTGCTGAAGGCTATGTCGCTGCCGATGTCCTACATCTCGCTGTCGCGGGGTGACTCCAGAAGCTTCCTGCTGCTCGAGGCTGTCTATGACGTATTGCTGGTTCTGCTGCTGGTGGTGTGCTACCGGTGGTGGGGACTGCGTGGCACGGGCGTCGCCCTGTCGCTGAGTTACGTGGTGGACCTGCTGGTGGTCTATATGTACACCTACGTGCGCTACCATTATCGTGTGACGCTTGCCGTGCTGGGCTATGCTGCCTACCACCTGCTGCTGTGCCTGGCAGCCTTCTCGGTGACGCTGCTGTTTCCTTCTGCCTCATGGCTCTACTGGGGTGCCGGTGTGCTGATGCTGCTGTTGAGCTTTGGAGCGAGTGTGTATGTACTTTACCAGAAGACCAATTTGTGGGCCTCGCTGGTAAGGAAAGCCAAGGGAAAACTGCATGGCTAAGGTGTCGGTCCTGATGGCTGTCCGCGACGCGGCGGCATTCCTCCCCGAGAGTCTTGATTCGCTGCTGCGTCAGACGTTCGGCGACTGGGAGGCAGTGTGCGTGGACGACGCATCACACGACGGTTCGCTGGCGTTGCTGCGCTCCTATGCGGCGCGTGACCCCCGTGTGCGCGTGCTGTCGAAGCCGGTGGGCGAGGGTGCCTTCCTGGCACGTCAGAAAGGGTTTGCGGCGTCTGTCGGGGAATATGTCACGATGCTGGATGCCGACGACTGGCTTGCCCCTGACGCCCTGGAGCGGGCGGTGGCTGTGCTCGACGGAGACGACAGCTGTGACACGGTGCTCTACGACCTGCGTCAGGTAAGTGCCGGCCGGGAGGAGCAGTTCCCGCTGCTGACAGCCCGTCTGGACGGCGAAGAGGCGTTCCGGCGGAGCCTCACGTGGCAGATTCACGGCGTGAGCATGATGCGGCGCAGTGTCTACGGCGCAGCGGATTCACGGAGTGCCGACAGCCCCCTGTCCGTGCAGGAGCAGCAGCTGATGAACAGCGACGAGCTGATGACGCAATGGCAGTATCTGCGTTCGAGAGGCGTGGCCCAGTGTGACGGCGTCTATTACTACCGCCAACATGAGGGGGCGACGACGCGTCGGGTGTCTGTCAGACGTTTCGAGGTGCTGCGCAGTGCGGCCTTGATGAGCCGTTACCTGGCGGCAGAAGGAGCCTCGCACAAGGTCAGGGAACCGTTCGAACAGTATCGGTGGCTGCAGCTTGTCGACCTCTGCATGTTCTACCATTGTCACGGTCGGCAACTGTCTCCGAAGGAACGGAGCATGGGAAAGGACTGGCTCCGTGAGACCTGGCGGTCGGTTGACAGGGGGCTGCTAAAAAAAGAGACGACAGCCAAGTTCGGCTATCGTCCCTGTAGATGGTGGTGGCTCTTCCGTGTCCAGGAATGGCTCTACTTCACCCTGCGCGGCATCTTGGGCCGCAATCATTAGCTCTTATTCCCTTTTAGTGAGCAGCACGACGTTCTCCACATGCGGTGTGTGAGGAAACATGTCGACTGGCTGTACCGCGGTGACGGCGTAGTCGGCGTCCATCATCTGCAGGTCCCTGGCCTGTGTGGCAGGGTTGCAGCTGACGTAGACGATGCGCCGGGGTGCGGCGTTGAGGATAGTCCTGACGACATCAGGATGCATGCCGGCACGTGGCGGGTCGGTGATGATGACGTCAGGGCGTCCGTGCTTGCTGATGAAATCGTCGGTAAGGATGTCCTTCATGTCGCCGGCATAGAAGAGCGTGTTGCGGATGTCGTTGATGTCTGAGTTGACGCGGGCGTCCTCAATGGCCTCGGGGACGTACTCGATGCCGATGACCTGACGTGCCTGGCGGGCAACGAAGTTGGCGATGGTGCCCGTGCCGGTATAGAGGTCGTACACCAGCTCCTGTCCGGTGAGGCCGGCGAAGTCGCGTGCCACGCTGTAGAGGTGGTAGGCCTGTTCGGTGTTGGTCTGGTAGAACGACTTGGGACCCACCTTGAACCGCAGGTCCTCCATGATTTCGAAGATGTGGTCCTCGCCCTTGAAGGTGAGGATGTCCTGGTCGCCGATGGTATCGTTGCACTTCTGGTTGTCCAGATAGAGCAGAGAGGTAATCTCTGGGAAACTGTCGGCCACGTGCTGCAGCAGACGCTGTGCCTCGGCCTTGCCTCCCGTCTCGTCATAGTGGAACTGTATGACGACCATGAGCTCGCCGCTGGCGGAGTTGCGGATGATGATGTCCCGCAGGAGTCCCTTCTGCTGGCGAAGGTCGAAGAAGGCGATGCCGTGCTGTGTGGCATAGTCGCGAATGCCGTTGCGTATGCGGTTGTGGATGTCGTCCATGAGCCAGCATTTCTCGATGGGCAGTATCTTGTCGAAGGCTCCCGTGATGTGGAACCCGATGGCCGGCTGGTCCTTGAGGCTCTGACTCTCGTCGTGCGGCAGCTGCTCAATCTCCTCCTTGGTGAGGTATCGCTTGTTGGCGCACCCGAAGTCGAGCTTGTTGCGGTACTCCTGCGTCTTGACGCTTCCCAGGATGGGACGGAATTCCGGCAGCTGGACTTTTCCGATGCGCGACAGCTGGTCGTACACCTGCTGCTGCTTGAAGCGCAGCTGCTCACTGTAGGGCAGGTTCTGCCACTTACAGCCTCCGCAGACACCGAAGTGCTGGCAGAAGGGCTGGGCGCGAACGGGGCTGGGCTGGACAATCCGCACCACCTCGCCCTCGGCGAAGGAGTGCTTCTTGCGGCGTATCTGGACGTCGCAGACGTCGCCCGGCACGCAGAAGGGTACGAAGACGACAAGGTCGTCCCAGTGGAAGAGGCACTTCCCCTCGGCAGCAACGGCTTCTATGCGGACCCCTTCGAGCAGGGGTAGTGGTTTCTTGTTTCTTGCCATATTGTGGTGTTCGTTGATTTGCCTCGGCAAAGGTACGAAGAAGTGCGTGGAATAGCAAATAAAAGAGGTGGAAAAAAGTGGGAAACCTTAGAACAGGCTTCCCACTTGGTAGACGGCGGCACTCACAATCCATGCGGTAGCTGTTGTGTAGAATGCGGCGAACAAGGCCCATCGCCAGGAACCTGTCTCGTTCTTAATGGCCGCGATGGTGGCGATGCAGGGAAAGTAGAGCAGGATGAACAGCAGGTAGCAGTAGGCCGAGAGCGGTGTGATACCTTCGTTGAGCATCGTCTGCCTCAGCCGTGTGTACTTCTGTGTGTCATCGCTGTAGGAATCGTCATCGGCGAAACTGCTGTCGCCGCTGTAGAGCACGCCTACGGTGGAAGCAACGATTTCCTTGGCTCCGATGCCGGCGATGAGTGAGACGTCCAGTTTCCAGTTGAATCCCTGCGGCGTAAATATGGGTTCGACAGCCTTTCCCATGCGGCCGATGTACGACTGCTCCTGTTGCTCAGGTTGTGAAAGGGCATCGTTATGTGGGAAGTATCCCAGTGTCCATACGATGATGCTGGCCACAAGGATGACGCCGCCCATCTTCTTGAGGTATTCCTTGCCCTTCTCCCAGGTATGGCGTCCGATGGCTTTTGCCGTGGGCCAGCGGTAGGGAGGCAGCTCCATGACAAAAGGAGTGTCCTCGCCCTTGATGACGAAGGTGGAGAAAATCTTGCTGACGAGTGCAGCGATGACGATGCCTATGGCGTAAAGGGAGAGCATAACCCACGAACGGTACTCCACTGCAAAGAATGTTCCTGTCACCATGATGTAGATGGGGAGACGTGCCGAGCACGACATGAAGGGCAGAATGAGCATGGTGATGAGACGTGAGCGCCGGCTCTCAATAGTCCTGGTGGCCATTACTCCCGGCACGTTGCACCCGAAGCCCATGATGAGCGGTATGAACGACTTGCCGTGCAGTCCCATCTTGTGCATGAGGCGGTCCATGATGAAGGCTGCGCGGGCCATGTAGCCGCTGTCCTCCATGAGGGAGATGAAGAAGTAGAGAATGAGAATCTGCGGCAGGAACACAATGACGCTCCCCACGCCTCCGATGACGCCGTCGACGAGCATCGACTGCAGCGGACCCTGTGGCAGCAGCGTGCCGAGCTTGCTCCCCGTCCATCCGACGAAGGCCTCAATCCAGTCCATGGGGTACTGCCCAAGCGAGAACGTTACCTCGAACATGACGTAGAGCATGAGGAAGAAAATGGGGAACCCAAGGTATTTGTTAGCGAGGAAGCTGTCGATGACGTGTGTCGTGCGGTAGGTGTCCTTCTTGTTGCCCGTCTGATAGTGAGCCTCGGTCAGCGCACCGTTGACAAAGCCGTACTTGGCATCCATGATGGCGGTCTCGGCGTCGGTACCCGTCTCCTCAAGGACGCGTGCTGCAGCGTGCGTTCTGGCGGCAAAGAGCTGGCGCCGTTCCTCCGGACGGTGCTCGTCGTTCATGTGCTGGCTGACGTAGTGCAGCACGTGGTTGTCGTTCTCCAGCATCTTGATGGCCAGGTAGCGCGTAGAGTAGCGCTGGCTGATGTGCTCATCGGCCTTGAGGAAATGCTGTATCTGGCTGATGCCGTTCTCTATCTCGTGTCCGTAGTTGATGTGGATGTGTCTGACGGCGCTGTTTCTTCCGTCGTACACCTGGATGATGGTCTTGAAGAGCTCCTTGATGCCGCGTCCGCTCTTGAACGATGTGGGGACCATCGGTACTCCGAAGAGCGTGCTGAGCGTGTCTATGTCTACGCGGTCGCCCCGGCGCTCGAACTCGTCGAACATGTTCAGGGCGCACACCATCCGTAGGTTCATGTCAACCAGCTGTGTCGTCAGGTAGAGGTTGCGCTCCAGGTTCGAGGCGTCGATGACGTTCACCACCACGTCAGGAACCTGCTCCGTCAGGTAGTCGCGCACGTACAATTCTTCGGGCGAATAGCACGACAGCGAGTAGGTGCCCGGCAGGTCGATGAGATTGAACTCGTAGCCGTAGAACGAGGCGTGTGCCTCCGAGGCGTCAACAGTCACGCCGCTGTAGTTCCCCACGTGGCCGTGGGCACCGCTGGCGTAGTTGAAGAGTGATGTCTTGCCGCAGTTGGGGTTGCCTACCAGCGCCACGTTGATGGTGCGGCGCTCCTTGAGGGCCTTGTGTTGCAGGTAGTCATCGTGCTCGGCAAACTCGACGACGGTGGCGTCCTGCGAGTCCTGCCGGGTGGCGGCAGCCGCTTCCTCGCTGACTACCTCAATCATGTCGGCCTCCTGGTGGCGCAGCGACACCTCGTACCCCATGAGCTTGTACTTCACGGGGTCCTGTAGCGGGGCGTTGAGCAGTACTTCCACTGCCTGTCCGCGTACGAAACCCATTTCGATGATGCGCTTGCGGAATCCTCCGTGGCCTGACACCTTGACGATGACGCCACGCTCTCCTGTTTTCAGTTCAGATAATTTCATGATGCAAAGATAAGTATTTTCTTTGTGCAACTCAGTTGCAATGTGCTCCTTTTTGTTGAAAATACCTAAAAATGATGATACAAAGAAGGGAATGTGCTCCCTTTCTGACACATTCCCTTCTCTTCCTATTCTTGTTCTTCAAAGAACGTGCGTGACGGATATTATACGATACCTCTTCCGTGACAGTTCTTGAACTTTTTGCCGGAACCGCAGGGACATGGGTCGTTACGTCCCGGCAGACGGTCCTTCATGATGGGCGTACGCGGCTGCTGGGCACGGGTGTCCTGTGCGGCAGCGGCGGCCTGACCCGGGTCACGGAGTGATTCCTCGCCCAGCTGTTGCTTCGACTCCGTGTACTGCTGGCGCTGCGTGTGCTGCTCCGGGGCGGCCTCGCGGACCTGCTGCATCTCGGGTATCTGGGCACGAGTGAGGATGGTGACGATGCGGTTGTACATCTCGTTGATCATGTCGTCCCACACCTTTGCCGACTCCAGCTTGAAGATGAGCAGAGGATCCTTCTGCTCGTAGGAAGCGTTTTGGACGGAGTGTTTCAGCTCGTCGAGCTTGCGCAGGTTCTCCTTCCAGGAGTCGTCGATGATGTGCAGCAGGATGGCCTTCTCGAACTCCTTGACCACCGAGCGGCACTCGCTCTCGCTGGCCTCCTTCAGGTTGCACGGGATGTTGTACATGCGACGGCCGTCAGTCACGGGCACCACGATGCGCTCGTACATGTGGCCTTGGTTCTCGTAAACCTGCTGTATGACGGGTGTTGCTACCTCGCGGATGTGCTCCATCTTGCGCTCGAAGTTGCTAATGGCGGCCTGGAAGGCACGTTCCTCCAGTTCCTCCAAGTGGCCAGCTGCCAGTTCCTCGGCGGTGAAGGGAACCTCCATCGCCATCAGGCGCAGGAACTCGTCGCGGCATCCTTCGTAGTCGCCCGTCTCAATGATGTTTACCACGCGGTCCCAGATGATATTGGCGATGTCCATGCCGATGCGCTCGCCCATGAGGGCGTGACGACGCTTCTCGTAGATGACGGTACGCTGTTTGTTCATCACGTCGTCGTACTCGATGAGGCGCTTACGGATGCCGAAGTTGTTCTCTTCGACCTTCTTTTGGGCACGCTCGATGCTCTTGTTAATCATCGGTGCCTCAATCATCTCGCCCTCCTTGAAACCCAGACGGTCCATGATAGAGGCGATGCGCTCAGAGCCGAACAGACGCATGAGCTTGTCTTCTAATGATACATAGAATACGCTGCTTCCCGGGTCTCCCTGACGGCCTGCACGGCCACGCAGCTGGCGGTCGACGCGACGTGACTCGTGGCGCTCCGTACCGATGATGGCAAGACCGCCGGCGGCCTTCACTTCTGGTGACAACTTGATGTCGGTACCGCGGCCGGCCATGTTGGTGGCAATGGTGACGGCACCCAGCCCGTTGGTCGACTGACCGGCGAGGGCCACGATGTCTGCTTCCTTCTGGTGCAGCTTGGCGTTCAGCACCTGATGAGGTATCTTGCGCATGTTGAGCATCTTGGACAGCAGTTCGGAAATTTCCACCGACGTGGTGCCTACCAAAGTGGGGCGTCCCGATTCACGCATGGCGATAATCTCGTCGATGACGGCATTGTATTTCTCGCGGGCGGTGCGGTAGACGCGGTCGTTCTGGTCGTTGCGAATGACAGGGCGGTTGGTGGGTATCTCTACGACATCGAGCTTGTAGATGTCCCAGAACTCGCCTGCCTCCGTAGAGGCCGTACCTGTCATGCCAGCCAGTTTGTGGTACATGCGGAAGTAGTTCTGCAGCGTGATGGTGGCAAAGGTCTGCGTGGCGGCCTCCACCTTTACGTGCTCCTTGGCCTCGACGGCCTGATGCAGCCCGTCGCTCCAACGACGGCCCTCCATGATGCGGCCTGTCTGCTCGTCGACAATCTTCACTTCTCCGTCGATGACTACGTACTCGTCGTCCTTATTGAACATGCAGTAAGCCTTCAGCAGCTGCTGAAGCGTGTGGACGCGCTCCGACTGGACGGCATAGTGAGCCATCAGCTCGTCCTTGCGGTCAACCTTCTCCTGTGCACTGAGTGTTTTGTCGCCTTCAAGGGCTGACAGCTCGGACGTGATGTCAGGCAGTACGAAGAGTTCGGCATCGTCCACCTGCTTGGCCAGCCAGCCAGTACCCTTGTCGGTCAGGTCGCACGAGTTCAACTTCTCGTCAACGACGAAGTAGAGCGGCTCTATGGCCTCGGGCATGCGGCGGTTGTTGTTCTCCATATAGGTCTCCTCGGTCTTCAGCATACCGGCCTTGATGCCTTCCTCCGAGAGATACTTGATGAGCGGTTTGTTCTTCGGAAGAGCCTTGTGAGAGCGGAAGAGCGACAGGAATCCGCGGTCGAGCAATTCCTGGCCGTCCTTCTTCTTACCGGCCTCCATGAGTGCGTTGCCCTCGCTGATGAGCGACTTTGCCTCGGCGAGATACTGTGTGGCCAGCTGGCGCTGTACGCCAACGAGGCGCTCTACCAAAGGCTGGTACTGCTCGAACATCTGCTCCTCGCCCTTGGGGATGGGACCGCTGATGATAAGTGGTGTACGGGCATCGTCAATGAGCACGGAGTCCACCTCGTCGACGATGGCGTAGTTGTGGCTGCGCTGGACGAGGTCCTGGGGCGATGTGGCCATGTTGTCGCGAAGGTAGTCGAAGCCGAACTCGTTGTTGGTGCCGAAAGTGATGTCGGCGCGATAAGCCTGCCGGCGGGCCTCGCTGTTGGGCTGGTGCTTGTCAATGCAGTCAACTGAGAGACCATGGAACATATAGAGGGGACCCATCCACTCGGAGTCACGCTTCGACAGGTAGTCGTTGACCGTCACAACGTGAACACCGTTGCCCGTCAGGGCGTTCAGGAACACAGGGAGTGTGGCGACCAGCGTCTTACCCTCACCAGTGGCCATCTCGGCAATCTTTCCCTGATGGAGCACGGTGCCACCGAACAGCTGCACGT
>CAMHIM010000065.1 GCA_946185225.1 uncultured Prevotellaceae bacterium
CATACTGGACTACGTTTAGTATCTAAACCGACGGGACTCTGGCTAGTACTGCTAGTAAGACTAGTACAACTAGACTACTCGCCGGTTGGTCTAACAAAGATTAAAAAAGAAAGTAAACAACTCAAATAAAAGCATTAAGACAATGTCAAGAACAAATTTTGATATGCTGCTCCAGGCCGGATGCCACTTTGGCCACCTGAAGCGTAAGTGGAATCCTGCCATGGCTCCCTACATCTATACCGAGCGTAACGGTATCCACATCATTGACCTGCACAAGACTGTAGCCAAGATTGACGAGGCTGCCGAGGCCCTGAAGCAGATTGCCAAGAGCGGAAAGAAAATCCTTTTCGTCGGTACTAAGAAACAGACCAAGGACGTGATTGCCGAGAAGGCTGTCAGCGTCAACATGCCTTACGTCATCGAACGTTGGCCGGGCGGCATGCTCACCAACTTCCCCACTATCCGTAAGGCCGTAAAGAAGATGTCGAACATCGACAAGCTGATGACCGACGGTACCTTCAGCAACCTTTCCAAGCGTGAGCTGCTGCAGATTACTCGTCAGCGCGCCAAGCTCGAGAAGAACCTCGGCTCCATTGCTGACCTGACCCGTCTGCCCAGCGCCCTGTTCGTCATTGACGTTATGAAGGAGAACATTGCCGTCAAGGAAGCTAACCGCCTGGGCATCCCCGTGTTCGCCATCGTTGATACCAACAGCGACCCTAAGAACATCGACTTCGTCATCCCCGCAAACGATGATGCCAAGGACAGCGTAGAGGTTATCCTGAACGCCTGTTGCACCGCCATCGCCGAAGGTTTGGAGGAGCGCAAGGTAGAGAAGGCTGACGAGAAGGCTGCTGAGGCTCAGTCACAGGCTGAGGCCGAGGAGGCAAAGCCTCGCCGTGCTGCACGCAAGACGAAGGAGGCTGCTCCTGCCGCCGAAGAGGCTCCTGCCGCTGAGGAAGCTCCCGCTGCTGAGGAAGCTCCCGCCGCTGAGTAATTAACGAGACATCGAGGTCTTGAAATCTCAATACCTCGATGTCTTGAAATAAAAAATAACAAAAAATAGCAAAAACAATGGCAATTTCAATTGACGATATCAAGAAACTTCGCGCCATGACCGGCGCTGGTCTGGCTGACGTGAAGAAGGCCCTGACCGAGGCTGAGGGTGACTTCGACAAGGCCAAGGAACTGCTTCGTGAGCGTGGCCTCGCCATCGCTGCTAAGCGTAGTGACCGTGAGACTTCTAACGGTTGCGTACTGGTAAAGGCTACTGACGGCTTTGCCGCCATGTTAGCCCTGAAGTGCGAGACCGACTTCGTAGCTAACGGTGCCGACTTCATTGCCCTGACACAGAGCATCCTTGACGCCGCCATCGCTGCTAAGGCCAAGGACATTGAGGCAGTCAAGGCTCTCAACATCAACGGACAGACCGCTCAGGAGGCTGTAACACAGCGTTCCGGTATTACCGGTGAGAAGATGGAACTCGACGGATACCTCGTACTTGAGGGAGACAACATCGAAGTCTACAACCACATGGGCAAGAACACACTCTGCACCATGGTTCAGACCAACAAGAACGCTGCCGAAATCGGTCACAAGCTGGCTATGCAGGTGGCTGCCATGAAGCCCGTTGCACTGAATGCCCAGAGCGTTGACCAGAAGATTCTGGACGAGGAGTATAAGACCGCTGTCGAGAAGACTAAGCTTGAGCAGGTGGAGAAGTTCGTCGAGATGAAACTCAAGAAGGCTGGCATCAACCCCAACCTCGTTGATTCCGAGGATCACATCGAGAGCAACATGGCTAAGGGATGGCTCACACAGGAGCAGGCCGACGAGGCCCGTAAGGTCATCGAGACCGCCAAGGCCGAGGGCGAGGCCCAGCTGAAGATGCCTATGATCGAGAACATCGCCAAGGGTCGTGTCAACAAGTTCCTCAAGGAGAACTGCCTGGTTGACCAGGAGTTCCAGTTTGGTGACGGCGATAAGGCTACTGTCTCCCAGTGGCTCGCCAAGCAGGACAAGGAACTGCAGATTGTCGACTTCAAGCGCTTTACGCTCGTTGCAGACTAATGAAGATTTTTGCAATAGGAATGAATTATGCAGCTCACAATGTGGAGCTGCATAATTTTTTAAGTACCTCAGGACAACGACTGCAGGAAAACGGGCAATCCCCGGAAGAGCCTGTAATCTTCACCAAGGCCGACTCGGCCCTGCTCAATCAAGGAAAACCCTTCTTCGTCCCCGACCATCTGGGACGCATTGACTACGAGGCCGAGCTCGTCGTGCGCATCTGTCGTCTGGGCAAGCATATCCCAGAACGGTTTGCACACCGCTACTATGATGCCGTTACCGTAGGCATTGACTTTACGGCACGTGACTTGCAACGTGAGGCCAGCGCTAAGGGACAGCCATGGACCATTAGCAAGGGCTTCGACGGAAGTGCTGTTGTCGGTGAGTGGCAGCCGCTGCCCTTCCGACAGAAGCCTGTCAGTGACCTGCACTTCCGTCTTGAGAAGAACGGAGAGACCGTACAGCAAGGGTGGGCGGGCGACATGCTCTATAAGGTAGACCAGATTGTCAGCTATCTCTCTCGCTTCTTTACCCTTAAGACCGGCGACCTGCTCTACACAGGAACACCTGTCGGCGCGGGCCCCGTCAGCATCGGTGACCACCTGTCAGGATGGCTCGAAGACTGCCGCGTGCTGGAGTTTGACTGCAAGTAGTGCAATAAAATCATTTGCTCTTCCGTTATTACAAGTAATGAGAAGAGTGTGGAGCCTCTTGGCTATTCTGCTGCTCTTGCTTCCCTGTAGCATTGCAGAGGCGCAAGAGTTCTTTAACCTGACTGCCGATGAGGTCAGGATAGACACCCTTTTACCCCGCTTCTCTTATTCCAAACCGCTGGGGCGCAACTACGCCGACTCAGTCTATACCATTACCATTGAGTATCCGGAATTTATGGATATGGGAGCCGACGATATGGCTCGCTGCCAATCCCTGCTGACCGCTCCGCTGCCGGAGATGCCTGTCGTGGAGCAGTATGTCGGTATCTCGCGAAAGGAAGGAACCCTCTACGTCTCCTTTGTTCCTCTGGTGTGTAGGGACGGACGTTTGCAGAAACTCGTCAGTTTCATGCTCCGCGTCACGTCACAGGCCGTCAGCAGAGCCCGTGCCCGCAGCAAGGTGTCGGCAGTGGCTGACCGCTATGCAGCTCATTCCGTCCTCTCGACAGGCAACTGGGCCAAAATACGGGTTGCGGAGACGGGCATCTACCAGCTGACCGATGCCTTGCTGCGACAGGCAGGGTTCCAGAACCCTTCGAAGGTGAAGGTTTATGGTTATGGGGGTGCTCTGCAGCCCGAAAGGCTGACTGCCGACTACCTGACCGCTACTGATGACCTCCAGGAGGTCGCCACCTGTACTGTCGGCGGACGACGCCTGTTCCGTGCTGTAGGCCCCGTCTCGTGGGACAGTGCCGCCGCTACAACGCGTACACGCAATCCTTATTCTGACTACGGATACTATTTCCTTACAGAGAGCGATGACGACCCGTTGCGTGTTGACAGTACTGCTTTTGCCAACTCTTTCTACCCGTCGTCCGACGACTACCACTCCCTCTATGAAGTCGACGATTATGCCTGGTTCCACGGCGGCCGTAACCTGTATGATAGTCGCCTGATGAGTGACAGCAAACAGCAGAGCTACACGCTTGCTGCTAGCGGGAGGAGTGGCGGTAAACTGACTGTTGTCATGTCGTACGATGCCGACTGTGCGGCCTCTGTTGCCGTCAACGGCACGGCTGTGGGCACCATCAGCGTCGTGAGCACAAGTGTCAATCCCGCAGTACCGGCCTACAGCAAGGCTAACGTCAGGACATGGGTTTTCAACGTGGACGAACTGCAGACCAAGAACACGGTGACAATCTCACAGACGTCTGGCGGAAACATGCGGCTGGACTACCTGGCACTGACCAGTAATGAGCCAGTGCCCATGCCCCGGCTGTCAAAGGAGGCGTTCCCCGTACCAGAGTACGTCTATAGCATTACCCGTCAGAACCTGCATGCCGACGGTCCGGCAGACATGATTATTATCATCCCTGCCAGCCAGAAACTGCGCACGCAGGCCCAGCGACTAAAGGAATACCATGAACAAACGGACGGACTGCGTGTCCGCATCATACCTGCTGACGAGCTCTACAACGAGTTTTCCAGCGGTACGCCTGATGCCAATGCCTACCGCCGCTACCTGAAGATGCTCTACGATAGGGCAGAGGATGATGCTGACATGCCGCGATTCCTGCTGCTCTTCGGTGACGGATTCTATGACAACCGCCTCAAGCAGTCTTCGTTGAGCAAGTTTTCAGCCGATGACTTTTTGCTTTGCTATGAGAGTGAGAACTCCTTCAGCGAGACCAACTGCTACGTGACTGACGACTACTACTGTCTTATGGACGACGGTGAAGGGGCTAACCTCCTGTCGAGCGACAAGGCTGACATTGCGGTGGGACGTCTGACGGCACGCTCCGATGACGAGGCGAAGATTCTGGTTGACAAGGCATTAGGCTACATGGAGAATAGCAATCCCGGAGCCTGGCAGAACCTCATCTGCTTCATGGGTGACGATGGTGATAACAATCGTCATATGAGTGATGCGGAAATCGTGGCACAGGAAGTGGAGAAGAAGTTCCCGGGGTACCAGCTGAAACGCATTTACTGGGATGCCTACCAGCGTACGACATCAGCAACGGGAAATTCCTACCCCGAGGTGACGCGGCTCATCCGCCAGCAGATGAACGACGGAGCACTCATCATGAACTATACCGGACACGGCGCATGCTACGGACTGTCGCACGAGCTGGTCGTACGTACCAATGACTTCACGGCATCGCGCACCAAGCATTTGCCGCTGTGGCTCACGGCTTCTTGTGACATCATGCCCTATGACGGTGACACGGAGAACATCGGAGAGGCGTCCATGCTCAACGAACAGGGTGGGGCGGTGGCCTTCTACGGTACCACACGCACTGTATACTCACACTATAACCAGTACATGAACACGGCTTTCATGCGTAATGTATTAGCCATGAAGGAGGGCCGGCGCTTGCCTATCGGAGAGGCGGTGCGTATTGCTAAGAACGAGTTGGTGAGTGGTCGTACCGCCGCCGGTGAAACGGTTAGCACCGACTTGACAGCCAATAAGTTGCAGTACACGTTACTGGGCGACCCGGCGCTATGTCTGGCTATGCCTACCATGACAGCTGTAGTGGACTGCATCAACGGCGAGGCTGTATCGGAAGCCGCGCTGGCCAGCCTGGGAGCGGGCTCTCGCGTAACCGTGGAAGGTCATGTGGAAAACGGCGATGACTTCGATGGACTGCTGACAGCCTTCGTGCAGGATGCTGAAGAGACCATTGTCTGTCTGCAGAATGACGAGGAGGCGGCACCCACCGCCTTCGAGTATGTGGACCGTCCGAACGTTCTCTATAGCGGTACCGACAGTGTGCGAAACGGCAGATTCTCCTTTGTATTCGCCATACCCAAGGACATCCGCTATGCCGACGGTACAGGCCGCATAGTGCTATACGCCGCGGAGAAGAACAACGGACGGCTGGCACACGGCGAAAACAGCCGGTTCGTGATGGACAAAGATGAGACAGGCGAGGACGATGGTGTAGGCCCCAGCATCTACTGCTACCTGAACAGTCCGTCGTTCGTCAACGGAGGCCAGGTGAACACGACTCCCTACTTCTATGCCACGCTGACGGACAACGATGGCATCAATGCGTCTGGTGGCGGCATCGGGCATGACCTGCAACTCGTCATCGACGGGGAGGCCGTGACTACCTATACGCTCAACAACTACTTCCAGTATGATTTCGGCGACTACCGCAGCGGCAGTGTCGGCTTCAGTATACCAGAACTGGCTTCGGGACCTCACAAACTGACGTTCAGGGCTTGGGATGTGCTGAACAACTCGTCGACCGCCGAACTGGCTTTCAACGTGGTGAGGGGGCTTGCGCCGCAGTTGTTCAGCGTCAGCTGCACCAACAATCCGGCTACGACCTCCACAACCTTCATCGTCAGTCACGACCGTAATGGATCTACAATGGACGTGGTCCTTGACGTCTTCGACACCTCCGGGCGACATCTCTGGAGTCACAGTGAGAATGGTCTCTGCACGGACAGGACATACACCGTCAACTGGGACCTTACCGTTGACGGGGGGCGCCGGCTGCAGACGGGGGTGTATCTCTACCGCGTCAGCATCAGTTGCGATGGCAGTCGGGAAGTGTCGAAGGCCAAGAAGTTGATTGTACTATGCAATAAATAAATACCTCTAACGTTCTTATAAAGCAATGAAGAGAATCTTTCCAATCATATTGACGGCTCTCCTGTTGGCTATAGCCGGCGAAGCATGGGCCGATGACGGGAACTATAAGCTCAACACGTTTAACCCCGTGGAGCATGCCGTCATTTCGCAGACTATTGCCCCTGATGCACGTGCCGCCGGCATGGGTGACGTGGGTGCTGCAACCGATCCTGACGTCAGCTCGCAGTACTGGAATCCAGCCAAGTACCCTTTCTGCATCAGCCGGGCGGGTGTGTCGCTGAACTACACGCCGTGGCTGCGGCAGCTGGTGAACGATATTGACCTGGCTAACGTCATGGGTTATTACCGCATTGGCGACTATTCTGCTATCTCTGGTTCCCTGCGCTACTTCTCACTGGGTGAGGTTTACACCAGTGAGACCGAGGATATGACGGTGCATCCCTACGAGATGTCCATTGATGCAGCCTACTCCATGATGCTTAGCGAGCACTTCTCGCTCGCCGCTGCCATCCGTTGGATATACAGTGACCTGCGTTATACTTACGACGAGGACTCCAAACCGGCGTCGGCCTTTGCTGCTGACCTGGCGATGTACTACAATAACTATCTCATGCTGGGTAACCGCGAGTGCCAGCTCGGCCTGGGTATGAACATCTCCAACGTGGGTAGTAAGATTTCCTTTTATGGTGACGAGGAGAGTCAGTTCATCCCGGCGAACCTCCGCCTGGGTGCCTCACTGATGATTCCTGCTGACGAGTATAACCGCTTCAGCATTTCTGCCGATGCCAACAAACTGCTTGTACCTACGGTGCCGGTACAGGAGGAGGGTGAGGATAACTCCGACTATCAGGACCGCGTGCGTCGCCAATATAGCGACATGGGAAGCATCAATGGTATCTTCAAGAGTTTCAGTGACGCCCCTGGCGGACTGAAGGAAGAACTGCAGGAGATACAATGGAGCGTGGGTGCAGAGTACGTCTACCATGACCAGTTCTCGTTGCGTGCAGGTTATCACCATGAGGCAGAGAACAAGGGTAACCGCAAGTACTTCACGGTGGGTGGCGGCTTCCGCATGAATGTCTTCTCGCTTGATGTGGGCTACGTCATCTCCACGGCGAAGAGTAACCCTCTTGACCAGACGCTGCGTTTCTCCCTCGCTTTTGACATGGACGGACTGAAAGACCTGTTTAAGAAATGATACGTGTAGGTTTTGGATTCGATGTCCACCAGCTGGTGGAAGGCCGTGACCTCTGGTTGGGCGGCATCAGGTTGGACCATAGTAAGGGACTGCTGGGACACAGCGATGCTGACGTACTGATTCATGCCATTTGCGATGCCATCCTCGGTGCGGCCAACATGCGTGATATCGGTTTCCACTTCCCTGACACCTCGGCAGAGACCGAGGGAATGGACAGCAAGGTCATCCTGCGCAAGACCATTGCTCTTGTTGCCGAGAGGGGTTATCGCCTGGGTAATATAGATGCCACTATCTGTGCAGAACGACCGAAGATGAACCCGCACATCCCCGCCATGCGGGAGTGCATGGCAGGAGTCATCGGCTGTGACCCTGACCAGATTTCCATTAAGGCCACAACGACAGAGCGCCTCGGCTTCACCGGACGCGAGGAAGGCATCTCGGCTTACGCCGTTGTTCTGCTGGAGAAGTAGGGTGGGGGCGTCTTCTCCTTGTTACTGTTGACTGTTACCAGCCGCCCTGTCCTTCACGGAACAGGGCGGCTGTTTCTTGTTGGGCTTTGTACGCCCTTTCCTCTTCTTCGTAGTTCTGCTCGTAATAGCTTCGCTTGTAGTCGTACTTGTCGTACCAGAACCAGTCGTACTTCGCCTGAGCGACAGCCTCCATACCTGTCATCTCTGGGTGGCCGAGCTTACGCCACAGATTGTCGACGCGGCGTCCCAGCGTGAGACACTCTTCCTCGCACAGAACGTAGTCGATACGGACCCACTCCGGGTTCACCCATTCGTAACGCCAGTCGTCCCAGTCTTTCTCGCAGATGAGTGCCAGGGTCAGCGTCCATGTCTTCATGGCCCACCAGGGATGACCAGTAGAGGCGCACAGGTCGCCCAGCAGCAAACCACGCTGGTACTTCCAGCGGCAGCTCTTGGCACAGTACAGTGCGTGAACTTGTGAGTTGACCATGTCATGCAGCAGACGTGCTTCAAGATGGACGATGCCATCGGTCGGTGTGCAACGGCACACCCTGTAAGGACTTCGTTTTCTCATGTAACAACAAATTAAAAGAACACTCTTTCACCAGCCAATCGGCTGGTTCTCTCCGGCCGTCATGGCCTTCGTGTTGTTACAATTCTGCGTGCAAAGGTAGAAAAAGCTCTGTAACGTACCAAATAATTTGTCATAAATTTGCTAACGTCACTAAAGAATGTTATCTTTGCGGCAAAACCTAAACAATTAAAGATGAAAGAAAAACTTGTATTATTTCTGCTCTCCTGTCTCTTCTCGCTGGGGGCAGTATCGCAGACTAATGTCGTCCGGCCCGGGATGGCTGACCTGAGTACTGATGACGGAAAACTGCTTCACGAAGTTCAAATCATCAGAGGACTCCATGAGGATAATCGCATAGACCAAAACAAAGAACTGAAACAGATAGAATATAACACACGTCAAAACATAATTTCTGATGATTGGAACCTCTATGGACTTGCCACGATATTCCTGGCCTTTTTGGCTTATCTTTATACCAAGTGGACCTACGATGCCCAGATGAAGACCGAGGCCCACACGACCAATGCCCCTGTGGAGGTGCAACAATGGGTGCTGAAGGACTTGCCCCGCCACTTCTATCGCAACCTCGTCTGCACCAGTGCCATCATTCTGAAGAACGGCCCGATGAAGGAGGGAACGAAACGTGAACTGTATCCCTCGGAGAGCAATCTCCTGAAGCTGCAGACTTTGCCTGACGACATTGTTCTGCCTATTGATGTTGATAAAGAGAAAGAGGCAGAAAAGAATGCCTATAAGTATATGCACGAACTAAAGTTGCTGTTCAGGAACTATAATGTTGAGGTGAAGGTGGCTTCGGAGCATCTCGCCCGTCCTGATATTACGCTGGAATCGCTAAGACAGGATTTCGATAATCTTCTTTTTAAGCCCATCAAACTGACGAGGGATACCTTTGACTATGAACTTGCACTGCCTCTTGACAGTGAGGGACGCCTTGTCGAAAGAACCGTCCTGACCATGCTGGCCGAGCACTTCAAGAAACTGGAACTAAAGTCGAACTTCGAAGTCCTGTCTAAACCGGAATGTGCAGAATACCTGAGCACTCTGCTGGCTGGCAATATTGCAGAAACCTTCAAAGCAAATATTGACAGGAAGGGAAGTCTTGACCGTTCTCTGAACAGTCTGCTTGAATATTGCTATGAGTTGAAGGCCGGTGAAAATGAGAAGACGATAAAGCCGCAGGAAGTAAGTGGTCTGATAGACTTTGTAAAGAAGGCCGAAGGAGGATACGAGGCTGTGATAGACCGTCAGAAAACCGTAGGAAAACTGAAGGAAGAAGCGATGAAGGCTAAAACCGAATTGAAGCTTTCACTCATTGACGACACAGACTCGTATCCGGCCATAGCCCCCTATATTGACTACCTGCGTCAGGAGAAATGGGAGCTCCATACGTTACTGAAGTATATGCTGGCCATTGATGCGACGATAGAAACCGACAGAATAGGAATGATAAACTTTAGCTGATATGAAAAACATAACGCGGATTTTTTTGTGGATGCTCCTGACGGTATGCACTGCCTGTCATGAGCGTGAGTTATATACTGTCGTTGTTTCCATGGATGCATTCCGTTGGGACTATCCGTATGTCTGTGAAACTCCGCAGATGAACGCGATAGCCGACAAGGGTGTGCGCTGTGTGATGGAGCCTTCCTATCCGGCCTCCACATTTCCTAACCATTACACCATTGCCACAGGACTTGTTCCTGACCACCATGGCATTGTCAACAATACGTTCTGGAACCCTGACACGCAGCGGCTGTTCTCCATGGGCGACAGCGTGACACGCTTTAATCCGTCGTATTTCCTTGGAGAACCTATCTGGGTCACGGCGGAACGGCAGCAAGTCAAGACGGCCAGCATCTATTGGGTGGGTTCGGATGTTGCCATTCGTAACACCTATCCCACTTATTGCCGTTTCTGGAACGAAAAGCCCCGCCGTCTGAGCTTCACGGAACGTGTCGACGAGGTGGTGCGGCTTCTCTCCCTGCCCAAGAAGGAGCGCCCGCTCCTGACGATGCTGTACTTCGAGGAACCAGACGAGACAAGCCACCACTATGGGCCCCTTGCCAAGGAGACCAAGGCTGTTGTCCATCGGCTGGACTCCTTGACTGGTCAGTTGTATAGCCGCCTGAAGGCATTGCCCTATGGTGACAGAATCAACCTGATTCTTACTGCAGACCATGGCATGACCGACATTAGCGACGAACGCTTCATCTGCTGGGACGACTACCTCAAACCGTCCTGGTATGAGCATATTGTTGGTGCATGCCCAACGAATATCCATGCTAAACCGGGCTGCGAAGACTCTATTATGGCTGCGTTGTCCGGCGTGGAGCATATTCAGGTGTGGCGTCATGGGGAGATGCCAGCGGAGCTCAACTATGGAACTTCCAACCGAACCGGTGACATCATCGTTGTGCCGGACCTTGGCTGGCAGTTTTCTGACAAACCGAGGGGAATCCCCGGAGCACATGGCTATTCGCCCAAGGACCGTGACATGCAGGTCTCCTTTGTCGCAGTGGGCCCGAGTTTCAAAGAAGGCATGAAGACGAAGGACTGCATGTTCAGAAACGTAGACATCTATCCGATGCTGGCCCATCTGCTGCGCATCCATCCTGCTGCCACGGACGGCAGTCTTGACAGAACCCGCTTCCTGCGTAAATAGTGCGTAGTGGGGGTGGAGGAGCGTTAGCAAAAGCCGGCATGGCATGAAAAAGAAGTGCCGCGACCCTCACGAGCCGCGGCACCGAAAAGCCTATGTTTAACTAAAAATCCTTTTCTTTAAAAGAAATTTTTGGTTTTGTCCTTTCAGACCTTGCGGTCTCGGAACAACATAGTACCAAAAATTTGAAAGTTTAAATGGGAGCTTCACAGCGACCACCTGTTATCCTTACAGTTGAAAACTTTCTTTTTTACCAATAACTAAAAACCTAAAACTATAAATAT
>CAMHIM010000066.1 GCA_946185225.1 uncultured Prevotellaceae bacterium
GAAAGCCCGCCACTTTCCAAACCGAGGTTCCTCAACGGCATGCAACGCTCACCTCTTCACCCGTATACTTTACCTCAACAGCATCCCCCGCCTCCGGGTCCAACGGACGGGGAGCATCGGGAGTTACGCAGACTACACGGAAGCGGCGGTCGCGAAGCATGCCGCTGAACTGGCCCTGACGCTGGCCGAAAGTGACGGTGCCACGGACGTCGTCGTAACGGATGTCTATCGTCGAGTAGCAGCCCTGCTCATAGCGATAGTTCGTCCCCTCGTCCTCATAGAGGGTGAACCGGGCATCCCGGCCCGAATATATATATAAGGTGATGGGGTCCGCAGGTTTTTCGTCACTCCACTCCATCGCCGGACCGAAAGGAATGATGCTGCCCTCAGGCACGAAAACGGGAATACGGTCGTACGGGGCACGAACCTCCTGAGACTGTCCGCCCTGCACGTACCGTCCGGAATACAGGTCATACCATCCGCGCCCTTGAGGGAAATAGACCATACGGCTGCGGGCTCCGTACTGGCTGACGGGGCAGGCCATCAGCGACGGGCCGAACATCCATTGGTCCTTGATGTTACGCACCTGGCTATCATGTCCGAAGTCCATAATCAGGGCGCGCATCATGGTATAGTCCTTCAGGTGCACCCACCCCGCCATAGAATAGAGGTAAGGCATCAGCCGGTAGCGCAACTGGTCGTAGTAAACAAACGACGCATAGGCGGGGTGCCCCTCAGGAGCAATGTTCCACGGCTCACGCAGCGGCCACTGTCCGTGCGCCCTGAACAGCGGCACAAAGGTTCCGAATTGGCACCATCGTGTCTGTAGTTCCCGCCACTCCTTCAGGTCCTCGTTCTCCTGTCCCGTACGGTCATAGAGCTGCTGCGCCTTGACGTAGCGGTTCTCCACGCAGAAGCCTCCCATGTCCATGCCCCAGAATGGCAAGCCTGAGAGCGAGTAGTTCATGCCCGCCGTCATCTGTGCCCTCATGTCTTCCCAGCGGGTGCCGATGTCTCCGCTCCATGTCGCTGTTGAGTAACGCTGCAGTCCTGCGAAGCCGCTACGGGTAAGCAGAAAGACACGCTGGCCAGGACGTACCGACCGCTGTCCCTCGTAGATAGCCATAGCGTTGACCAGGGCATAGGCGTTAAAGTACTCCGTAGAAGTGCCAAGCGCGGTAGGACCACAAAGTGCCTTACGGTACCACATCGGCGTACAGTCGCGCACGTTGGGTTCCGAAGCATCCATCCACCATGCATCCATATATTCACCTTCAGCAGAAAGCTTATAGCTTGTCTTGCCGGCAAGGCCTGTGTAGAGGTTCTCATCCATCTGTCTCCAGAACATCCTCCTTGCCCCTTCCGAATACGCATCATAGAACGAGCCTACGTAACCCCGTCCCACCCAGTCGCGGATGCTGTCCTGCACAGCCTGGCGGTACATCCATCCCTGACGGTCCAGTTCCTTGTAGTGGTCCGTATTGCAGTAGAACTTTGGCCAAACACTAATCATGAGTCGTCCGTGCTGTTGGTGTACCGAATCCAGCAACGCCTGTGGCGAGGGGAAACGCGTTGTCTCGAAGCGGTGGCTGCCCCACTGATCCTCCGGCCAGTAGTTCCAGTCCTGCACAATATTGTCGATGGGCAGGTGTCTTCGGCGGAACTCGGCGAGTGTCTCCATCACCTCCTTCGCTGTCTTATAGCGTTCGCGGCTCTGCCAGTAGCCCATCACCCACCTGGGGTATACCGGCGCCTTGCCTGTCAGCGTACGGTAGCCTGCGATGACTTCGTCCATCGATTCTCCTGCGATAAAATAATAGTCCATGTCCTGAGCCATCTCGCTCCAGATAGAGAGTTTTCCTCGTTCTTCTTCCGGCCGCGGGGCAGCTACACGCAGTCCAATATACGACGTGCCGCCATCGGGTTTCCACTCTATGCGCAACGGTGTCCGCCGACCTTGCGACACACGTGCCGTGAACTTATAGCTATTGGGGTTCCAAGCCGTTCGCCAGCGTTCTGGCACAACCAGGCTGTCGCCGACGTACACCTTCACATAGCCCGCATAATATAGAATGAACTGATAATCCATCGTCTCTGACAGCAAAGAACCCTGCGGCTCCAAGAACCCCTCATAGACTACCTTTGCACCATCCAGCTGGAAGCCTGCAGGAAGGTTTTTGATGCCCCCCGCATCATTCTTCTGCTGGACTGCAGGAAGGTCGTACTCATAGTAGAGGCTGTCCTCCTGACGGACGAGCCTATGCCCATGGCGGTCCGTATAAGTTGCTGTCAGGCCGCCTACCCTACCCTCTCTGTCGTAGAGACGGAAAACGCCATTCAGCTGACGATAGTCATCAGGCTGTCCGAAACGGCAATAGCTGTAGGAATCCCATAGCAGACCATAGTTCACGACTGAGGCGGGAGAACCGGAGTCCGTGTGCCTACTGGAGACGATGAATGGCACGCTGACCTTTGTGTTGTACTGAAACAGGTCCTCGTTGCAACCTTTCATATCAAGTTCCTCCGACTGGTGCTGTCCTAATCCATAGAACGCCTCGTCATCAGGACTGTCGAACAGCAGCTGCCACGAAAGCCCGCAACGCAGTTCCTCGGTTACCGAACCGACACCAATTTCCCTGTCAGGAACACGATAGGCGCGGAACATCTTTCCCCCGCGAGCTTCCTTCAGCAACGTAGTTCCATCGTTATTGAGAAACGTCACCTCGCCCGTCCGTTTATTGACCATCGCACGCACCTTTGCAGTCTTCAGTAACACGCAATCAGCCTTGTCATCAACGGTGTAGGCCGGACGTAACGTCTGATGCACCACCATCAGACTTCCCGCCTTCTGCGGTAACGCGTTGTTGCATGTGGCACGCACGCGCACAATGCCGTCGGCGACAGCCTGTAGCGTTATAACCCGTGCCTGGCCACTGTCAGGACGTATCAGCACACCACCATCCGCAGGTTCTACGACGGCAGCATGAATATGAACTGCCTGCATCAGCAGCAGGACCAGCATCGTAAGCAAATTTCTTTCCATACTCCTGCAAAAATAAACGTTTTTTGCCTAACGACATCCTTTTTGACAAGAAAACTGATAACTTTACCTAATTTATTTGGTACTTTAGACCCTTTTTCGTACCTTCGCCCCGTCATGAATACAAAAACGCTCAGTTTTACACTCCTGCTGTTGACAGCCACAGGTGCTGCCGCACAGACCGCACGAGAAGAAATCGCCGCCAACCGCTATCTGGCGGGCAGTAACTATCTGGACTACAACCGTCAGCTGACAGAGAAACCGCTGACCCCCGCCCCCAAGGGATACGAGCCCTACTACATGAGCCACTACGGCCGTCACGGCTCCCGCTGGCTCATTGGAGAGGGCGACTACACCAAGCCACTGGGAATCCTACGCGAAGCACGCCGTGACGGGAAACTGACCGCCGAAGGTGAGGCTACCCTGCAGAAGGTGGAGGCTATCTACCGGACGACGCACAAGCGACTGGGAGACTTGACCACCGTAGGAGAACGGCAACACCATGGCATTGCACAACGCATGGTAGAACATTTCCCCGAGTTGTTCAAGCAGAAAAACCTCCTCATCGATGCCCGCTCAACTGTTGTTACGCGATGCATCCTGTCCATGATTGCCGAGTGTGAGGAATTGGCTGCCGCCAACCCTACAGCACGCATCCACAATGACGTCAGCGATTCGTTACAGTTCTACCTCAATCAGCCCTGGGAAGGCAAGGTGAAGAAATACGGCCGAACCAAACAATACATCCACGACCAATACAAGCGCAAGTGGACTCACCCGAAACGCCTGATGCGCGTACTCTTCAACGACGAAGAGTGGGTCTACAACAACGTCCCCACAGGCGACCTCATGCGACAGCTCTTCGACCTTGCCGGAAACATGCAGAGCCACGACAGCAGCATCGAGATGTTCTCCCTATTCACCGATGACGAGCTGTACGACCTCTGGCGTCAGCGTAACATCGGCTGGTATCTGGACTACGGACCCGCCAAGGAGACCGGCAATGGTATCATGCCCTACAGCCAAGAGAACCTGCTACGCAACATCATTGAGACGGCCGATACCGTCACCACTCCCCAGGCAACGCTACGCTTCGGACACGAAGTGTGCGTTATGCCACTGGCCTGTCTGCTTGAAATGGACTCCTGCGGCGTTGCCACTGATGACCTCGACCACCTCGACGACTACTGGCGCAACTACCGCATCTTCCCCATGGGCAGCAACATACAGCTGGTATTCTATCGCCCCAAGAAGGGAAAGGAAGGTGACATCTTAGTAAAGGGACTGCTTAACGAGCGCGAGACAACGCTACCTGTCAACACCGACCAATGGCCCTACTACCGGTGGGCCGACCTACGACAGTACTACATGGAAAAACTGAGGAAAGCCAAGGAGTAAACATATCATAAAAGGAACGCACATGGGAATCGTTATTGGAATAGACGTCGGTATCTCGACCACGAAGATTGTAGGTATCAAGAACGGCAAGGTCAGTGCGCCGATACGCATCACGGCAGCCGACCCCATCACCTCACTCTACGGAGCCTTCGGCAAGTACCTGCACGACAACGACATCATGCTGCAGGACGTGGAACAGGTGATGCTTACCGGTGTTGGAGCGGCCTACATTGAACAACCCATCTACGGGCTGCCTACTGACAAGGCAGAGGAATTCCTCGCCGATGGGTTGGGCGCACGCTTTGAATCAAAAATTGACCACGCCATCGTTGTCTCGATGGGTACGGGAACAACGTTTGTCAAGTGTGACGGCGACGAGATTCGCCACATCGGCGGCATCGGTGTCGGCGGTGGCACGCTGCTGGGACTCTCCCGCTTGCTGCTGAACACCGATGACCACAAGCAGATTGTCGCCATGGCCCAGAAGGGCAACATCCGTAACATCGACCTACAGATAGGCGACATCAGTGCTCACCCGCTACCGGGTCTACCCATGGACACCACAGCTTCCAACTTTGCCAACGCCAAGAGCGACGCTTCCAAAGAAGACATTGCTGCCGGCATCATCAAGATGGTGCTGCAGAGCATCGGCTCCGCCGCCTGGTTGGCCTCTCTAGGCAGTGACATTCGTGACTTCGTGCTCATCGGTAACCTGTCGCTCATGCCGCAATGCAAGGAAATCTTCCCCGGACTGGAGAAACTCTACAACATCCGCTTCCACATCCCAAAGTACTCACAGTACTGCACTGCCATCGGCGCCGCCCTTACATATTTCGAAAAAGAGAAGAAGACCTAAGCCCTATCTACTCTATCCGTTCGATAACCATGCCGTCGAGACGGTCCATGAGTTCCACTATCTGGTCATTGTAGCTTTTCCGCATGACCTGTAGTTCCATGTTAACTTCATACTGGCCGTGATGTTCCTTGAGGTCGTAGGAGGTGATGCGGATGCCATCGCGTCGCATTTGCTTGACCACCTCTTGCACCTGTGCAGATGTCGGTGCCAGGAAGGTAAGTAGGATATTCTTCGCTCCGAAGCGGTGGAGCACGTAATTCATAGCTTCCAGACACAGCAACACCAGCACGGTGGCTGCAGCAGCCAACAAGTACATACCTCCGCCACAGGTAAGACCGATAGCAGCGGTCACCCACAGCCCGGCAGCGGTGGTCAGACCACGAACAATATGTTTTTGGAAGATAATGGTACCGGCACCGATGAAACCGATGCCGCTGACAACCTGGGCTGCAACACGCGACACATCCCAACGATGAAGTTCGTTGTACACTGCGTCCCCGAAACCGTAGGCTGAGACAATCATAAACAGTGCGGATCCCAAGGCCACCAAGAAGTGAGTGCGGAAGCCAGCCTCCTTGGCACGATACTCGCGCTCCAGACCGATGGCTCCACCTAGCAACGCGGATATGAGAATTCTCAAGATAAACTCTTCTGTCATACTACACGTTAATTTTAGTTATTTTGCGTCAAAGTTAATACTTTATTTTTGAGAATCAAAGGTTTACTTGTAAATTTGTAGCGAAGATTATAAAAATTACCTTAAAACACATGTACACACTCAACAAAACCATCCTGACCACGCTGGCTTTGGCCATCTGTTTGGCATGCCCTGCCCAGCAGACGGTGCCGACAGCAGAACCCACTGACACGACAGAGACAAAGAAACCTGTTGACCAAGAGAAGAAGAGCAGTAAAAAGAAAAAGAAAGACGACAAGGAGGAGAAGAAGGAAGAGAAGAAGCCATCGGAGTATGAGGCGCTGCTCCAGAAGGGCGGCACGGAGCAGAAAGGTCTGTTCACCGTACGCCATATTGAAGACAAGTATTACTTCGAGGTGCCCGACTCCCTACTGGGCCGCTACCTGCTGTGTGTCAGCCGCTATACGGCCGTTCCGCAGGACTTCGGTGTCTTTGCCGGCGAGGAGGCCAATGAGGCTACTGTCTATTTCGAGCGTCGCGACAGCAAGACGATGCTTATGAGAGCCTACGTGCTGACACAACTGGCCGACGAGGACAGCGACATCGGCAAGACGCTGCAAGCTTCAACCATAGACCCTATCGTTAGTTCATTTAAGATTATCGGTCGCAATAAAGAGGATGACGCCCAGCTCATTGAGGTAACGCCTTTGTTCAAGCAGGACAACAACCTCGTCGGTGTGCCATCAACGGCACGCACCACTCAAAAGTTAGGTGGTCTGGCCGGCGACCGCACCTTCATAGACACCATAAAGGTGTTCCCTATTAACATTGAGGTAGCAACGACACGCACCTATAATGCCACGCCCGCACGATCCGAGGCATCGAAGACAGGCAACGTCACACTGGGGCTGAACACCAGCATCCTGCTGCTGCCCGAGGAGCCCATGCGCAAGCGACTATGGGACGACCGCGTAGGCTACTTCGTCAACCGCTTTACCCGCTTCAACGACGAGCAGCACAAGACGCAACACGAATCCATCATTGCCCGCTACCGCCTGGTGCCAAAGAACGTCAGCAAATACATGAAAGGACAACTCGTGGAACCCGTGAAACAGATTGTCTATTACATAGACCCTGCGACTCCTAAGAAGTGGGTACCTTATCTCATTCAGGGCGTCAACGACTGGAACGTGGCTTTTGAGGCAGCAGGTTTCAAGAACGCCATCGTTGCCAAGGAGTGGCCCGAAGACGATGAGAACATGAGTGTGGACGATGCCCGCTACTGTGTATTGCGCTATCTGCCTTCAGAGACGGAGAACGCCTACGGTCCTCATGTCAGTGACCCACGTTCCGGAGAGATTATCGAGAGTCATATATGCTGGTACCACAATGTCATGAACCTGTTAACGAAGTGGTACATGGTACAATGCGGTCCATTGGATAAGCGCGCCCAGACCATGAAGTTCGACGACAAACTCATGGGTGAGCTGATACGCTTCGTCTCATCGCACGAGGTAGGCCATACGCTGGGTCTGCGTCACAACATGGGTGCTTCATCAGCTACTCCCGTAGAGAAACTGCGCGACAAGGCGTGGGTGGAGAAAAACGGCCACACCGTCAGCATTATGGACTATGCCCGCTTCAACTACGTAGCCCAGCCGGAGGACGGCATTTCGGAGAAGGGACTTTTCCCGCGCATCAACGACTACGACAAGTGGGCCATCAAGTGGGGCTACCAGTACCGCCCGGAGTTCAAGGACGAGTATGAAGAGAAGGAAGCATTGATGAAGGAGACCACCGAGGTGCTTCGCAAGAACCCGAAGCTGTGGTTCGGCGGCGAGGGACGCAACGAAGACTCCCGAGCACAGACAGAGGACCTGGGTGACAACAGCATGAAGGCTTCCGAGTACGGCATCAAGAACCTTAAGCGTGTGCTGGCTAACCTGCCCGTATGGGCCAAGCAGGAGAATGACCAGTACGACGACCTGCGCGACATGTATAAAGCAGTACGCGACCAGTACACCCGCTACCTCGGACACGTATCCAAGAACATCGGTGCACGCTACTACAACAACATGCCCGGCAAGGAACCCTATGCCGACGTTCCTGTCGCTTTAGAGAAGGAGGCCCTGCAGTTCCTGGGACGCCACGTCTTCGACGCTCCAGAGTGGCTCTACCCGAAGAGTCTCACTAACAAGGTGGGACTGAACGCCACCAACGAACACAACAGTCGTCAGGGACAGCTAATGAGCAAACTGCTGGGTCCCACCCTGCTTACCAACATACACAACCGCGGAGAATACGGTATCGAGAACTACCTGAACGACCTGTTCGCCGTCGTATGGAAACCCCTTGACGGGAAGAGCACGTGGAAGGACCAGACACGTCGACTGCTGGAGCGCACCTACGTGGACAACCTCAACAAACTCATCAACCCCACGGAAAAGAACACCAATGCCTCCACCAGTGCCCTCGTCGCAGCCCTCACCGGCGGCAATAGTCCCGACTTCAACTCGGACGCCATGCTCTATGCTATCCAGCACTTGGACAAGGTGGAGCAATACATCAAGGCTCAACAGGCACAATGCACCAAGGGTAGCATCAACGCCCTGCACTATGAGGACCTGCTAAACCGTCTGAAGCTCATCCGCGAGCGCCGCACGACATTAAAATAAATTATGTTTAGAAATATTTTCCCGCTGGCTATCCTTGCTGGCATCTGTATTGCCATCGGCGGCACCGTCAACCTCAGGGTAGGCGGCGTCGCCGGTGCCGTTTTATTCGCCTTCGGCCTTACTACCGTAGTCTATTATGGTCTGAAACTCTACACGGGAACGGCGGGGTTCATCCGCGCCCGTGGTGACTGGGGGATGCTGGCCATAGTCCTTTTTGGCAACATCATGGGATGCTGGCTGTCAGCCCTGCTAGTCAGCTATGCACAACCGGATTGTGTGGAACCTGCTGTCAATATTCTTGCCGGCCGACTGTCCAAGGGACCATGGGCCTGCTTCCTACTGGCCATTGGATGCGGTTTCATCATGACGACCGCTGTAGAGTTCGCCCGCAAAGGCAAAATGCTGCCCTTGCTGCTTGGCGTTCCCGTCTTCATTCTGTGCGGCTTTGCTCACAGTATAGCCGATGCTTTCTACTTTCTGCTGGTCCCCGCAGAAAAACTGCTGCAACCATACGTCCTCGCAGTCTATGTCTGCGAGGTACTGGGAAATTTCGTCGGCTGTAATCTCTACCGGTGGGTCAGTCTTCCTGTAAGGAAGTAAACTTATGACAGTCTGTCGGCCATTTGCCGACAGAAGCCTTCGTGACGCCGGTTGACGTACAAGAGAACAAACGACATCAGAAACACTTCCGTCACAAAAATGAGCGATGGAACGTCAAGCAGACAGAAAAGTACGAGGTAGACAGTGCGGAAATTGAACACCAGCAAGAATACATACTTCATCGTCTTTAAGGAGTTCTCGTGGAACTCCTGGCGCACGTCAACAGGGAAGTCCTCTGTAGCCCCGAATTTCGAGCGCAGCAACCCCATGAGACGCTGGAACTGAGGTGTTTTCTGTTCCTGCTTCTTGGTATAAGTAATATAGGAACGCAGGAACACCTTCCATATAAAGTTACCCTTCCAGGGAGTCTGCTCGTACAGCTGTTGCTGCTGGAGTGAATTGTCGAGTTCGCTACCCTTCTCACCCTTCAAAAAGAAAAGGTGAGCCTGTATGTAATAGTCGGCTAATCGCTGCTGTCCCGCCAATGCCCACAATCCAGAGACGGCGGCCAGCAGGAATATGATGAAGGTAGCAATGGCCGCGTTAGCAGGAGTATCGCTAATGCCCAGCCAGCTGAACTCCAATTCGTGGTGCTGATAGAAGCGTATGATGAAGGCGGCATAGATGGGGACATACCAGAATACGCCAGCCACTCCGTCAAGGATGCGTCCCATGCGGCTCTTCTTCCCAGTCATGCGGGCTAACTGTCCGTCAGTATTGTCCAGAATATCGGCAATGAGCAGGAGGAACAGAGCGACGAGGTTTGCCATCAGTCCGTCCTTTCCCTCATAGTAGAAGCAGCCATGTACAAAGAACAGGGCACTGGCGGCACCGAAGAACATGGAAAGTACGGAAACCGTATTGGGATGTACACCGAAGCGTGCAAAGGCACATGCCCATAGGTAACTGAAGGGACGGACAATATGGAAATCTATCCAATCTTCAGTCTCTGAGGATTTTAACGATGCAAAAACTTTTTCGTTCATTTCTTTATTTCGATATTTCGTGAATTCTATATCTCGGAATCTCTATACTTCAATGTCTCTATATTTTGATGTCACGAGATTTCGATGTATCGGTTTTTCGAGGTTTCAAACTCCTGACCTTATTTCTCATTTCTTCAATACAATGCCGTACTCCTTGAGGGCTCCGGCGAGCACAACAAAGAAGTGCTCAATGTCGGGCACGTCAATGGCACCCAGTGCACACAGACGGAACGTGTTGGTTGTACTGATTTTGCCCGGATAGATAGTATAGCCACGCTCATAGCAGTAGTCATGAACCTTCTCGAAGCTCCAGGCAGGATCATCGGGGTACCTGACAGACACTACCAGTCCAGACTCTATGGCAGGGTTGATGACAGTCTCGAAGCCCAGTTCATCCAGTCCATGGTGGATGGCTTCATATACACGGCGATGGCGAGCAAACTTCGCCTTCTCACCCTCGGCAAAGTACTCTTTCAGTGCCTGGATAGTGGCGTAGATGGTCTGCACGGGCGGTGTAAAATGCATCTCCCCAGTCTTCTCGAAATACTCATACTGCAGATAGAGGTTGCAGTAGTAGGACCGTGTGGGATAGTTCTTCGACGCCTTGATGATGTCCTCGCGTCCGATAATGAACGAAAGGCCAGACATAGCCATCAAGCCCTTCTGGGCAGAAGCCATACAGAAGTCGACGTTGTCGCGGACAACGTCAAGGGGAATCATGCCCAGCGTGGAGGTAGTATCGCTCACGAAGATAGCACCATACCGGTGGGCCAATGCACCAATCTCACGGATGGGATTTACGACACCCGTACCGGTCTCGTGGTGACAGCAATAGACCACTGCCACGTCGGGATTATCCTTCAGTGTCTGTTCGACCTGCGCCAAGTTGGGCTGTTCGTATATGCTCGACTTCAGGTCAATGTGTGGTATGTGATACATCTGACACACCTCGACGGCACGTGAGTTGTAAGCACCGTTGTTGACCACCAGGATTTTCTTTCCTTCTGGCACGAGAGAATTGATGCAGACATCAATATTGATGGTGCCAGAGCCACAGAACAGCACTGAAGTGTACTGGTCAGCAGGAGCATGCACAACTTTGAGCAGGTCGGCCCTCAAGCCTTTCATCAGGCCTGCAAACTCTTTCTCACGAGGGCAGATATCGGGTACCACCTGGGCCATCTTCACCGTATCGGTCGTTGTGGCGGGCCCGGGATTCAGCAATACGTTTCTCTTAATTGGTTCCATTTCTTCTTTTTTCTTATTTATTCGGAGGGACGAGGGATGGGGGCTGATTCACTTCAGG
>CAMHIM010000067.1 GCA_946185225.1 uncultured Prevotellaceae bacterium
TCAAGCAGCTCGTCGCCCAGGGCATGGACGAGGAGAAGGCCAAACAGGAGGCACCCCTCATCAAGGAAGCCCACGAGATGCTGGTGAAATGGGAACAGAACGACCCGGAGGTGCGCGCCCTGTGGGAGAAGATGAACAACTGGGTGTATGCCGGCTTCGACGAGACCTATAAGAAACTCGGTGTCGCCTTCGATAAGATATACTACGAGAGCCAGACCTACCTCAAGGGCAAGGCCAAGGTGGAGGAAGGTCTTGCCAAAGGACTCTTCGAGCGTCATGACGACGGCTCTGTCTGGGCAGACCTTACCAACGAGGGACTGGATCAGAAGCTGCTGCTGCGTAGCGACGGCACCAGCGTCTATATGACGCAGGACATCGGCACCGCCGAGATGCGTTTCCAGGACTACCCCATCGACAAGATGATCTACGTCGTAGGCAACGAGCAGAACTACCACTTCCAGGTGCTCTCCATCCTGCTCGACCGTCTGGGCTTCAAGTGGGGCAAGGAACTGGTTCACTTCTCCTACGGCATGGTAGAGCTGCCCAATGGTAAGATGAAGAGCCGAGAAGGGACCGTTGTCGATGCAGACGACCTGATGGCACTGATGGTCGAGGATGCCTACAAGACCTCGATGGAACTGGGCAAATTCGACGATATGACCGAGGAGGAGCGCCACGAGATAGCCCGTATCGTGGGCATGGGTGCCCTGAAGTACTTCATCCTCAAGGTCGACGCCCGGAAGAACATGCTCTTCAACCCCGAGGAGTCCATCGACTTCAACGGCAACACCGGTCCTTTCATCCAGTACACCTACGCCCGCATCCGCTCGATTCTAAGGAAGGCTGCCAGTCTTTCTGTCCAGGCTAGTCCATCTAGCCAGACTAGCCTCAGCGAGAAGGAAGTCGAGCTTATCCAGAAGATGAATGAGTTCGGGGCTGCCGTGGAACAGGCCGGCAAGGATTACTCTCCTTCCGGCATTGCCAACTACTGCTACGAACTTACAAAGGTCTTCAACCAGTTCTACCACGACTACTCCATCCTCAACGAGGCTGACGAGCAGAAGAAGGCCGTACGTCTGATGCTGGCAAAGAACGTAGCCAAGATTATCAAGAGCGGCATGGCTCTGCTCGGCATTGAGGTTCCAGAACGTATGTAACATCGATTAGAAGAGCCGCAACACACAAGACGATGATCCAGAATCCTCCCGAATACCGCAACGACACGGTACTGCCCCTGCCTATGGAAGTAAGGGCTGACGCATGGGCCGTGGACGCAGCCTGCTCCGGCAACCCTGGTCCCATGGAGTATCAGGGAATAGACCTCCAGACTGGTGCCCGCATCTTCCACTATGGCCCCATGAAGGGAACAAACAACATCGGAGAGTTTCTGGCTATTGTCCATGCGCTGGCTCTCTGCTGGCAGCAGGGACTGCATCAGAAGACCATCTACTCTGACTCCTACAACGCCATTCTGTGGGTACAGAAGCGTAAGTGCAAGACAAAACTGGAACGCACGCCGGAGACCGAGAAACTCTTCTACATTATTGAACGGGCAGAGCAATGGCTACAGACCCACAACTTCCGCAACCCCATCGTGAAGTGGGATACGCAGAAGTGGGGCGAGGTACCCGCCGACTTTGGAAGGAAGTAAACACAGGAGACTGTCTGATACCGACAAACGCACTGCGCCGGTGTTTCTGCTAAAGGCGGAAGCGCCGGCGCAGTGCGTCTGCGATATGGCAGAACTGTCCGTGGCGCAGACTGAGCCACAGTTCTTCCAGTGAGCGCCCTGCCTTAATCCAGGGGTGGCCCCACCCCATCGTACGATACAGGCGGTCCTTGTACTCCACGTTCTCTACCACATAGCGGGGATGGCGGAGCGGGAAATCCAGTTCATGACAGTCCATCTCGAAGATGCGGCGCAACGCATGCGGTATCAGCTCGTTGCTGCCGCTGTAGTGGACACCCTCATCCGATGCCCCGGCATTGGCAATCATGTTGACCCGGGGAATGATGCTCAGACCGTTATTGAGGAGCATGCTTGTACGGAAAATCGTCTCGTAGTAAGCCTTGCCGGAAGCACGATGCCGACGGCAGGAAGGCAGGAAGTCCTTGGGATGGCGCCGTTCCTTGATGAGCGTCTCCAGCTGGTGAATGTTATACGCATCGTCCAGAAACGTGTAGTGCTCGTCCCACTGGTCGACGACCCGGCGCCATGTGGCCCACCCGTTGATGGAGAACGTCGTGGTGAAGAAGTAGTCATAAGGAATGTCTGGCGTCACCTCATCGGCATTCAGACCTGATATAAGACTGATTCTCTGGTCGTGCTCATACCGGTCGAGCATCTCCTTGCAAAACGGGAAGAACGACAGCGACGGACAGTCGTCGTCCTCCAGCTTGACACATTTGTCATAGAGCGAGAAGGCCCACTTCAGCGACAGGAAACTGGAGGGGTCGCAGCCACGGTTTACGGTCTGGTAGCTGCGATGGACGGTACACTCCCAGTCTATCTGTTCGTCGGTCACCACAGCCCGGCATGCCTCCATCTTCGGCAGGTCCAGGTCATTGCGCGGCCCGTCCTGAAAGAGCAGTAGGTGCGACGGCCGCGCAGCCCTTATCCTGTCAAAGAGTCGCGACAGCATCTCCGGGCGGTTGAAGAAGAGAACCAGTACCGCAATGTCAGTTTGGGGGGGGTATTTCATCATGAAGTTTCAGCATTATGAGTTTCTTGTATAAGCGTATCAGCGGACGACTCATCCACACGGGCAGCCACCACACCAAACGGTCGTAGAAGGGAATGCTTGCCGGCAGCGACTTGATTTCGGAACGATAGTAAGCCAGCACAGGGGGAGTGGCCTCGTCACGCGCCACAAACGTCTCATACTCCTTCAGTTGGTGCAGTGTGAATGCCTCGGCATAATCCTCCCAGCGCAGCCGGAGCGTCTGGCGCAGCAAGTTGTCGTAGTGCTGTTCGCGCTGCAGCGTTCGCCGCCGGTCGTTAGGCAAATCGGCAGTATACAGATATACCTGATTGGGAATAAAGAACACACGCGGCTGCTTCATCAGTATCTGAAGTTGCATCAGACGGTCCTCACCCTCCACAATGTCTCGCGGGGTCTGCAGCGTTCCCTCCAATATATCACGACGGAAGATGACTGCCCACAGCACCGGGAAACGGCTCTTGCCCGTCACAATAGCCCGGACAAGCGGTTCTACAGGAGTGAGCCCAGTATACACTATCGGGGAATCTACCCCCGTATGCGTGCGATAGGTAGCAATCACCTCGTCAGCCCCCGACGTCTCCATAGCGCTGTACATCGTCTCCAAGGCACCGGGCAACAGGCGGTCGTCAGCATCGACAAACATGACATAACGTCCGGTGCTGTGTTCAACGCCAAGGCGACGGGCAGCAGTGACGCCACCGTTAGGCTGGTGGTATACGCGTACACGCGGGTCTGCAACAGCCACTTCGTCGCAGAGCCGTCCGCTATCGTCCGTACTGCCGTCATCCACACACACCACTTCGAAGTCGTCAAACTCCTGACGGAGCAAGTCCTCCAGACAACGGACAACGTACTGTGCCTTATTATATACAGGTATGACGATAGACAGTTTCACGGGCGACGATGTTTTAGATATTGGAGACTCTCCTCCAGGATATGGGCGTGAGAACACTTCAATACTATGAAGTACAAGGCTGCTGCTACAACTACACGAGCCAGCAGCAGCAGGACCAAGTGCGTCAGCCACTGAGTGACCACCCACGTAACAGTCATCGTGGCAGCAGCAACCAGCAGGAAGGGCATGGTGTCGGCAAGGGCATCGCGCCAGCGCAGCCCTATCGGCTTACCTGCCACCCACTGCCACACCACTGCCCACAAGATATTTAGTACCGTGTAAGCGCAGACGATGACGAAGACACCTTGGCGGTAAAGCAACAGGATGGCCGCCAACTGGGCGACTATCTGTGAGACACCGCACCACAGGTATAGGTCGGAACGGCGGATGCTCAGTGCCATGTTCTGGTAGAGCATGTAGAACGGCAGGAAAGCACCTCCCACACAAAGCACCCGTAACAGCGGTATGGTTTCCTCCCACTTGCTGCCCAGCAGGAGCAGGATGAACTCACGGCTGACCAGTGCCAGTCCGAACAGGGCGGGAAAACTCACAAAGGCCGTGAACCGCAGCATCTTCCGAAACACACGCAGTTCCCGTCCTGGCTCGTCGTCCACAGAGATCATCACGGGCTGTACCACCTGCCCCAGCGCGCTGGAAATAGTCGCATGAGCCATGGTGTTCCACTTGTTCGCCTGAGAGTAGTTTCCCACGACATGGATCGGGAACAGGCGTCCGAAAAAGAATGTGAGCATGTTCTGCCCGAGGGTGGTGACAACATAGGTCAGCAGAATCTTCACACTGAAGCCGAACATCCGACGGACCGGTGTCATGTCAAAGTGCAGCGTTGGACGCCAGTCGGTATAGTAGTAGCGACTGAAGGTCATGACAAAGCAGTAGATTACTTGTTGCCACGCCAGGCTCCAGTAGGCATAGCCCTGCCATGCCAGCAGCACACCGACAATGCCGGAGACGGCCAGCGCCAGCACGCTGCAGACGGCCATCTCGCGCTGCATCATATTCTTCATCATATACACATTCTGCACGATGCCGAACGAGGAGATAAAGAACGACAGGAACACCAGCCGCGACACACCGACCAGTACCGGCTGGTGGAAGAAGGCGGCAAGGAGCGGTGCAGAGAAGAAGAGTACAGCATACAGCACGGCACTCATGCTGATGTTAAACCAGAATACGGAATTATAGTCGTTGGGCGTGGGATTCTTGATGTTGATGAGTCCCTGGGAGAAGCCGCTGCTCTGGAGGTTGCCGGCCAAAGCTGTGAAAATCGCAAGAACCCCCACGATACCATAGTCACCCGGCGACAACAGGCGTGCCAGAAAGATGCCGATGACAAGCCCCAGCACCTGGGTTATCCCACCGCTGAACCCGCCCCACAGCAGTCCTCTCGCTGTCTTTTCCTTCAAATTATCCATACGTTCCTGCAAAAGTAAGACATTTCATTGGATGTTCCAAAGAAATTATGTATTTTTGCACGCGTGAAACGTATATTCCACATTATCTCCCACTATGAGCTGGGAGGGGCTGAACGGGTGGCCATGGACATTGCGCAATCGGGCAGCAAGGACTTTGAGTACCACTTGGTGGAAGTCATCAGGGGGCGTTCCCCCTTCACCCGTGAATTACTGGAGGAGATGCGCGCCGGCGGCATCCGCTACCACCGCTCCCCCGTTCCTGTGCTTATATCGTTCCACTACGTCTTCGAGCGTCTGGCGGCACTGCTCTTCCCCCTGTGGTTCCTGTGGATTTTCAGGAGGTACCGCCCCGACATCATCCACTGTCACACAGACATTCCCGAACAGGCCGTCTGGTACTTCCGCCGACTGTTCCCCCGTCTCTCCCGCCAATACCGGCTGGCCCGCACTATTCATAACACTGAACTGTGGCACGGGCTTCCCAAGACCGGCCGCAGGATAGAGCAGATGTTCCAGCAGACGGGTGCCAATGTGGCGGTGTCACAGCCTGTAGCCGACGCCTACTGCCAGCATTACGGCATGATGCCACGCGTCATCCTCAACGGTGTGAGGACAGCCACGCACAAGCCCTACCCTCGCCTGGCCAAAGGGAAGTGCAACATCATCTTCGCCGGCCGCTTCGTTGAACAGAAAGGCATCAGCTGCCTGGTCAGCATCATCAAGTCACTGGAGCATGACCCCCGCTACCACTTCCACGTGTTCGGCAGCGGTCCGCTGCAGTCGCTGGTGGAGCCGCTCGGCCGTTACGGCAACGTCAGCGTGAACGGTCCGCTGTTCGGGCTGTCGGCCTACCTGCCGTCATTCGACTACGTCCTGATGCCTTCCCTGCACGAGGGGCTGGCCATCGTCGCCCTGGAAGCCGCCATGAGCGGTGTACCTGTCATCATGAACGACTGTCCGGGACTGAGCGACACCGTCCCCCCCGGCTGGCCGCTGAAGGTGAGCGGCAACAGCCTGGAGCAGTACCTGACGCTCTTCGGCAAGACGCTGCCCGCCGGTTCCCGCGACGAATGGTCGATACAGGCCCGCGACTATGCCGTCAGACACTTCAGCATGGAAACCATGCAACACCATTACGAACAATTCTATCATGAACTCACAGAACGACACAATTAGCCCTGCGACGATGCCGGGCAAGAAGCCACGTCTGGAGTGGCTTGACGCCCTGCGCGGCTTCACCATGATTATGGTGGTAGCCAACCACGTGGCCGGCATGGGCTTCGGCGAGGACTGGAAGCACTCCTCAGCCATTCCCTTCCTGCTGCTCTTCCGTATGCCGCTGTTCTTCTTCATCAGCGGATTCCTGGCCTATAAGGCCTCACAGGTGTGGGACCTGAAGAATCTGGGACTGCTCATCGTCAAGAAGCTGCGCGTACAGCTCATCCCTACCGTAGTCTTCTTCTTCATAGCCATGGCCATCCTGCACAAGCACTTCTGGCCCTCCGTGGAGAGCAGCTTCCACTCTGCCCTGAAGGGTGGCTACTGGTTTACCATCGCCCTGCTCTACATGTTCCTCATCTACTACCCCTTTGCCTACCTGCTGAGCAAGATGAAGCAGCGTTACACGTGGATTCCCTTGCTGGTGCTCTTCATCATCTCCCTCGTGTTCTATGACACATGCTACCAGCCCCGCTACTTCTCGTGGGCACAGGGCTACAGAGGCGTAAAGACCCCGTTCTGCCACTTCCTGGCCGACACCAGCCTCATGCAGGTGTTCCAGTTCTTCCCCTTCTTCCTCTATGGCAACATCGTCCACCGCTACTGGCGGCAGGCGCAGCAGGTGATGGACTCCAAGTGGTTCTTCCCCGTACTCTTCGTCATCGTCTTCTTCTCCACGCTCGACGCCATTAAGTGGTACACGCTGCGCATGGCGTGGGCCACGCTGCCGCTGACGTTGGCCCGCTTCCTCATGCTCACGCTGGTGTTCATGTACTTCCGCTACTACCAGCAGTACTTCACGCGGCTGACGGTCATCGGCCGGTCGCTGCAGTACATCGGACGCAGGACGCTGGACATCTATCTCATCCACTTCCTCTTCATGCCCGACCTGCCACACGTGGGAGAGTTCTTCAAGGCACACCCGCACAACTTCACCATCGATGTGACGCTGTCCGTGCTGTTCGCCCTGCTCATCATCGGCTTCAGCATCATCACCTCCAACATTCTCCGCATCAGCCCGTTCTTCAAGAAGTGGCTGTTCGGACGTTCATAGACTATGAGAAAGATAGAAGACATACAGGAATTACGACAGTTACAGATGGGCATTCTCGACTACGTCCATCAGTTCTGTGAACAGCATGGTTTGTGCTATTTCCTGTCGAGTGGTACGCTGATAGGTGCTGTGCGCCACAAGGGATATATTCCTTGGGACGATGACATCGATATCTATATGCCGCGTAAGGATTATGAGCAGTTCCTGCTGACCTATCATGATGCGTCAGGACGTTACAAGGCTATTGATCCTCAACGTGAAGACCACTATTATTACACATTTGCAAAAGTGGTTGACATGCGGACCCGTATGGTGGAAAAAGAAACAGAAGGCTACGAGATTGGCGTCTATATGGATATTTTCCCTGTGGATTATGTGACTGAAGACTTGGAGGAGCGTGAACGCATTTTCAAGCAGAAGAAACTGCTTTATAAGATTCGTCGCTGCAAGATATCCAGCAACAATCCCTTGCAGTCGCGCCTGGCATATATCGTTTATAGGTGCTGGCCCATGACAGTCAAGCAGATAGAGCGGAAAATACGCCGTTTAATTGTGTTGGAGGAACCAACGCACACAGTCTGTAACATGACAGAGGCCGGTCCAAGTATAAAAGGTTGTTTCCCTGCAGAAGATATTGCCTCGTCTGTGGATATCGAGTTTGAAGGAAAGCTTTATAAAACGATGGCCGGCTATAAAGACTACTTGAAGCGTACATACGGAGACTATATGACACTACCGCCTGTAGAGCAGCGCGTTACACACAAGTTTGAGGCATACATTAAAGATTAGATATCACCCCTCCTCACTATTCATCATCGCTGTTCCCCACGCATATATCTTGTCTATCGTCGGTGAGGGAATACCTTTTTCGTGAGTCAGACGATGGACTATGGCCAGCCCATAGGGAAAGTCTTCGGTGAAATAACGGCTTTCAAAATCAGGTACAAATCCGCCCACCACAGCTTTCATCGGAGATCTGATACCCTTAAAAGCCTCAATACTGCGCAGCTTTCGGGTCAGTGAAGGGGCATCAGTGCTCTCGTAATAGTCGAGTACGGTGGCGATGCTGCCTTTGCGGACAGGCAATTGCTCCAATAATGCCTGTAACTCATAGTCCATTTCAATATACAGCTGGGCAGCCTCTTCCGTCCATTCCTCATAAAATAAAGGTACGCGTAAGGCAATGTCGCCTTTATGCCAATCCTTCCAAAGCGAGTATAGACGAGAGGGATGTAACAGTGGATTACTGTTCGACAGACTGGCTTCGTAATAGCTGCTTAACAGTTGGATGGGTGTTTGCAGTATGTCTGCCAATAAATCAAGCAGCTGCTTTGGGGCTTCTGTATGTTCCACCGCCATGTTGAGACAGTCTTTGTAGCCCATCAGGCGGGCACGATGACCGTATTCAATGACACGGGAAATGAAGGGAACACGCTGGAAGCCAAACAACGGTTGGGTGGCAGGCAGACAGTTAAGGGCCTCAAAGAAGAACCCGGTGCTGCTGACCACACTGCCTACAGCGGCATCGGGTCGAAGATAGTCCTTAATTTGCAGAAGTGTGCTTCGAATGGCATAGCCGGGGAGGCACAATAATATGATGTCCGCATCGGAAACAGCTTCTTTCGCATCTCTAAACAGTCCAGTTAAGTGTCCTAAATAGGTTGTTTCGGCAGGGGCCTCAATAATCAGGTCCTGGCTCCATTGTTCTGGATGTCGTGTTAGGAGGTATACTTCATGTTTCTTTTGGGCGGCAACAAAGCCTGCCACGACGTGTCCGAGGTTACCTCCTCCACAGATACAAATCTTCATTTGGCTGCGATGGTTTTCAGTCCTTCTACTAAGCGCGTGTTGTCCTCGTGATTCCTAACGGCGATGCGCATATACTGCTTATGGGGGTCAAGGCCGGGCTTCTGGCTGCAGTCGCGTGTCAGGATGTTATGCTGTTTCAGCATGTGGATGACAATCTCGCTGGCCTTGTGGGGAGGCAGTACTTCGCAGAGGAAATAGTTGGCCTGGGTAGGCATGACGCGTAAAAAAGGTATTTGGCGTAATTGCTGTTCAAAGCTGGCACGCTCCTTGACAAACTTGTCGCAGGCACGTTGGTAGTCTTTCTCGTATTTGTTGTAGATCTGCATGAAGAATTCGGCAAACGAGTTCATGTTCCAGATGCTTACCTCTTTCTTGATATGCGCTATAAGGTCTTTGTCAGCAGAGCATAGGATTCCTAAGCGAAGGCCAGGCACTCCATAGCTCTTGGAGATACTCTTCATGACAGCCATGTGGGGATACTCTTCCAGCGTTTTGTCGCTCAATAGCGAGTTTGTGGCGTAATCCTCGCTGAAGTCCACGAAGCTCTCGTCGACAATCAATCGGATGCCACGTTCTTCGCACCATTGTGCCAGACGAAGCACGTCAGCTTTTGGAATGAAGTTTCCTGAGGGATTGTCGGGGTTGATGAGCATCAGCTGTTGGATGTTCTTGTCGCCAAAGAACGCCATGAGGTCGTCAGCCGTATAGCGATAGTCCTCATTTTGCGGTACGAACGTCACTTGCTGGTTCTTGTCATATCTATTAGGATATTCTTCAAAGGTAGGACGGGTGAATCCTATTTTGCCTTGCGACTCTTCCATTAGGACCTTAATGAGCTCTGCTGCTCCGTTGCCAGGCACGATATAGGGTTCGCTCACGCCAAAGCACTTGCTGGCAATAAGCGTGTTGACCTTCATGCCAGAAGGATATTCCGTCAGCAAGGTATCGAAGTTGGCTCTCAGTTCGTCCTTCATGCGCTGGCTGGGGAAGTAGGGGTTCACCAGATAGCAGAAGTCAAGCATCTGTGGAAAACGCCAGAAACCGCCATAGCGTCCGTAGTATTTGCGCAGCACGTCCTTTTCGTCGGCAAACAGCGCTTCGGCAATGTCGAGGTCCTGCTTGTCGTCAATCTCGTACCATTTCTCATTGCCAATGGGCAAAGCCTTCATATCGTGGTTGTTGAGCAGAGAAATGATACGCAACACGTTTTCGTAATACTCGTTATTGCCCACGGCTTTGGTATAGGCATCAAGGAAAGGCACGTACTTCTGTTGTGAGAACTGTCGTGAGAGCTTATAGATGTTGACAGTTTTGTAGTAAGACGCTACTTCATTATAGTCAAACGCATCCTTCGAGATGAAGTTTACGATATTCTGGTCGTCATCGAGCCGCACCATTGTACCATCCATCCAAGTCTCGTACTTGGCTACCAAAGCAAGGTTGGGGTAGGGGGCATCGACTATCATGGGAATGATACGGTCGCTGAAGATGAGGTCGCTCTCAATAAGCAGTGTGTCATCCTCTTGCAGCATGTCCTTCACCAAAGCCAGCGAGTAGATGTTGTTGGTCTTGTCGTATATGGGATTTTCGGCAAACTGCAACTGACAATCAGCTGTTAGCTGCAGGCCATATTGCGATTCGAGATATTCGCGTAGCTCCTTGCCCTTATAACCCACAACGATGATAACTCGCTGGAGTTGCTGCTTGGCTAACTGACCCAATAGACGGTCAATGAGTCGCACGCCATTCACTGGGACCATACATTTTGTGTTGTTCTTTGTGTATTCGCCTAATCTGCGGCCCATACCTGCCGCGAGGATGATTGCTTGCATATTCTACTTTCGTTTTATGCTGTTGAAGACAACGGCGTATCTGCTATTTCGTTACTCTTATCCAGTCGGCATCCAACCAGCCACGGTCGGCCTTGGCATTGGTCTCAACCGACACAAAGCCGAACTTGGCGCCTATCC
>CAMHIM010000068.1 GCA_946185225.1 uncultured Prevotellaceae bacterium
GGAGTGGGGCATAGAGGTAGTACTTGCCGTTGCGCTCCACCGTCTGGATGGCCCATGCACCGTTCTCACGGCTGCGCCAGCTGAAGTCCTTCAGGGATGCCACGGCACCGTGCTCCGTCCAGTTGGCCATGTCGGTGGTCGACCACAGCAGCCAGTCGTACATGAAGAATCCTGCCGAGCTCCGTTCGTTGACATCGGGGATGTCCTCCGGCGAGGCGTCGTGTGAGGTATACAGGAACAGGGTGTCGCCCACCACCAGCGGCGACGGGTCGGCCGTGAACTTGGTCTGGAAGAGGGGCAGGTTGATGGTTTTCTCCCCCCGCAGGGCTGCCTGGAGGTTCAGCGAGTCCTCCCGCATCTGTCCCCATGCGGCAGTGAGGCCGCCGAGGAGCATGAGTGTCAGAATAGTTGTTTTTTTCATTTTTTTCTTAGTATTGGTGTCGATTTCGGCTACAAAGATAAGTTATTTCATTCATTATTCCGTACCTTTGCAACAAATATAGAAACAATTGAGCACGTAGCGAAATGACATTGGAGGCTTCCACCCTTGACTTCATCCGTTGTCACCGTGAGGACGACGTCCGGCAGCTGGCTCTACGGGGTTCGCGTTTGGCCGGTGTCGACCTTTCCATGGCCCTCCAGCAGATTGCCGGTTGGCAGACTGCCCGTCGCAAGCTGCCGTCGTGGGCAGCCTGTGAAGGTCTGCTGTATCCTCCGCGGCTGTCCATGGAGCAGTGCTCGTCAGAGGCCACGGCACGCTATAAGGCCGGTGTTCTTGCTGCCCTTGCTCTTCCTGCTGCCACCTTGGTCGACCTCACGGGCGGCTTCGGTGTCGACTTCTCCTTCCTGGCTGCGAAGGCCGTGCGTGCTGTCTATGTGGAACGTAATATGGAGCTGTGCGGCCTGGCCCGCCATAACTTCCGGCTGTTGGGCCTTACCCAGGCTTCTGTGGTGTGTGCTGAGGCAGCAGACTACCTGTCGTCCATGTCTCCTGTCGATGTCGTCTTCATGGACCCTGCCCGCCGTGACGCTCATGGCGGCCGTACCTATGCCCTTGGCGACTGTTCCCCTGACGTACTGCAGTTGCGGCCCCTGCTGCGGCAGAAAGCCCGTAATGTGTTGCTGAAGCTGTCGCCGATGCTCGACTGGCAGAAGACGGTCAGCGACCTGGGTACGGAGTGGGTGCGTCAGGTCCATGTGGTGTCGGTGTCCGGCGAGTGTAAGGAGCTGCTGGTCTTGCTGGGCGAGGGAGAGGGGCTGCGTCTTTGTTGTGTGAACGACGGCAATGTCTTTGAGGCGTCAGGAGCCGACAGTGTCTCTGTCTTTTCAGGAGTCTCCGCGGGTCAGTGGCTTTGTGAGCCTAACGCGTCGGTGATGAAGGCAGGTTGCTTTGGTACGCTGGCCCGTCGTTTCGCGCTGGCAGGGGTAGGTCCTCACAGTCACCTATTCGTTTCCGACGGTCCCGTTGAGGCTTTTCCGGGCCGTTGCTTCCGTGTGGAGGGTGTGTCGACGCTGAACAAGCGGGACTTGCGCGGTCTGTTGCAGGGACTGGACCGTGCCAATATCACGGTGCGCAACTTCCCATTGTCGGTGGCCGACCTGCGACGGCGGCTGAAGTTGTCCGAGGGCGGCGACGTCTATCTCTTTGCCACCACGCTGTCCGACGGCTCCCACGTCTTGGTGCGGTGCAAAAAATAGCCTCACAGGATGTCTCCCGTGAGGCTGTTCTCGTATGTTGGATGGGTTGATTAGATTTCCTCTACCACTTCGCGGACAACGGTCTTCTTCACCTTCTTCGTTGAGGGCTTCTTGACCTCGTACTCCTCATAGGTGGTAACCTTGAACGTGCCGTGACCGGTGATGATGACGCAACGGTTCTTGTCGTTCTCCTCGAACGGCTGTACGGTGTCACCCTTCGAGTCGGTCTTCAGACGGCTGGCGTCCAGTCCGTGCTCCTTGACCAGCTTCTCGGCAACGCCGTCAGCACGCTGCTTGGCGTACTTCTTGTTGATTTTGGCGGAACCTGTTCCCTTGTCGGCATAGCCCGTGATGGTGAAGTTGGCGTCGTCGGAGGTCTTCATCAGGTCGGCCACCTTCTTGATGGCGGCGTCAACGCCCTCAGCATTGTTCACGTCGCTCTGTGCAATCTTGTAGAAGATGGTCTCCTTGAAGTCCTTCTCCTCTTCCTTCACGACAGGGCGCTTCTCCTTGACGATGATGGTGTCGGGCACGTCCACCCAGATTTCTTCCTCTACCTGGCGTACCACCTTCGTCGGCTCCTTCTTGATGTACTTGTGTCCGAAGCGCCAGCTCAGGCCCAGCATGGCTGAAATCATCCAGTCGTCGCTGTTGCTGTTGGTCTTGCCGTTGAAGCGGTCGTCCATGTTGTTGGCGTCAACCTCCAGTGACACGCCGAAGGGCTTTGTCACATTAGTCTCCAGGCGCAGTCCGGCGCGCAGGTTGTGGCTGAGGTGATGCTTGTCGTCCTGGGCCAGCGGAGCCAGTGTGGGCTCATCGGTAACGATGGCGTTCAGGTCCTTGTGGTTCCAGTAGTTCACCAGGCCCACGCCGCCGATGAAGATGACGTTCAGCGGACGGTTGTAGTTCTTGGAGAAGATGCTTGACAGGTTCAGCAACAGGTCGGCATCTGCCGTGATAAAGTTCCATTTGTAGTCCAGGTCCAGATCCTTGAAGCGGCCCTTGGCCTTCCACCCGTCCACATGCAGACGGGCACCTACGGCCGGTGTGAAGTAGTGGCCGAATGAGAGTGCGCCGATGGGCATCAGCAGCTTCTGCAGTTCTGCGTTGGTAGTAGTCCACTGGGCACCTCCCTGAGCTTCTATGTAGCTGTAGGATTTCAGCGTGCCTTTGTCGTTCTTCTGGGCCATTGCGACGCCAGAGGTCAGCAGCGCAAAGGCTGCCAAAAGCAAAGTTTTTTTCATGATTTGAGAATGTTAATAGTACTATTTGGCTACAAAAGTAGCGTAACTTCTTCAAATTTCCAAATAAATCTTTCATTTTTTGGAAAATAAGGTGTATCTTTGCCTTCAGATTTAGTAAAAAGATTATCAAAAAAAGCATTTAATGTCATCAGTAGTTATCAAGCGAGTAAGCGACAGGAAGGACCTGGAGGCTTTTATTCAGTTTCATTATGACTTGTACCGTGACAATGCCTATGCCGTTCCGAATCTTTACGACGATGAGGTGCGGACGTTAAGCAAGGAGCAGAACGCCGCCTTTGACTTTTGCGAGGCCGACTATTTCCTGGCCTACCGTGACGGGAAGGTCGTAGGCCGTGTGGCTGCCATCATCAACAACCGTGCCAACGAGAAGTGGGGGCACAAGACAGTCCGCTTCGGCTGGATTGACTTTGTGGACGACCGCGAGGTGTCCGCCGCCCTGCTGAAGACGGTCGAGGACTGGGGCCGTGAGCGTGGCATGACCGAGCTGGTGGGTCCGCTGGGCTTCACCGACATGGACCCCGAGGGCATGCTGACCTGGGGCTACGACCAGCTGGGCACGCAGTTCACGATATACAACTATCCTTACTATCCTGAGCACATAGAGCAGCTGGGCGGTTTCGAGAAGGACAACGACTACGTGGAGTTCAAGCTGATGGTCCCCGACACCATCCCGGAGAAGTACACGAAGATAGCCGAGATGATACAGAAGCGCTATAACCTCCACGTGCGCAAGCTGGCGCGCAAGGAAGTCCTTAAGGGCGGCTATGGCCTGAAGGTGTTTGACGTCATTAACAAGACCTTCAAGGACCTGTATGGCTATTCGGAGATGACCGACCGTCAGATAACAGACTATATCCGCATGTACTTCCGGGTGCTCGACATGAATCTCATCACTTGTCTGGAAGACTGGAACACGCCGGACCATAAGCTCATCGGTGTGGGCATTACCGTGCCCTCCTGTTCGCGTGCCCTGCAGAAGTGCCGCAACGGCCGTCTCTTCCCCTTCGGCTGGTGGTACCTGCTGCGTGCGCTGAAGTTCCAGAAGACTGAGGGTGTCGACCTCATCCTGCTGGGCATCCTGCCGGAGTACCGTGCGAAGGGTGCCAATGCCCTGATGTTTGCCGACCTGATTCCCTGGTACCAGCGTTACGGCTACAAGTGGGGTGAGACCCAGGTGGAGATGGAGACCAACGAAGGCGTCCAGAGCCAGTGGGGCCCGCTGTCCCCGGTCAATCACAAGCGCAGGAGGTGTTACAAGAAAATGCTATAAGACGATGGCAGAAGGAAACATAACCAACGGACAGCCGCAGTCAGTAGACTACGGTGACGAGAATATCAAGACCCTGACCGGTCTGGAGCACATCCGGCTTCGTCCGGGCATGTACATCGGCCGTCTGGGCGACGGCTCTTCTGCAGAGGACGGTATCTACGTCCTGCTGAAGGAGGTGTTCGACAATTCCATCGACGAGTTCAAGATGAAGGCCGGCGACCGTATAGAGGTGAACGTTGACGACCAGTTGCGCGTCTCCGTCCGCGACTATGGCCGTGGCATCCCGCAGGGCAAGCTCATCGAGTCGGTCAGCATCCTGAACACCAGCGGCAAGTTCGACTCCAAGGCGTTTAAGAAGTCCATCGGTCTGAACGGTGTCGGTGTGAAGGCCGTCAATGCTCTCAGCAAGCGCTTCGAGGTGGCCTCCTTCCGTGAGGGGAAGGTGCGCCGCGCCGTCTTCGAGTGTGGTCAGCTGGTGAGCGACACTACTGAGGCCACGCAGGACGAGAATGGTACGTACATCTTCTTCGAGCCCGACGACACGCTCTTCCTGAACTACCGCTTCCACGACGAGCTGGTCGAGAGTATGCTGCGTAACTATACGTACCTGAACACCGGTCTGACCATCATGTATAACGGCCGCCGCATCCTCAGCCGACATGGGCTGGAGGACCTGCTGAAGGACCGCATGACCAACGACCCCCTCTATCCCATTGTCCATCTCAAGGGCGACGACATCGAGATAGCCTTCACCCATGCCAACCAGTATGGCGAGGAGTACTACTCCTTCGTCAACGGCCAGCATACCACCCAGGGCGGCACCCACCAGAGTGCCTTCAAGGAGCACATCGCCAGGACCATCAAGGAGTTCTACGGCAAGTACGAGTACGGTGACATCCGTACCGGTATCATTGCTGCCATAGCCTTGAACGTGGAGGAGCCGATGTTCGAGAGTCAGACGAAGATTAAGCTCGGCTCACTCACCATGGCCCCTGTCCCTCCGACGCCTGACGCCCCTCAGCCGCCCAGCATCAACAAGTTCGTGGGTGACTTCATCAAGCAGGAGGTCGACAACTACCTGCACATCCATTCCGACGTTGCCGAGGTCCTGGAGAACAAGATCAAGGAGAGTGAGCGTGAGCGCAAGGCCATGGCCGGCGTCACCAAGCTGGCCCGTGAGCGGGCGAAGAAGGCCAACCTCCACAACCGCAAGCTCCGTGACTGCCGCATCCATTTCTCCGACGTCAAGAACGTCCGCAAGGAGGAGTCCTGCATCTTCATCACCGAGGGCGACTCCGCCAGCGGCAGCATCACGAAGAGCCGTGACGTCAACACCCAGGCCGTGTTCTCCCTGCGCGGAAAGCCCCTCAACTCCTTCGGTCTGACCAAGAAGGTGGTCTATGAGAACGAGGAGTTCAACCTGCTGCAGGCAGCCCTTGACATTGAGGAGGGCCTTGACACGCTGCGCTACAACAAGGTCATCGTCGCCACCGATGCCGATGTCGACGGCATGCACATTCGTCTGCTCATCATCACCTTCTTCCTCCAGTTCTTCCCCGAACTGGTCAAGAAGGGTCATGTCTATGTCCTGCAGACCCCGCTGTTCCGTGTGCGTAACAAGTTGAGTAAAATAAGAAAGAAAGGGAAGAGAGGAGAGAGTTCCAAGGCCGAAGGCAATGGTGAACAGGGTAGTGACACCGTCCCTCAGAGGGAGGGCAGGAGGACTGACTACGTCACCCGCTACTGCTACAGCGAGGAGGAGCGCCTGAAGGCCATTGAGGAGCTGGGCCCCGACCCAGAGATAACGCGTTTCAAGGGTCTTGGCGAGATTTCCCCGGAGGAGTTTGCCGGTTTCATCGGTCCTGACATCCGTCTGGAGCAGGTCACGCTGCATAAGACGGACCAGGTGCAGAAACTGCTGGAGTACTACATGGGCAAGAACTCCATAGAGCGCCAGAACTTCATCATCGACAACCTTGTTATTGAGGAGGACAGACCCGAAGAAGCTTATGACTGAAACATTCAAGAAGATAGCGTCAGTAGCGTTGTTTATGTTGCTGGCGCAAAGTGCCTTTGCACAGCGTCATTCCATAGACCATGACCTTCGTAAGCTGAACATGGCGACGATGGCCATCAGCACCCTGTATGTCGATACCGTCGACAACCAGCGGCTGGTGGAGGATGCCATCCGCGGCATGCTTGAGAATCTTGACCCGCACTCCACCTATTGCACGCCCAAGGAGGTGAAGCAGATGAACGAGCCGCTGACCGGCTCCTTCGAGGGCATCGGCGTGCAGTTCAACATGATGGAGGACACGCTGGTGGTCATCCAGCCCGTCACCAACGGTCCTTCCGAGAAGGTGGGCATCATTGCCGGCGACCGTATTGTCAGCGTCAACGACACCGCCATTGCCGGTGTGAAGATGTCACGCGAGGAGATTATGCGCCGTCTGCGCGGTCCCAAGGGCTCTGAGGTCCGCCTGGGTGTTGTCCGCACCGGCATCCGCGACCGCCTGACCTTCGTCGTCACGCGTGACAAGATTCCCGTGAAGTCTGTTGATGCGTTCTATATGATTCGCCCCGGCATCGGTTACATCCGCATCGGTAACTTCGGTGCCACCACTTACAAGGAGTTTGTTACGGCCATGAAGCAGCTGCAGTCGGAGGGCATGCACGACCTCGTGCTCGACCTCCAGGAGAACGGCGGCGGCTACCTGCAGGCAGCAGTGAACATCGTCAACGAGTTCCTGCAGCGGGGCGACCTCATCGTCTATACCGACGGCCGCCAGACCCGTCGCATGGAGTACCGTGCCGACGGCCGCGGCCTCTTCACCGAGGGCCGTGTCGTTGTGCTCATCGACGAGTACACTGCCTCTGCCGCCGAGATTGTCACCGGTGCCGTCCAGGACCAGGACCGTGGCTTCGTGGTCGGTCGCCGTTCCTTCGGCAAGGGTCTTGTGCAGCGTCCTGTGGACCTGCCCGACGGCTCTATGATACGGCTCACCATCGCCCACTACTACACCCCTTCCGGCCGCTGCATCCAGAAGCCCTACGAGAAGGGCCGCCAGAAGGACTATGCCATGGACGTTGTGAACCGGCTGCAGCACGGCGAGCTGACCAATGCCGACAGCATCCACTTCGCCGACTCGCTGAAGTACGAGACGCTGCGGCGTCACCGCACCGTCTATGGCGGGGGCGGCATCATGCCCGACTACTTCGTGCCGCTGGACACCACGCTCTACACCAAGTACCACCGCGAACTGGCGGCAAAGAGCGTCATCATCCAGCAGAACCTGCGCTTCGTCGACCAGCACCGCCGGCAGCTCAAGCGTGACTACCCGGACTTTGCCTTGTTCAAGCAGCGGTATGAGGTCCCCCAGTCGCTCCTTGACGCCGTCATGGCCGAGGGGGCCCGTCAGAACGTGAAGCCCCGTGACGAGGCCGAGTGTGAGAAGACGCTGCCCGTGCTGCGTCTGCAGCTGAAGGCCCTCATCGCGCGCGACCTGTGGGACATGAGCGAGTACTACAGCGTCTTCAACGAGGAGAGTGCCATCGTGCGTAAGGCCCTGGAGGTGCTGTCCGAGTAATGTCTGTCGTCAGCGTTTCACTAAAACCGAACATACTATGGAAAAGAAAAAAGGAGGAAAGCGACTTTCCAAGAAACAGGTGGCCGAGGCCCTGCAGGGGCTGTTCACGGGTCATCCCAACGAGACCTTCTCGTTCCGTCAGATTTTCAAGACCCTGCGCCTGGACACTCATCCGGCCAAGATGCTTGCCATTGACGTCATGGAGGAGATGGCGTGGGACGACTACCTGTCGAAGGTGTCCGACCACGAGTACCGTCTCAACCTGAAAGGGCAGGTGCAGGAGGGTACCTTCATCCGTAAGTCCAACGGCAAGAACTCGTTCCTGCCCGACGACGGCGGCACGCCCATCTTCGTCTCCGAGCGCAACTCCATGTTCGCCCTCAACGGCGACCGTGTCCGCGTGACCCTCATGGCACGCCGTGAGAAGCACATCAAGGAGGCCATGGTGACCGAGATACTCTCTCACAAGCGCGACCAGGCCGTCGGCCGCCTGAAGGTCGAGAAGGACTTTGCCTTCCTCGTCACCGAGGGCAACCTCTTCGCCCACGACATCCTCATTCCCAAGAAGAATCTCAAGGGCGGCAAGGACGGCGAGAAGGCCGTGGTGAAAATCACGCAGTGGCCGTCGAAGGACTCCAAGAACCTTGTCGGCGAGGTCGTCGACGTGCTGGGCAAGGAGGGTGACAACACGGTCGAGATGCACGCCATCCTCGCCCAGTACGGCTTGCCGTACAAGTACCCTGAGAAGGTCGAGCAGGCCGCACAGAAGATTGACGCCGGCATCAGCGCCGAGGAGATAGCCCGCCGTGAGGACTTCCGCGACGTCTTCACCTGCACCATCGACCCGAAGGACGCCAAGGACTTCGACGATGCCCTGAGCATCAGACCCCTCTCCGAGGGCCTCTGGGAGGTCGGCGTCCACATTGCCGACGTCTCCCACTACGTCACCGAGGGCAGCATCATTGACAAGGAGGCCCAGAAGCGGGCCACCAGCGTGTACCTCGTCGACCGTACCATCCCCATGCTCCCCGAGCACCTCTGCAACTTCGTCTGCTCCCTGCGTCCCGACGAGGAGAAGCTCTGCTACAGTGTCATCTTCGCCCTGGACGAGGAGGCTACCGTCAAGCGGTGGCACCTGGCCCATACCGTCATCCGTTCCGACCGCCGCTATGCCTACGAGGAGGTGCAGGAGCTGCTGGAGCAGAACGGTGTCGTCGACGGCACCGGCCAGCCCGCTCCGCCCGCCACGAAGGCCCGTCCCTACCGGGGTGAGCACGCTGCCGAGCTCATCAGGCTCGACGCGCTGGCCAAGAAGCTGCGTGAGCGCCGCTTCAAGAACGGTGCCGTGAAGTTCGACCGTGAGGAGCTGCACTTCGACACCGACGAGAGCGGCAAGCCTACGCGCGCGTATTATAAGAAAAGTAAGGATGCCAACAAGCTCATCGAGGAGTTCATGCTCCTGGCCAACCGCACCGTCGCCGAGAGCATCGGCAACATCGGAAAGTCCGGAAAGTCCGGAAAGTCCGGCGATTCCGGAAAGAAGGCCAAGACCTTCGTCTACCGTGTCCACGACCAACCCGACCCGCAGAAGCTCGAGTCCCTGCGTCAGGTCATTGCCCCGCTGGGCTACAAGGTGAAGACCAGTGGCACCCGCAATGCCATCTCCCGCTCCCTCAACACCCTTATGGACAGCGTGCAGGGCCGTGGCGAACAGAAGCTGGTCGAGACGCTGGCGCTGCGTGCCATGATGAAGGCCAAGTACTCCACCCATAACATCGGGCACTACGGGCTGGCCTTCGACTACTACACCCACTTCACGTCGCCCATCCGCCGCTATCCTGACACCATGGTCCACCGCCTCCTCACCCGTTACCAGGAGGGTGGCCGTTCGGCCAACCAGGAGCACTACGAGGAGCTGTGTGAGCACTCCAGCGACATGGAGACGACGGCACAGCAGGCCGAGCGCGACAGCATCAAGTACAAGATGGTGGAGTTCATGGGTGACAAGATAGGCAACGTGTACGACGGTCACATCTCCGGCATCCAGTCCTACGGCATCTATGTCGAGATTGACGAGAACCACTGCGAGGGCATGGTGCCCATGCGCGACCTGGACGACGACTACTACGACTACGACGAGCGCAACTTCTGTCTCACGGGACGCCGCCATCACCACAAGTACCGTCTGGGCGATGCCGTGCGCATCAAGGTGGCCAGTGCCAACCTGGAGAAGCGCCAGCTTGACTTCACGCTGGCTGATGAGTAAGCATCTCTTGTAAGTTAAATAACGTTAAGGCGGAGGGAATTTAACACATTCTCTCCGCCTTTTGAACATATTGTGCAGTGTAAGAGGCTATTTTTGCACCGTAAAAAGATTGTTTGACTAAAAATGACCTTTACCGAGCACACTCCAGAAAATGGCTTCCTGCTGCCCAGGTGCCTGTCAGGCAACCTGCTTGTCGTCACGGTCTCCGCGACGACGGGTGGTCTGCTGTCTGACGGCTATGCCGTGGGCGACCGTCTCAGCGTCTGTCTCGGTGTGTCACCCCGCGAGGGCGACGCGGTGCTTGTCGAGTCCGGCGGCGACTGTCATGTCCGCTCGTTCTTCTGCGACGATGACGGCCAGCCGTGGCTTGTCCGCGAGGGTAGGGAAGGCGGTGCCGTGCCGCTTGTGGACGGCGACGTGCGCGTGCTGGGCGTGGTGGCGTCGGTCGAGCAGAGGTCCCCGCGTGCCTCGGCTGCGGCGTGCCTGAAGGCCGTGCGGCGTGCCCGTGGCGTCCTGTCGGCAGCGCGTCGGCTGACGTCCGCCCAGGTCGATGACGTGCTCCGTGCCGTGGCTCCGGAGGTGCGCAGCGGGCGCCAGTGGTATGCTGTCTGGCGCGCCCTGCTCGACCGTCAGCAGTACGAGTCGGCCGACCTCCACTCCTTCTGCCAGCGGGTGCGCCGGCTGCTGCCCGCCCATCCTCACCTGCCCGTCGCGAAGGAGGTGGGGCGCATGGGGGTGCAGAGCTTTGCCAAGAGCGTCGACCTGTGGTCGGCAGCTAATGCACCCGTCGGCGGCACGTTCTTCCAGGACTATCTGCGCGTGGCCCGCCTCACCCTGCAGCTGCTGGACCGCCAGCTGCTCTGACGCCTCCCGCCTCCTCCCGTGCGCTCCCGCCGTACCTCCCACTTCCTCCCACCGGAAGGGTCGCTCGTTCCCACCGT
>CAMHIM010000069.1 GCA_946185225.1 uncultured Prevotellaceae bacterium
CAAAAGCCGGTTTTCAAGGGAGCAAAAGCCGGTTTTCAAGGAAACAAAAGCCGGTTTCTCAAACTGAATAGTACCGGCTTCCGCGAAAAAAAGATTCTGAGAACTGCAAAAAATGTCCCCAAAACTTTGTTTTTTGAGATATAGTTTTTATCTTTGCCCTCGTTTATGCTTGCAAAACGACTATATTACTACGCAGCCGGAATAGTATGTTTCATACTTCTTTCCCTTCCTCAGGCCATGTGGGCCGGAGGGGGGGCAACCTTGGGGTATACGGTGGAGCATCCGCTGGTCTTCGACGCAGGGGAGGCCTTGTGGCCATACTCTTATCTGAATGAGCAGGGGAAGCCGGACGGCTTCAGCATTGACCTGGTACGCCTGATGCTGAAGGAACTGGGAATCCCCTACGAGATACGCATGAGAAACCGCCCGGAAGCGTTGGCCGACCTGAAGAACGGAGAGGCTGACCTGATGATGGGACTGGGTGCCGGCTACGTTGACGAGCAGGTGAAGTATAGCCGTAGCGCCGTAACCCTCTTTACCCAAAGCGTAGTCACCCCGAAGAGCAAGCCCGTGGAGATACGGGGATTCCGCGACTTGAGTACGCATCAGGTCAGGGTATTCCGCAACAGTCTGTGTCATCACCTGATGGAAGACTACGGGTGGGGGGCCAATGCCGTCGTTTGCGACGACATTAACGAAGCCATCATGGAACTGAGTCAGACGGAGGAAGGGTGCATCGTCTGGAATACCATCTCCCTGGAATGGCTGCTTCGCAAGTTCCAGATAGACAATCTGGAGATAACGCCAGTGGACATGCCTCACGGAGAGTACAAGTTCATATCGAACAACGGCCGGCTGATAGAGATGCTGGACAGCGTCTATGTGCTGCTGAGTACCGACGAGAAGCTGCAGGACTTGCAGAACAAGTGGTTCTATCCGGAACGTGACATAGCCGAGACTCCCGTGTGGATGAAGTACGCGGCCGTCGGTCTGATACTGCTGACCCTGCTGCTGATATTCTATCTTGTCAACTATCGTGTCCAGCTGCGACGCATGAACACACAGCTGTGTCTCCGCAACAGCCGGCTGGCGCTGATTCTGGATACGTGCAATGTGCACATGTGGACGTACGACGTTGCCTTGAAGAATTTCACATGGCGCAACGAGAAAGGACAGGCCGTTTGTACCTATACCTCCGAGGAATTTGTCCACCGCTACCATCCGAACGACTTCAGCCACATGATGAAGGCCCTGAATCAGGTGGTCAGTCAGGAGAAGGAAGCACTGACGATAGAAATCAAGGGCCGTGCTGCAGACGACAACGACAATCAGGAACACCACTTTCTGATGGCACTGGCCGTGCTGCGACGTGACGCCAAAGGGAAGCCGGCCGTCATCCTGGGCACCAGGCGTGACATCACGGAAGAGTATCGCCGTAAGCAGGTGGACGAGCGCCGCCGACAGCGTTACCTGTCGGTGTTCGATATGCCGATGCGTGACATTCTGTTCTTCGACCATGAAGGCATCCTGACGGACATCAACAAACGCGCCTGTGAGACATTCTGCTGTGAACGCAACGAAGTGCTGGCCGAGCATGTGTCGTTCCGGGACGTACTGGGGCTGGACGACCTGGACCTCCTGCAGACAGACGGATACTATACCACCCAGTTCCTGAACTTCGACAATGTCCCGCAGGAGCAGCAACGTGTGAAGAGCTTCCGCAGGAAGGGGCGCTTCTATTACGAGGTCATGTTGAAACAGGTTGATGACGGACACGGGCAGGTATTGGGGATGTTTGCCGTCTGCCGCGACATTACCGCTACCGTCGAGGACGTCAGACTCCAGAAGAAAACAATGGTCCGGACGGAGACTGCTACGAAAGAACTGACGGACTATGTCAACAACATCAACTACGTGCTGCATGCAGGAGGAGTGAGGATGGCCTCATACTCGCCGGATTCCCACGTATTGACCATCTACAGTGGCATTGACGAGGTACAGGTGGCACTGACACAGGCCCGCTGCATGACACTTGTGGACGAGAAGTCAAGGAAGGTTGCCATGCGTATGCTGAACAGCATGGACAACCGGACGCGCAACAACATCGATGTGGACATTTCCACTAATGTTCGCGCCCCCGGGGGGCTGCAGCTGCACCTGCAGTTCCACTTCTTCCCCACGAAAGACTCCAAAGACCGGGTGACGGGCTATTTCGGACTGTGCAGGGACGAGACGGAGCTGAAGACCACAGAGCTGCAACTGGCCCGCGAGACGGCGAAGGCACAGGAGGTGGAGAGTGCAAAGAACAGCTTCCTGCACAACATGAGCCACGAAATCCGTACACCGCTCAATGCTGTCGTAGGCTTTGCAGAGCTGTTTGAGACGGAGCATACCGCAGCAGACGAGGAGGTATTCATCCGTGAAATCCTGAAAAACTCCGACCAGCTGCTGAAACTCATCAACGGCATCCTCTTCCTCTCCCGGCTGGATGCCAAGATGATTGAGATTGTGAAGGCCCCGTGCGACTTCTCGCTGGTCTTTGACGCCTATTGCCATAACGGATTGGACAAATGCTGTAGTGAGCAAGTGGTGTGCGTGATAGAGAACCCGTACGAGTCGCTTGTGGTTGATATTGACGGGGCAAATCTCGGACGCGTCATTGAGCAGGTGGCGGCCAATGCCGCGCAGCATACTCATGAGGGAGTCATCCGTACCCGCTACGACTACATAGGACGTGTGCTCCGTATTGTGATTGAGGATACTGGAGACGGAATAGCCCCCGAGGACCTGCCGCACATCTTCGACCGCTTCGTGAAGGTCCGTCAGGAAGGCTGTGGACTGGGACTCCCCATCAGCAAGGAACTGGTGGAGCAGATGGGCGGAACACTTGAAGTCAGTTCGGACGTCGGGCAGGGAACAACCGTATGGATTGCCATTCCCTGTCATGCGTCAGTTGTCAAACGTAAGAAGTTTATCTGAGAAAGGCCATGAAGAAATACAGAATATATACCGTTCTGCTGTTGATGCTGTGGGTTAGCAGCATCCTGGCTGGTACTCAGTTCGAGCATCCCTATACGGAGGAGAACCCACTCATTATCGTCGGCGACTGGGACAAACCGCCCTATGAGTACCAGAATGACAAGGGACATCCCGTGGGCATGAACATTGACGTCATGGATGCCATCATGAAGCAGCTGGACATCCCCTACCGCTATGTGCTGAAGGAGTGGAGCAATGCCCTGAAGACCTTCGAGCACGGAGAGGCCGACCTCATCCTGGCTAACTACCGCCGCTACCGGAAAGGAGGCTACGCCGTCTCCCATAATGCCATCAATTACAACCGTATCTGTGTGGCATCAAGAGAGGAACATGCCTCGGACAGCGTCATCCCCCTGTCGCGACTGCGGCAGGAAGGCGTCGTACTGAAGTGGGGCGACTACACCTCCTTCTTCTTTAATGGTACCGACAGCACTGACGGAAAACGAGCCCGGGTGGAATACCAGTCACCGAAAGTAGCACTAACGGGACTGGCAGACGGAGACAACAAGTACTTCGTCTGGGGAGAGGAAACGCTGAAATGGAAAATCAAGGTACTTAACCTCACGGGTATAGTACTCAGCGAGGTGGCCATCCCCATTAGTGAAATACACGTTATCGGCCGGGACAAAAAGCTCATTGAAGCCATTGACGACTATTACTCCCGTCTGAAGCAGAGTGGCGAGATAGAACGTCTGCAAGGCCAATGGCTGCATCCGGAACTGGTGGCCTCGCACAGGACACCGATGGCGGTTGTCATTGTCTTGAGTGCGCTGCTGTTACTTGTGCTGTTCTATGCTGTTCACTGGCTGACGAGAACACGGGTGAAGAGAGCCATCAGCAATTCCGAAGATTTGAACAACATGATGTTCAAGGCCCTGCAGATGGGTGACTATCTCGTTGTGTATTACGACATCCGGCGAAATCTCATGACGAACGGATATGGTAAGATACTCCCCGAGGAGGGCGTAACCCTGGAGGATTTCTCCCGTCGCATTCATCCCAATGAGCAGGAAGACTTCAACAGAAGAATGGGGCAGTTGTGCAGCGGACGGCTAAAGAATGCTGAAATGCTCATACGCTGGAACAAAGGTACCGACGAACAACCTCAGTGGCTCTGTCTCGAAGGACATGCGATAGTGGAGACCGATACCGGCGGAAAGCCCACCAACATCATCAAGGCCTTTCATAACGTGACTCACGATGTGGAGAACCTGCAGGCCTTGTACGAACAGGAGAGGAAGTATGACGCACTGTTCCACCTTCCTTCTATCGCCCTCTCCTTCTACGACAAGGATGGTTACCTCACAGACCTGAATCAGCAGATGAAGGATCTTTGCGGGTTTGATAATCCTGACAGCGAACGCTTTTGGAGAAAAATGAATATCTTTGATATTCCCGCGTTCCGCAATGCCTATAGTGCCGACAGCGTTGACGACCTGCTGGCGTGTCAGCGCATGGAGTATAGGGATTTAGGCATCAACAGATACATTGAGTTCAACGTTCATCCAATTATGAACCACGCGGAACAACTGATGGACTACTTCATCTGTTCCATTGACATTACGGACGACAGGACGCGTGACCAAGACCTGCATAACAGGGAGAAAGCCATTCTTGCCACCAACGAGCAGATAGCCATCCTGGAGAAACGGCTGAACTATTTGCTGGTCAACTGTAAGATGTTTGTGTGGCGCCTGACGCTTGCCAGTCAGCAGATACATTTCTCCCGTTCGCTGCTCCATCCGGAGTTCTCTGTTTCCGTTCAGGAATACCTTTCGTGCATGGACGAGAGCCAGCGGCCGGAGGCGGCTGCCATGCTGACGGACGTCTCACGGCTGGAGCAGCCGCTGACGCTGAGACACCGGTTCCTGTATAATCCCCTGTCGGAGGAGCCCCGCTGGTACAGCATTGTGAGCGTGCCAACCCATGATGCCGACGGAAAACTGACGGGATGCTTTGGATTGGTACGTGACATCACAAAACTGCTGGACGTACAGCGCCGGCTTCGTGAGGAGACGGCCCGTGCGCAGGACAGCGGCCGGCAGAAGAGCGTCTTCCTGGCATCCATGACCCACGAGCTCAGGACACCGTTGAACTCCATCGTCGGATTCAGTGACTTATTGAGAACGGTCGACAATGCCGAAGACCGCAGGGAATTCATCCGTATCATACGCAATAACTGCGACATGTTGTTGCGACTTATCAACGACATTCTGGAGGTGTCGTCGCTCAATGACGGTCAACAGTCTGTCACCCCGGTTTCCGTAGACTTCGCAACGGCCTTTGATGACATCTGTCAGTCCCTGGAACAGCGCGTCCAGATACCGGAAGTGACTTTCCTGAAAGACAATCCCTACGAGCATTACTATACGGTAATCGACATCGGACGTGTGCAGCAGGTCATCACCAATTTCGTCACCAATGCCGTGAAGTATACGGTGAAAGGACATATTAAGGTGGGTTACTGCAAGAAGCAAATGGTACGTAAGGATGGGTGGGAAGCCCAGGACGGCTTGTACATCTATTGTAAGGACACCGGAGCCGGTATCCCAGAGGAGAAACAGAACTCTGTATTCGAGCGCTTCGTGAAACTGAACGACTTCGTCCAGGGAACAGGTCTTGGACTTGCTATCTGTAAGTCCATTGCAGAACGGTGTGGCGGGCATATCGGAATCGACAGTAAGGGAGAAGGACACGGCAGCACCTTCTGGATATGGATACCATGTGAAAGAACAGAAAAACAATCATAAGACAATAATAAACAATGCAGACAAGTAAGTATATGCTCGCCAGTGAGCGTGACAAGCAATGGGGACTCACCGTGACAACGATGGGTTATGAGGAAATCGGACCGGGAGAAGAGTATCCTACGCGGGGACATGCTGACGGTTACTATTTCGAGAAGGAACGTGGCCGAATCCTTAACGAGTACCAATTACTATATATTGTGGAAGGCTCCGGCGTGTTCCATAGCGACCATGTGCCGGAAAAACAGCTCTGTGAAGGTGATCTGTTCCTTCTGTTCCCAGGCGAGTGGCACAGCTATCACCCCAGTCCAAGCCAGGGCTGGAAGAGCTATTGGATAGGTTTTTCGGGCCGTAACATGGACGACCGTGTGAGAGCAGGATTCCTCTCGCCGGAGAAACCAATCTATTATGTAGGCTATTCTTCGGGCATCGTATCGCTGTACAAGGCGGCCCGAAAAGCAGCCGACGAGGAGGCTGCCTATACGCAGCAGTTGCTGGCGGGAATCGTCAACAACCTGATAGGGCTGATGTACTCTCTGGAGCGTAATCTCCAACTCAGTCGGAACCAGAGTCATGTAGATATGGTGCAGCGTGCCCAGGCACGTATCCGTGAGTCGCTGGAGTCGCCGCTTACCATCCAGCAGGTGGCTGAGGAACAAGGTGTCAGCTATAGCAACTTCCGTAAGCTCTTCAAGGAGTTCACCGGCCTGTCGCCCGCATCCTATCAGCAGGAGCTCCGTCTGATGCGCGCCAAGGAGCTTCTTAGCACGACGGAGATGAGCATAAAAGAAATAGCCTACCAACTCAACTTCGAGTCGCCAGACTATTTCTCTGCCAAGTTCAAGCTGAAGACCGGACGCCGCCCCAGCGAACTGCGTAACGGCTGAGTATTACGCGCTTAAAAGAGCATTTTCTCTATCCAGTAGATGAAGATGCCTGCCAGGTAGCCCGTAAAGGCTGTCCAGGTAATCTTCTTCATGTACCAGCCGAAGGTAATCTTTTCCAGACCCATCACTACGACGCCGGCGGCGGAGCCGATAATCAGCATGGAACCACCCACACCGGCGCAGTAGGCCAGCAGTTGCCAGAAAATGCCGTCTTGCATCATGGGGCCTGCCTCTGCCACGGGGTACATGCCCATGCAGCCGGCTACCAGCGGGACGTTGTCGACAATGCTCGACAGCACGCCGATGATGCCGTTGATGACGTAGTAGTTGCCGGCAAAGGCTTCGTTCAGCCCCTCGCCCAACGCTGTCAGCACGCCGACTTCCTGGAGCACGGCCACTGCCATCAGAATGCCCAGGAAGAACATGATGGTGGAGAGGTCTATCCGAGTCATGATGTCGCTGACACGCTTGGCCATCGTGTCGTCCTCGGCGGTGTTGTAGTGGAAAATCTCAGTCACGGTCCACAGCACGCCCAGCACGAGCAGGATGCCCATGAACGGCGGCAGGTGAGTCAGCGTCTTGAAGATGGGTACGAACACCAGGCCGCCGACGCCCAGCCAGAAGATGATGTCGCGCTGTATCTTGGTGAACTGTGTCACCTCGCCCTTCGGCAGGTTCTGCGCCTTGTCGAACTTCCCCTTCAGCGAGAACTGCAGGATGAAGGCCGGTATGACCATCGAGACCAGTGAGGGGATGAAAATCTCCGTGATGACTCCCTGAGTCGTGATGACGCCCTTAATCCAGAGCATGATGGTGGTGACGTCGCCGATGGGGGAGAAGGCACCGCCGGAGTTGGCCGCAATGACGATGAGCGCAGCGTAGATGAGCCGTTCCTCGCGGACTTGTACCAGTTTGCGCAGCACCATAATCATGACGATGCTTGTCGTCAGGTTGTCCAGGATGGCCGACAGGAAGAAGGTCATGAAGACCACTCGCCACATGAGTTTGCGCTTTGAGCGCGTCTTCAGCGTGTCGCGCACGAAGTTGAAACCCCCGTTCGTGTCGACAATCTCCACAATGGTCATCGCACCCATGAGGAAGAACAGCGTTCCTGCCGCATCGCCCAGATGGTGCTCAATGACTTCGGCAATGTGATGGATTATCCCGCTATCAGGGATGTCAGGATAATAGGCTCCCGGGCCCAGCATGAGCAGTGTCCAGCAGAACACACACATGAGCAGCGCGATGGCTGCCTTGTTGACTTTCGTCAGGCTTTCCAGTGCAATACACAGATAGCCCACGACGAAAACCGCCACAATCAGAATTGTTAACGTTGTCATAGTACTTGTTTTATTGGATTAGTTTGTTGTTTTCTGAGTGCAAAGGTAGCGCAAACCAAATGAAATGCCAAATTTTCTTTGGTATTTCTTGTCTTTCTTCGTACCTTTGCACCATGATAGACTATTCCGCTCTGCACGACTGCCGTATCGCCGTACTTCTTTCTGGAGGCGTTGACAGTTCTGTCGTTGTCTATGAGTTGGTCAGCCATGGTCTCCATCCTGATTGCTTCTATATTAACATAGGGCCGGAGGATATACAACAGGAAGGAGAGCAAGGCTCAGGAATGAGCGGACAATGGGACTGCACTTCCGAGGAAGATCTGGAGATGGCAACGGCGGTTGCCCGTCGCTATGGCCTGTCGCTGGAAGTGGTGGATTGTCATCGCGACTACTGGGATCGTGTTACGCAATATACTATGGATAAGGTCCGTGCGGGACTGACTCCTAATCCTGACGTCATGTGTAACCGCCTCATTAAGTTCGGCGCCTTTCACGAGAAGCGTGGCCACGACTATGACCTCATTGCTACAGGACACTATGCGCAGACGGAGGTAGACGAGGAGGAACGCAAGTGGCTTGTTACCAGTCCAGACCCAGTGAAGGACCAGACAGACTTCCTGGCGCAGATTTACGACTGGCAGTTAAGGAAGGCGCTCTTCCCCATCGGACACTACGTGAAAGACGAGGTGCGCGTGATTGCCGAACGTGAGCATCTGGCCAGCGCACATCGTCGCGACTCACAAGGCATCTGCTTCTTGGGCAAGGTGAACTATAATGACTACTTGCGCCGCTATCTGGGCGAGAAACCGGGTGATGTGGTAGAGCAGGAGACAGGGCGTAAGATTGGTGAGCACCGTGGTCTGTGGTTCCACACTATTGGGCAGCGCAAGGGGCTCGGCTTCGGTGGAGGACCATGGTTTGTCGTCAGGAAAGACATACCGAACAATGTCCTCTATGTCAGTCACGGCTACGACCCGGAGACAGCCTACCGTCAGGATTTCCCTGTCCGCGACATGCACTGGCTGACATCACCAGCGGAGCCTGGGCGTGTCACCATCAAGATACGTCACACTCCTGACTACCTGCCGGCGACGTTGGCGCGGCGTGAGGACGGCGACTGGCTCGTCCGTGCCGACGCTCCTATCCACGGTGTTGCCCCTGGTCAGTTCTGCGTGATTTATGATGAGGTGCACCATCGCTGCTATGGTTCGGGTGAGATAACATGGTAGGATGAGAATAATATTTACAAAACTGTTATATAAATGAAAAGAAAGAATTTATTGTTTGCTGTCGTGCTCATGATGTTAGGTGGCATGACCGCACAGGCCCAGAAGCATCAGTACTATGACACCAAGCATGAAGTAGGCATAGCCATCGGTGGTGCTGCAAACACAGAAATCATTGGTGGTCTGGCCGAACTGACTGGTATCATGGTGTCGACTCTGGCTACGACCGTTGTGACGGGTGGTACCATGACGGGGACCAGTTACAGTTATGGCAGTAAGGAGTACATTCCCGCCCTTTCGGCCGAGTACTACTATCATGTCAGTAAGGTTGTCGGTGTGGGTGGTTTCGTGGCCTTGAACGGAATGAGCCGCGACATGTATGTCAAGTGGACGGACAATGTCAATGGCACGAGCCATGTGACGAAGACAGGTACGGCCCGTATCCGCAACGTGAGTGTCATTCCAACGGCCAAGTTCGACTGGTTGCGCCGCAAGAGCATAGGCCTCTACTCGAAGTTGGGTGCTGGTGTTACCTTCATGCATGAGTCGCAGAAAGAAGAGGGAGAGGGTGGTGCTGACTATAGCGATACGTCCGTCTGTTTCAATTTTCAGGCTACCCTGTTAGGCTTAGAGGCTGGTTCACCGCGTTTCCGTGGCTTTGTAGAACTGGGAATGGGTGAACAGGGACTTGCCCTGGCCGGTCTTCGTTACAAGTTCTGACGGCAGGATACAACAGACCTTCAGAAAATCTTGAATTCATAGCCCTGCTCCTGGAGCCACTCGATGCTCCGGGGCAGGGCTGTCTTTAGTTTCTCAATGGACTTCAGGGAGTCGTGGAAGGTGATGATGCTGCCGTTGCGGGTGTAGCGGCGGACGTTGTTGACGACGTCGTCGGCAGTCATCCACTTGGAGTAGTCGCGAGTGACGACGTCCCACATCACCATCTTGTAGCGTTTCTGGCGGGTGAGCAGCGCATACTGCACAGGACGTATCCATCCGTGAGGCGGACGGAACAGGTGGCTGTGAATGTAGGCGTTGGCCTTTTCGACGTTGTAGCTGTACTCATGGAGTGAGTGGCGGAAACCGCTGATGTGGTTGTGCGTGTGGTTGCCCACCTGGTGCCCCTCGCTGACTATCTGCTGGTACAGCTCGGGGTGCTTGCGGACGTTGTCGCCCACCATGAAGAAGGTGGCCTTGACGCCGTAGTGGCGCAGCGTCTGGAGGATGAAGGGCGTGGACTCGGGAATGGGGCCGTCGTCGAACGTCAGGTAGACTGAGTGTTCGTGACGGTCCATTCGCCAGTAGGCCTTGGGATATATCCAGCGCAGGTAGACGCCGGGCTGCTCAATAATCATGGGCTGTTACAGATTGATGGAGCCTCCCTTGCTTTGGTACAGGCGCATTAACTTGTCCATTTGCTGGTAGTATTTGTTTTCCAGTTTCTCGTCTACCTGTGCGGCCAGGTCGGCACATTGCTGCATGATGTACAGGTTTATCATGCAGTCGCGCTGTGCCCCCGTGAA
>CAMHIM010000070.1 GCA_946185225.1 uncultured Prevotellaceae bacterium
CTGATTGGCATCTGCCGCCACCGCCTCGTCACCGACGGGCAGGGAGTGACCACACTTGTGGCCTTCCACGGCTGTCCGCTGCGCTGCAAGTACTGTCTAAACGCACGATGCCTGCGTAGTGACGGTGTGTGGCGGCAAATGACGGTGCAGGAGATACTGGACGAGGTGATGGTAGATGACCTGTACTTCAAGGCAACCAACGGCGGCATCACCTTCGGTGGTGGCGAACCGCTATTAAGGAGCGATGAAATCGCGGATTTCTGTAAACAATGCCCCAGCGAATGGCGTATTTATGTTGAGACATCCTTGAACGTCGAACGGCGGGCTGTTGAGGTTGTGGCTCCCTACATTGACCATTATTATATAGATGTGAAGGACATGAATCCTGACATCTATCGCCGCTACACTTCCATAGACCGCTCGACCTCTGGTCGCTTGCAAGGCAAGAACCGCCGTGTGTTGGAGAACCTTCGGTGGCTGGCCGGCCACGTGGACCTTGAGAAGGTGACTATCCGTCTGCCTCATATTCCCGGCTACAATACTCAGGAAGATAGAGACAAGAGCCAAAAGCAATTGGAAGCAATGGGATTCAAGGACTTTGATTGTTTCGATTACATTATTCCACACGAAGCACGCTGATGTCCATCTTCTTGCCCAGTCGGCTCTTCGTGCTGCGGACAGCCTGTTCCGAGCAGCAGAACGAGCGGGCTTTCTGGCGGTCGGTCTTGCCGTAATACTCCATGATGCAGAAGAACGTCTCTTTGGGCGTGAGTGTCGACGCGGCCTTACTGAGTGCTTCGGCAAGAGCAGCATCAACTGCAGGCAGCGTCTTCAGCACCGCTTGCTCCTCACGCTTGCCCATCTGACTGATGTTCTGGTTGTTGATAATGGCATGCAGCACGTCGATACCCACTTTGGTCTCGCTAATCTCCAGCTTCTGCCTGACGGTGGCTACACGCTGCTGATATAGGCGGGTCAGTGCCCTTGTCCGTCGGAGATACCAGAAGCCGAGAGTTGTGAGTAGCAGCACAAGCAAAATGATTGCAGCGATGAAGACTTGTTGCTGGTGTCTGGCCTTTGCCTGTTCCACTTGCGATTGTACGTCCATAATGCTGACATACGTCTCTGGCGATATGGTCTGCATCAACAGTTGCAGCTCCTCCTGCTTGCCTTCGCGATAATAGATGTAACAGAGCAGCGAGAGGGCATCACACTCCAGCGTCGTGTCGCGGCTCATGAGGAAGGCACGGTAGGCGTAAGTTTCAGCTTTCGCCAGCGAGCCGTTGAACATCTCCTCGTATGCCCGGTTCTGGAAGATGGCGGCACTGTCACTACCCGTGTCTGCCACAACCCTCTGAGGAGCTGTTCCCGACAACTGGCAAGCGGCCAGAAGACAGGAGGTTAGTATCAGCATTATCATCCTCTTCATCCGTGTTGCGGTTCTCGATTCACGGCGCAAAGTTACTGTTTTTCTGAAGATATACCAAAGAGGGGCTTGATTATTATTTGTTCCTTTGCGGGAAAAAATGTAATATCACACAAAAAGATGCGTCTAAATATGTAGAGACAAATCATCAGAACAAATAACAATTAAAAACAAGTTATCTATGGAATGGATTACAGCACCCTGTCTGGTATTCTTTGCCTTGGTGAACCATTGGCTTTCGCGCCAATATTCATCATAATACCAGTAAAGATGCGGCCAGAGTTGATGCCCAAGCGGCGGGCGGAGAAGTAGTCGTTGGCTTGTAGGAAGGTGCAGACAGGCGAGACCTTGATGTTCTGAGACAGCAAGCCGGAGGCGACGAGTTGCAGACGATTACACTCAGGCAGGTCGATGTGCCATTTTTCGCCCATTCCATCGCCTGTGGGGAATTTCCTGCTGATGGTGGACATGTCGAACCCTTCCTGCACGAAGGCTTCGTAGACTTCATCACCCACCTCAAAACTGTCAAGATGAATGCCAGGACCTATCTGAGCCACAAGTTGCTGAGGCTGTGTGCCGTAGTTTTCCTTCATCGCCTCAATGGCTCTTTCGACGATGCGCTTTACGGTGCCTCGCCAACCGGCATGGATGGCGCAGACAGCATGATTCGGTTTGTCGTAAAGCAGGATGGGGATGCAGTCGGCAGTTGACACACCAACACATACACCCTTGAGGTTCGTCATCAGCGCATCATAGCCCTCCAGCGCCTCGCGCCTTTGCCCTTCTGGGTGCGAAAGTAGTGTCTCGTCTATCTGCGCCACTTTTGTTTCGTGTACCTGATGAGGCATCAGCAGACGGTCGTTGCTGATACCCAGTATGGAGCATAGTGCTTCCAGGTTTTTGCGGATACACGTCTCGTCGTCACCACAATAGCGGTTGATGTTAAACGAACCATAATGACCCTTGCTGCAGCCTCCGTGACGCGTACTGCTGAAGGCCACAACATCAGGACCAAAGTCATAATAATCCAAGGTGATGCACTTTGCCTTATCCATTCTTATCATTGTTTATACCCGGCAAAGTTACAACTATTTCTCATCTTTTTATTTTAGAATAATAGAAAATGCGTATATTTGCACGCAAAACACAACAATAGGACAGTGACATCGTTAAAAAGAACAAATATAATGAACAAGAAACTGATGATCCTCGCTACTTCGGCAGCAGTGCTGTCAACATCCACGATGCAGCTCAGCAGCTGCAAGGAAGCCCAAAGTAACAACCCGTTGTTACAGGAGAGTACCTTGCCCTATGGAGCGCCTGACTTCAGCAAGATTCAGACTGCCGACTATCTGCCGGCCTTCGAGACTGCTATCCAGCAGAAGCGCGATGAAATCGCCCGGATTGTCGGCAACCAAGACTCGGCAACCTTCGAGAACACCATCCTTGCCTTCGAGGAGAGCGGCAAGACCCTGGACCGTGTAAGCCGTATTTTCTTCGCCTTGGTCGAAGCCGACAAGACCGACGAGATTGGTGCTATCGAGAAGAAGGTACAGCCCATGCTGACCGACCTTGAGAACGAGATATCGTTCAACAAGCAGCTCTTCGAGCGCATCCGTCAGGTCTATGACCGCGACCATGATGCACTGCAAGGTGAGGACCAGAAGCTGCTGGAGGAAATCTATAAGGACTTCGTGCGCAGGGGTGCCTTGTTGCCGGACGATAAGATGGCACGCATGAAGGACATCAACAAGCGCATCTCCGAACTGCAGACACAGTGGGGTGACCAGCTGTCAGCTGCTACCAACGATGCTGTGGTGTGGGTGGACAAGAAGGAAGACCTTGCCGGTCTCAGCGACGCCGACATCGCCCAGTGTGCCAAGGATGCTGAGAGCCAGGGCAAGAAGGCTCCGTATGCCATCGTCATTGTCAATACTACCCAGCAGCCTCTGCTGGCCAGTCTTGACAACCGCGAACTGCGTAAGAAAGTCTATGAGGCTGCTGTCCATCGTGCCGATGGTACTGGTAAGTACAACACTTTCCCACTGGTCGTTGAGATGGCCAAGCTGCGCGCCGAGCAGGCAGAAATCATGGGCTATCCTAACTATGCTTCCTATTCGTTGGAGGAGACGATGGCCAAGACCCCCGACAACGTCTATTCGTTCCTGAAGAACCTCATCAGCCAGTACACCCCGAAGGCACAGGCAGAGACAGAAGCTATCGAGAACTATGCCCGCAAGGTAACGGCCGACGCCTCCTTCCAGCTTCAGCCCTACGACCGCTTCTACTATTCTGCCAGGATGAAGAAAGAAATGCTGAATGTCTCCGAAGACGAGGTGAAACCCTACTTCAATGCAGACAGTGTGCTTATTAACGGTGTCTTCTATGCTGCCAACCGTGCCTATGGTCTGACTTTTAAGGAGCGTACTGATATTCCCACATACCATGCGGACATGAAGGTCTTTGAAGTCCTTGACAAGGAAGGCAGACAGAAAGCACTCTTCTGTTGCGACTACTACCGCCGTCCCACAAAGCGTGGTGGCGCTTGGATGGATGCGTTCCAGAAGCAGAGCCGTCAGCGCAACCAGCTGCCTATCATCTTCAACGTTTGTAACAGTGCCAAGGCCCCTGAAGGGCAGCCGTCGCTGCTTACCTGGGATGAGGTTACCACGATGTTCCATGAGTTTGGACACGCCCTGCACGGCATCCTCTCCGATTGTCAGTATGAAAAACTCAGCGGCACCAGCGTTGCCCGCGACTTCGTGGAGATGCCGTCGCAGTTCAATGAGTCGTTTGCTTCCATCCCTGAGGTGTTCGACCACTATGCCCGCCATTATAAGACAGGCAGTCCCATGCCTACGGAACTGAAGGAGCGCATGCTCAAGGGCATCAACTTCCAGACAGCCTATGCTCTTGGCGAGAACCTTGCTGCCACCTGCATAGACCTTGCCTGGCACATGCTTGGTTCCAAGGACATCCCCACTGCTGACCAGGCTGCTGCCTTCGAGACCGAGGCTCTGAAGAAGGTCGGACTGCTCGACACACAGATACCTCCCCGCTATTACACCAGCTACTTCAATCACGTGTGGGGTGGCGGCTATGCAGCAGGCTACTACAGCTACCTGTGGACAGAGGTACTGGCAGTCAATATTGCCGATGTCTTTGCCCAGCGTGGTGCTTTGAAGTCTGAGACGGGCCAGGACTTCTGCGACAAGATTCTGAGTCGCGGCAATACCGGTGACCTCATGCAGATGTTCAGTGACTTCACTGGGATGAAGGAACCTGATGCTTCCAGCTTGCTGAAGGCTCGGGGATTGTAGTGTCATGCAGAAGAAACAGACAAGTGATGAGAAGGACATGGTTATTCCTGTTATTCCCAGGAAACCTCTGAAGAGACTTGGGGAGGAGTCACTGGAATACTAAGCATTATGCAATGAACGGACTGATTACAAGTGTGAATGATGTGGTGTGGGGCTATGTCCTCATCTTTGCCTTAGTAGGCTGTGGCGTATGGTTTACTATCAGGACACGTTTTGTTCAGTTCCGCATGGTAGGCGAGATGCTGCGTCTGCTCACAGATTCGGCTGTCGACACCGTAGAGACCCAGGTTAAGGAGAGGAACGACACGGGTAGGCGAAAACACATCTCGTCGTTTCAGGCTTTTGCTGTCTCCGTTGCCACTCGTGTGGGCACGGGCAATCTGGCCGGTGTGGCCTCGGCCATTGCCCTTGGTGGCCCCGGTGCGGTGTTCTGGATGTGGGTCATTGCCCTCATCGGTTCTGCTACTGCTTTTGTGGAGTCTACGCTGGCGCAGCTGTTCAAGCGGAGGCACAAGGACTCGTTCATAGGAGGTCCCGCTTACTATATCCAGCGCGGGCTTCATCAGCGATGGATGGCTGTCACGTTTGCCGTACTCATCACCTGCCAGTTCGGTCTTTCCAACAATTCTATCCAGGCCAACACCGTCTGTGGTGCCATGCAGGAGGCCTTTGGCTGGTCGCCCGTATGGGTGGGCACTGTGCTGGCTGCGATGGCATTGCTCATCGTCTTTGGGGGTATTCAGCGCATTGCCCATGTCAGTTCTTTCCTGGTACCGGTCATGGCGGTGGGCTACGTGATACTGGCTGTAGTGATTATCGTGATGAACATTGACCAGATTCCTCACGTCTTCAAGGTGATTGTTCTCGATGCATTTGGCATCCGGCAGATAGCGGGTGGTGGAGTTGGGGCAACCATCATGAATGGCGTCAAGCGTGGCCTCTTCTCCAATGAGGCAGGTGAGGGCAGTGCTCCTAATGTTGCAGCGACAGCCTCTGTCTCCCATCCCGTCAAACAAGGTCTTATCCAGGCTCTTGGCGTCTTCACTGACACACTGCTGGTATGCTCCTGTACTGCCTTCATCATCCTGATTAGCGGTCTCTACGACGTGCCGGAGTACAACGGTATTGCCCTGACGCAGTCGGCTCTGCAGTCAGAGGTTGGTGCGGCAGGTCCGGTGTTTGTGGCTGTCGCCATCTTCCTCTTCGCTTTTTCCAGCATCATAGGCAACTACTATTACGGTGAGGCAAACATTCGTTTCATTACGTCCAGCACGACGGTGATGACTCTTTATCGTCTCTCCTCGGCAGGGTTGATGGTCATCTTCGGTGCCCTTGCCAGTTTTGAACTGGTATGGAACATTGTCGACTTCTTCATGGCCTTCCTCACGGCTTGTAACCTTGTGGCCATTGTCCTGTTGGGACGTTATGCCTTCCGTCTGCTTGATGACTACCGGTGTCAGAAGCGTCATGGAGTAAAGGAACCCGTATTCCATCGCAGCCAGTTACCAGAGTTGGCATCCGAGCTGGAATGCTGGGAATAGGAAATAAAGGGAATAACATTATTATCAACTAAATAGAAACAAACCATGAAGTACAGAGAGTTAGGACGCACGGGGATGAAGATTTCCCATCTAAGCTTCGGTGCATCGTCGCTGGGCAGTGTCTTCCGTGAGACCAAGGAGAAAGAGTGTTTTGAGGCCGTTGAGGCTGCTGTCGAAGGAGGTATCAACTTCATTGACGTAAGTCCCTACTACGGTCACTACAAGGCCGAGACGGTGCTGGGAAAGGCCTTAAGAAATATTCCCCGCGACAAGTACTACCTGAGTACGAAAGTCGGCCGTTACGGCAAGGACGGCGTCAACACGTGGGACTACTCAGCCCGTCGTGTCACCGACAGTGTCTATGAGAGCATGGAGCGGCTGGGTATTGATTTTATCGACCTCATCAATGTTCACGACATAGAGTTCCAGGCAGCCCTGCCCGGCGGCCTTCAGAAGGTGGTTGACGAGACGCTGCCCGCCCTTTTCGAGTTGCGTGACAAGGGTGTTGTCGGCCACGTCGGCATCACCGACCTCCAGTTGCAGAACCTGAAGTGGGTAGTAGAGCGTTGTGAGGGTGTGGAGTCCGTCCTGAACTTCTGCCACTATACGCTGAACGATGATGCGCTGGCCGACTACGTAGGCTTTTTCGAGCAGAAGGGTGTTGGTGTCGTCAATGCCTCTCCGTTGAGCATGGGTCTGCTTTCACAGCGTGGCGTGCCCGACTGGCACCCAGCCCCCAGACCGCTGGTGAAGGTCTGTCAGCAAGCAGCCGACTACTGTCGCGAGAAAGGCTATCCCATTGAGAAGCTTGCCGTCCAGTACTCCGTCAGCTTCCCCCGTATTGCCTCTACGCTGTTCTCGTCGGCCAATCCTGATAATGTGCGCCGTAACATCCAGTGGGCCAATGAGGAGCCCGACTGGGAGCTGGTGAAGGAGGTGAAAGAGATTATTGGCGACCAACAGCGTGTGACATGGGCAAACTCATAATCGATGCCCACAGCCATCTGTGGCTGAAGCAGGACACAACGGTCGATGGCAAGCGCATCCTCTCGCTGAAGAACGGTCGCAGCATCTTCATGGACGAGGAAGTGCAGATGTTGCCGCCGTTTATGATTGACGGACGTAACACCGCCGAGGTGTTCCTCTCCAACATGAACTATGCCCAGGTGGGTGCGGCAGTGGTCGTTCAGGAAGTGATTGACGGCTGTCAGAACGATTATCTTGCACAGGTTCAGCAGCAATACCCCGACCGTTTCCTGTGCATGGGTATGGCGTGGAATGTGGATGAGGCACAGCAGGTTATCAAGGCAGGACTGAAGGGCATTGCCTTTCCCGGTCACCGCATGCACGAGCCGCTGCAGACGCTCATGCCGGTATTCAAGCTGATGGAGGAGCAGGACATGATACTCTCCATGTGCCTGGCCGACGACGAGCGTCAGGTGGCCCAGATGGCTGAGGTCATCCAGGAGTGCCCGCGGCTGAAGGTGGCCATTGGACATTTCGGCATGCCTACTACCGCCTCGTTCCGCAGTCAGGTGCTGCTGGCCCGTGAGGGCACGAACGTCATGGTGGAGTCCGGCGGCATCACCTGGCTCTATAACGCAGAGTTCTATCCTTTCCCCACCGCTGTCCGTCGCATCCGTGAAGCGGCCGACCTGGTGGGCATGGACCGCCTGATGTGGGGCTCCGACTACCCGCGCACCATTACTGCCATCACCTACCGCATGTCCTATGACTTCGTCGAGAAGTCAGCAGAGCTTACCAAAGAGGAAAAAGCACTGTTTCTCGGTCAGAACGCCTGTCGGTTCTATGGCTTTGACCGTCTTCCCGAACTTCCATACATTAAAAATATGTCAGAATGAAAAAAGCTATTCAGATTACACACTCACAGCAGTTGAACATCATTGAGGTGGAGGACCCTCAGGCTCCCGGTCCTGGCGAGATACTCCTGAAACTGCATTACGTAGGCTTCTGCGGAAGCGACATCAACACGTTTATGGGACGCAACTCGATGGCCCTTGACCCCGTCATCCCCGGCCATGAGGTAGGCGCGGTCATCGAAGCCGTGGGCAGCGGTGTCCCCGAGGGTCTGAAACCCGGTATGGTGGTCACCTGCAATCCCTATACCAACTGTGGCAAGTGTGCCTCCTGCCGCAACCAGCGTGTCAATGCCTGTCAGCACAATGAGACGCTGGGCGTGCAGCGCAACGGTGCCATGCGCGAGTACATCACGCTGCCTTGGGAGAAGGTCATTCCCGCCGGACTGCTCACGCCGAAGGTGTGTGCCCTGGTGGAGCCGATGAGCGTGGGCTTCCATGCCGTCAGCCGCGCCCAGGTGACCGACATCGATGTCGTGCTGGTCATCGGTTGTGGCATGGTGGGCATGGGTGCCGTCGTACGTTCTGTCATGCGTGGCGCCACTGTCGTGGCTGCCGACATTGACGATGGGAAGCTGGCCCAGGCTCGTAAGATGGGGGCCTCCTACACTATCAATACGCGTACGGAGAATGTCCACCAGCGCCTGATGGAGATGACCAGCGGCTTTGGTCCTGACGTTGTCATTGAGGCTGTGGGCAGTACACCCACCTATCAGATGGCCGTCGACGAGGTGGCCTTCACGGGTCGTGTGGTGTGCATTGGCTATGCTAAGACCGAGGTGTCGTTCCAGACGAAGTTCTTTGTCCAGAAGGAGCTTGACATCCGTGGCTCCCGCAACGCCCAGCCGTCAGACTTCCGTGCAGTCATTCACTATCTCGAAAGAGTAGGTAACACGTCGGGGGAGAGTCCTGTAGACGCCCTGATAACGAAGGTTATCAAGCCTGAGGAGGCTCTCGACACCATGCGTTGGTGGAGCGAGAACCCCGGCAAGGTGTTCCGCATCCTTGTGGAGTTCTGAGGCGGCGCAGCCGTCCATTGAAAAGCGGGAGGCCCGACCGGGCCTCCCGCTTAGTGTCTGGGGATGTCATGATGTCTTGTTGTCTGTCATTGGAACTGCCACCAGTCCAGTCGGACGTCGCCTTGGCAGTTGCTGAAGCAGAGGTAGAGGTCGTGTACGCCCTTGGCATTCTTGACCTTGGCCTTGAAGCTGCGGTAGTTCTCCACGTTGCCGGTAGACTTGATGACGGCTTTACCGATGACGGGACCGTTCTGGCTGTCCAGGCGCAGTGTAACCGTACAGCTGCCAGTGGCAGCGGCAGTGATGCTGAAGCGCCGCGCTCCTTCGGCGAAGTCAACGCCGCGCAGTTTGATGAGTTCTCCGTCGTTCAGGTCGAAGATATACATGTTACGCTTGCCGGTAGAGGCGGGCATGTCGGCCACCACCCCTGTGTTGGGGATGCCCATCTTGGCACTCTTCAGTCCGTATCCCCAGGCCATGGTCTCTGCCTCTACGCGCTGGTAGGGGTTGAGCCAGCGGAGCTGTTTCAGTGGCTTCAGGTCCAGCCAGTAGGGAACCTCCTGAATGGTGCCGTCGGCGTTGTAGGTCATTTCTGCTGCCGACACGCTGCGACGCTCGTGGTGGGTAAGGGTCTGCAGGTGCATCAGGTCATAGTTCTGTCCGAAGACATAGGTGTGTCCCTTGAAGTCGCAGATGCCGGGGTGGTTGCCGCGGTCACGGTCTGTAGGCTGCATGATGTAGCCCTTGCTCTCCCATGGTCCTGTGGGCGAGTCGCTCATGGCGTAGCCCAGTCCTTCGGGGCAGCAGGTGGAGGCAAAGCCGAGGTAGTACTTGCCGTTGCGCTTGTAGAACCACGGACCTTCCTGATAGTTCTTGATGTGCGGCAGCTTGACCACGCTGTCCTTCAGCGATATCATGTCGTTGTTCAGCCTGGCGTAGAAGGTGTGCGGGTTACCCCAGTACATGTAGGCCTGTCCGTCCTCGTCCGTATAGACGGAGGGGTCGATGTCGAACCAGTTGGAGCGGTCCCATACCAGCGGTTTTCCCAGCGGGTCACGGAAGGGTCCGTAGGGGCTGTCGGCAACGAGCACACCGATACCGTGTCCGTGGAGTGGGGCATAGAGGTAGTACTTGCCGTTGCGCTCCACCGTCTGGATGGCCCA
>CAMHIM010000071.1 GCA_946185225.1 uncultured Prevotellaceae bacterium
ACCTCGGCGCAGATTTCCTCAATCTTCTCGTCGGGCAGGGCGATGATGGCAGCCATCGTGGAGGGGGCAGCCTCACAGGCCTTCTGCATGGCCATGGCACGTGCGTACACCAGTTTCAGACCGTCCTCAAACGAGAGTGCGCCGGCAGCTACGAGTGCCGAGAACTCACCCAGCGAGTGTCCGGCAGTCATGGCAGGCTCGAAGGCGTCGCCCATGCAGATGGCGGAGATGACGGAGTGCAGGAACACAGCGGGCTGAGTCACCTTCGTCTGCTTCAGGTCTTCGTCGGTACCCTCGAACATGATATCCGTGATGCGATAGCCCAGGATGTCGTTGGCTTTCTCAAAGAGCTCCTTGGCCGTCTCGTTGTTGTCATACAAATCCTTGCCCATGCCTACGAACTGGGCACCCTGTCCGGGAAAAACAAATGCTTTCATTACCTTTTCTTTTTTATTAAAACGTTTTGCGGGTGCAAAATTACGAAAAATTGGGCGAAAGGCAAAAGGAAAGCCCGTTTTTCTTTCAAAGTGCTCAGAGGACTATAAGAAAGACGCTTAAGACAAAAAAATGGACAAAACGCCAGTAGGAATGCGGAATCCGCTGGATTCCAGATTTTGAAAGTCGGCTTTTGCGGGGCTGAAAAGCCGGTTTTGCGGGGCTGAAAACGGCATGTTGAGGTCTTCAAAAGCCGGTTTTGAAGGCCTCAACACGGCACTTTCTTGAGAGGCGGATTGGCAGGAATGTAAGTTATTCCTTCTTCAAGGGGATGAGCACGCTGAACTTGGAGCCCTCGCCCAGGATGGACTCTACCATGACGTCGCCGCCGTTCTTGCGGGCAAAGTCGGCACAGAGCTGCAGACCCAGGCCGGAGCCTTCCTCGCCGCCGGTGCCGTAGGTGGTCTCGCCCTTGTGGAAGATGCTGCCCAGACGCTCGGGGGCAATGCCTACGCCATGGTCGCGGACGCCGACCTTGGCGAAGTCGCCGTCCTGCTGCATGGTAATCTCGATGCTGCTGTTCTCGGGAGAGAACTTGATGGCATTGGACATGAAGTTGCGGAAGATGGTCTTCAGCATGTCGTTGTCGGCATGCACCACAAGGGGGGTCTCCGGAGCCTGATAGTTCAGGGTAATGTGCTTGGTCATGGCTATCATCTCGAAGATTTCGACGACGCCGGGGATGATGTCGTTCAGGTCGAGGTCCTGGAGCACGACGTTCAGGCGCCCCGTCTGGCTCTTGGTCCACTTCAGCAGGTTGTCCAGCAGGTCGTGGACTTCCTCAGACTCGCGGTTGGCCTGGTCGAGCAGCCCGAAGAGCTCGGGCCCCAGCTGTTCGGCAGAGGTGGAGGCGACGAGCAGGTTGAGCACCATGCGGATGCTGGCCATGGGAGAACGCAGGTCATGGGCAATGACGGAGTACATCTTGTCGCGGTTGCCGATGGTGGCCTTCAGCTCCTCGTTCTGCCGCACGATGATGCGCTTGGCTGCCACGAGGGAGATCTGCTGCAGCACGCGGGCGATGAGTTCTTCCTTGTTGAACGGCTTGGTCAGGAAGTCGCTGGCACCCACCTGGAAGCCGTGTACCAGGTCGGAGGGGTTGTTCAGCGCCGTAAGGAAGATGATGGGGATGTCCGCCGTCTGGGGGTCCTTCTTCAGGATGATTGCCGTGTCGAAACCGCTCATGTCGGGCATCATGACATCCAGCAGGATGAGGTCGGGGCTCTCGGACTTCGCCTGTTCTATACAGGCTGTGCCGCAGTTGGCCGTACATACCTGAAAATGTTCGTTGGTCAGCAGAATTTTCAGCAACAGGACGTTGCTCATGACGTCATCGACTATGAGTATCTTATAGTCACTGCGATTGATTTGTGACTCCAGAGGCTTCCCTAATTCCATGGTTAATCGGTTTTTAGTCGTTGCAAAAGTAGCAATAATTCGGAGAATCTCCAAATTATTGCTACTTTATTTTCACTTATACTCGCTCCAGGCCTTGATGCCGATACCTTCCACGCCGACGGTACAGAAGGCTTCGATGAAGGCAGAGGCCAGCCGGCTGTTGGTAATCAGCGGTACGTTGAGGTCGATGGCAGCGCGGCGTATCTTGTAGCCGTTGGTAAGCTCATGGGTGGTCAGGTCCTTGGGGATGTTGACAACCATGTCTATCTGGTGGGCATGCAGCAGCTCCAGGGCCTGAGGCTTGCGGTCAGGCTCGCTGGGCCAGTAGACGAGGGTGTTCTGTATGCCGTTGTCGGTCAGATAGCGCGACGTTCCGCCGGTGGCGTAGAGCTCGTAGCCGTGACTCACCAAGAGGCGGGCAGCGTCAAGCATCTCGGCCTTCTGCTTGGCACCGCCGGTGGACAGCAGCACCGTCTTCTTCGGGACACGATGGCCGACGCTGAGCATGGCCTTGAGCAGGGCGGTATGTGTATTGTCGCCGATGCAACCGACCTCGCCGGTAGAGGCCATGTCGACGCCCAGCACGGGGTCGGCCTTCTGGAGCCGGTTGAAGGAGAACTGCGATGCCTTGATGCCCACGTAGTCCAGGTCGAAGAGGTTCTTCGAGGGCTTCTCCACGGGCAGTCCCAGCATGACGCGCGTTGCCAGGTCAATGAGGTTGAGCTTGAGGACCTTGGAGACGAAGGGGAACGAGCGCGAGGCACGAAGGTTGCACTCTATGACGAGGATGTCGTTGTCGCGAGCCATGTACTGGATGTTGAACGGTCCGTTGATGTGCAGCGCTTTGGCTATCTGACGCGAGATGCGCTTGATGCGGCGGACGGTCTCGACGTACAGCTTCTGCGGCGGGAACTGGATGGTGGCATCGCCGCTGTGGACTCCCGCGAACTCGATGTGCTCGGAAATGGCATAGGCCAGTATCTCGCCGTCCTTGGCAACGGCATCCATCTCGATTTCCTTGGCATGCTCGATGAACTTAGACACCACGACGGGATGGTCCTCGCTGACGTTGGCGGCAAGCTGCAGGAAGCGCTCCAGCTCCTCATGGTTGGAGCAGACGTTCATGGCGGCACCACTCAGCACGTAGCTGGGACGCACGAGCACGGGGAAGCCGACGCGGTCGACAAACTGGTTGACGTCGGCAAAGGAGGTCAGCGCGCTCCACTCTGGCTGGTTGACGCCCAAGTCGTTCAACAGTTGCGAGAACTTGGCACGGTCCTCGGCACCGTCGATGTCGGATGCCTGGGTACCCAGGATGCGCACACCGGCCTCGTCGAGATAGACGGCGAGGTTGTTGGGAATCTGGCCGCCGGTGGAGACGATGACGCCGTAGGGCTGCTCCATGTCGATGATGTCGAGAACGCGCTCGAAGGTGAGCTCGTCGAAGTACAGGCGGTCGCACATGTCGTAGTCGGTCGACACGGTCTCAGGGTTGTAGTTTATCATCACCGAGCGCCAGCCCTCCTTGCGGATGGTGGCCAGGGCCTGAACGCCGCACCAGTCGAACTCGACGCTGGAGCCGATGCGGTAGGCTCCCGAGCCCAGCACGATAATGCTCCGCTTGTCGTTCTCGTACCGTATGTCGCCGGCCACACCCGAATAGGTAACGTACAGGTAGTTGGTCTGCGCAGGATACTCGGCGGCAAGCGTGTCTATCTGCTTCACCACGGGCACGATGCCCAACTGCTTACGACGGTTACGCACCGTCAGCAGGGCGTCGTGCATCGTACGGCTCTCCCCCTCCAGCCCCAGTGCCCGCGCTATCTGGAAATCGGTGAATCCATATACCTTCGCCTCGCGCAGCAGCGACGGCTCGACGGTATTGATGTTCTGTTTCTTCAGCTGCTCGTCGATGCTGATGATGTGGTACAGCTTCTCAAGGAACCACTTGTCAATCTTGGTCAGCTCATGGATTTTATCTATGTCGTATTCCGACTGGTGCATAGCCTTCGAAATAACGAACACACGCTTGTCCGTGGGCTCGCGCAGAGCGGCATCAAGGTCGGCTATCTGCAGTTCCTTGTTCTCCACGAAGCCGTGCATCCCCTGCCCTATCATGCGCAGTCCCTTCTGCAACGCCTCCTCGAAGGTGCGGCCGATAGCCATCACCTCGCCGACGCTCTTCATCGAGGAGCCGAGCTCCTTGTCCACTCCGTGGAACTTCGACAGGTCCCAGCGGGGAATCTTCACGACGACATAGTCAAGGGCCGGTTCAAAGAAGGCGCTGGTGGTCTTGGTGACGGAGTTCTTCAGCTCGAAGAGGCCGTAGCCCATGCCGAGCTTGGCGGCAACGAAGGCAAGGGGGTAGCCGGTAGCCTTTGAGGCCAGCGCCGAGGAGCGGCTCAGGCGCGCATTGACCTCGATGACGCGATAGTCTTCGCTCTGGGGGTCAAAGGCATACTGGACATTACACTCACCGACGATGCCGATGTGACGGATAATCTTGATGGCCAACGCACGCAGCTTATGGTACTCAGAGTTAGAAAGCGTCTGCGAAGGAGCGATGACAATCGACTCGCCCGTGTGGATGCCCAGCGGGTCGAAGTTCTCCATGTTACAGACGGTGATGCAGTTGTCATAGCGGTCACGCACCACCTCGTACTCTATCTCCTTCCAGCCCTTCAGCGACTTCTCCACGAGGACCTGCGGCGAGAAGGCGAAGGCTTTCTCGCACAGCACGTCGAGCTGCTGCTCGTTGTCGCAGAAGCCGGAGCCCAGTCCGCCAAGGGCATAGGCGGCACGGATGATGACTGGGTATCCGAGAGCAGCGGCAGCCTTGCGCGCATCCTCGACGTTGTCGCACGCCTGACTCTTGATGGTCTTCACGTCAATCTCGTCAAGTTTCCTGACGAACAGCTCACGGTCCTCGGTATCCATGATGGCCTGGACGGGGGTGCCCAGCACCTTCACGCCGTACTTCTCCAGCACGCCGCTCTTGTACAAATCCACGCCGCAGTTCAGGGCCGTCTGGCCACCGAAGGCCAGCAGGATGCCGTCAGGGCGCTCCTTGGCAATGACCTTCTCCACGAAATAGGGCTGCACGGGAAGGAAGTAGACCTCGTCGGCCACTCCCTCAGACGTCTGCACCGTAGCAATGTTGGGGTTGATGAGCACCGTCTTGACGCCTTCCTCGCGAAGGGCCTTCAAGGCCTGGGAACCGCTGTAGTCGAACTCTCCGGCCTCGCCGATTTTCAGGGCGCCGCTGCCCAGCAGCAGCACTTTCTTTATACTGTTATCTTTCATAATGTCTCAATAAAGCGGTCAAACATAAATTCTGTGTCTACAGGTCCGGAACAGGCCTCCGGATGGAACTGACTGGAAAACCAGGGATTCGAGATGTGTCGGATGCCCTCGTTGGAGCCATCGTTCATGTTGACGAAGAGCTCGCGCCAGTCGTTGCCCAGCGTGGCAGCGTCGACGGCATAGCCGTGATTCTGCGACGTCACGTAGCAACGGTTGGTGCCTACCTCGCGGACCGGCTGGTTGTGAGAGCGGTGACCGTACTTCAGCTTATAGATGGTGGCACCGCCAGCCTTGGCAAGCAGCTGATTACCCATACAGATACCACAGATGGGCTTTCGAGACTGCGACATCTGCTTCTTCAGAATGTCGACGGCATCGGCGCACATATCAGGGTCGCCAGGGCCGTTAGCCAGGAACAGACCGTCGAACGACATCGCCGTATAGTCGTAATTCCAAGGAACACGGACAACCTCGACACCACGGCCAGCAAGACAGCGGATGATGTTATTCTTTACGCCGCAGTCAACGAGAACGACCTTCTTGCCAGCTCCCTCGTTATAGCGGATAACATCCTTGCACGAGACGCGCTCCACCCAGTTTATACGGCTATAGTCCAGCTCCTCGGGCTGCTCCTGCATGTCGTCGAACAGAATCTTTCCCATCATGACGCCCTGCTCCCGCAGCACCTTCGTCAGTTGACGGGTGTCAATGCCAGTGATGCCAGGCACCTTCTCGCGCTTCAGCCAGTCGGCCAGGCTCTCACAGGCGTTCCAGTGGCTGTACTTCTCGCTGTAGTCGCTCACAATGATGGCAGAGGCGTAGATACGGTCGCTCTCCATGAAGGTGGCGATGCCGTCCTGTCCGATGCTGAACGGAGGCACACCATAGTTTCCCACCAGCGGGAAGGTCAGCGTCATCAGCTGTCCTGCGTAGCTGGGGTCTGTCAGACTCTCCGGATAGCCCATCATGGCAGTATTGAATACTACCTCGCCAGCCACCGGCTTCTCGTAGCCGAAGCTCTTTCCCTTGAATTTCGTTCCGTCCTGAAGGACGAGTGTTACATCTTTCATCTTCATATATTCCCTTTTCTTCTGTCTTCTTTCTATAAAAAAGGCGAAACGTCTTGGAAAAACGAATCGCCCTTGTCTTCATTCAACAGTCACAGACTTTGCCAGATTTCTCGGCTGGTCAACGTTCTTACCCTTGCAGACGGCTACATGGTAGGCCAGAAGCTGCAGGGGAATGGTTGCCACCAGAGGTTCCAGACACTCCAGCACGTCAGGCAGTTCTATCACCTCGTCGGCAATCTTTGAGATGGTGTCGTCACCCTTGCTGACAAGGGCTATCACCCTACCCTGGCGGGCCTTGATTTCCTGGATGTTCGACAGCACCTTCTCATACATGGCATTATGGGTAGCGATGACGACGACGGGCATGTCGGAGTCTATCAGGGCTATCGGACCATGCTTCATCTCTGCAGCAGGATAGCCCTCGGCGTGGATGTAGCTGATTTCCTTCAGTTTCAGGGCTCCCTCAAGGGCCACCGGATACGAGTAGCCTCGACCCAGATAGAGGAAGTTGTGCGCATAGGTGAAGGTTCGTGCCAGGTCGGCCACCTTGTCGTTCGTCTTCAGCACCTCCCGTATCTTGTCAGGTATCTCGCTCAGTCCCTTGACAACCTTCAGGTATTCATCGCGGCGGATGGTGCCCTTGGCCTCACCCATAGCAAGGGCTATCATTGTCAGCACCGTCACCTGTCCGGTAAAGGCTTTCGTCGATGCGACACCAATCTCCGGTCCTACATGGATGTAGGTTCCGGTATCGGTTGCACGGGCTATGCTGCTGCCAATAGCGTTGCACACGCCGTAGATGAAGGCTCCGCGCTCACGTGCCAGCTGGACGGCAGCCAGCGTGTCGGCGGTTTCGCCGCTCTGACTGATGGCAATGACGACGTCGCCCCTACCGACTACGGGGTTGCGGTAGCGGAACTCAGAGGCGTACTCCACCTCCACGGGAATGCGGCAGTAGCTCTCGATGAGCTGCTTACCGATGAGTCCGGCGTGCCACGAGGTGCCACAGGCCACTATTACCACGCGCTTGGCCTCAAGCAGCTGACGACGGTAGTCGATGAGGGCAGAGAGGGTGACGTGGTCGGCCTCTACGTTCACGCGTCCTCGCATGCAATTGGTCAGGCATTCTGGCTGCTCGAAAATCTCCTTCAGCATGAAGTGCGGGTAGCCGCCTTTCTCTATCTGTCCGAGGTCTATGTCAACGGTGTTCACCTTCAGCTCCTGCTCCTCGCCAAGGATGCTGACGACGTGTATGCCTTCGCCGCGGCGGATGATCGCAATATTACCGTCATCCAGATAGACCACCTTGTCGGTATACTCCACAATGGGGCTGGCGTCAGAGCCAAGGAAGAACTCGTCGTCGCCGATGCCCACCACCAGCGGGCTTTGCTTGCGGGCTGCCACTATCTGGTCGGGGTCACGCTTGTCCAGGACGGCAATGGCATAGGCTCCGATGACTTGATACAGGGCCACCTGCACAGCCTCCAGAAGGGTGAGCTTCTTCTGGTTCATGATGTACTCAATTAACTGTACCAGCACTTCCGTGTCCGTATCGCTCACGAACTTCACACCCTTCTCGGCCAAACGAGCCTTGATGTCAGCATAGTTCTCTATGATGCCGTTGTGGATTATCGCCAGGTTGTGCGACTGTGAATAGTGGGGATGTGCGTTCCGCGACGAGGGCTCTCCGTGGGTGGCCCAGCGGGTATGCGCGATACCTACGGTGCCGCTGACGTCCTTGTCGCGGCAGTACTCCGTCAGGTCGCTGACCTTTCCCTTGGTCTTATAGACATTCAGTTCGCCATTATCGTTGAGCATGGCTACGCCGGCGCTGTCGTAGCCGCGATACTCCAGGCGCTGCAGTCCCTTCACTAAAATGGGATAGGCGTCCTTCTTACCGATATATCCTACTATTCCACACATATCTTTCTTACCTTTATGTCTAAAAAAAGAGATTGAGAACACGACTCAACCTCTTTCCTTTTATCTTAATATGTTATACAATAACGAAGTCAAAGAAATAAGTATCGACGTTGCGGAGAACCATAGCGTCGTCATGCTGCCCACACTGGAGTTCTGTGCCTTGACCTTGTTGGGTGTCACATAGATCAGGTCGTTCTGCTGTAGGTAGTAATAAGGGGAGTTGATGAGGTTGGCGTCGTTGAGGTCCAGCTCGTAGATGGCTTTCTGCCCCTTTGAGTCCTCACGCACCAGCTTAACATTGTTTCTGACACCGTAGATGGTGAGGTCTCCCGCCTGTGCCAAAGCCTCGAGGATGGTAATTTTCTCTCGGCCCACGGTGAAGGTTCCTGGGCGGTTCACCTCGCCGATGACCGATATCTGATAGCCCGTCATGCGTACCGTGACGATGGGGTTCGCGGCGGCTGCCATATATGGCTTAATCAGGTCCTGTATCTTCTTCTCTGCCTCTGCCTTGGTAAGGCCTCCCAAATGGACGTTGCCGATGACGGGGAAACTGATATTGCCATCATTGTCCACCAGATAGGTCTGCAACATGGCTTGTGAATAGCTGGAGCGCTGATTCTGTGTCATAGGCGTAGGCACCGTCAGGTTGAAGGGGACGGCGGCATCGGGGTCGGTGGTGCTAACGGTGATGGTCAGCTGGTCCTTCGGCATGATGCGGGCATCGTAAAGGAATTGTGAACTGGTAAGGTCAACGTCTTTACTGTTCTGGAAGTAAGCAACATCTTTTGTGCTGCCACAGCTGCCAACCAGCAACTGAAATACTACAACCATTACAACGGGTAGGACGGCTCTTCTAAACGTTCTCATTCAGGTATTTTCTATTGTTCAGCGTGCAAAATTACTGCTATTTTTCCAATTACACAAGAAAAAAATCTACAAAAATATTAAGGACAGACAAAAATGTCTGTCCTTAATAGTACGAGTTATTGCCTCTTTTAGTAGAATTTGAAATAGCGGCGGGCATTGTTGTAGGAGATGTCCTCCACCATACGAGCCAGCGTCTCGCGGTCGTCGGGCAGCAAACCCTTCTCAACGTCGTTGCCGAGCAGGTTGCACAGGATGCGGCGGAAGTACTCGTGGCGAGGATAGCTCAGGAACGAGCGGCTGTCGGTAAGCATGCCGACGAACCGTGAGAGCAGACCGAGCACCGAGAGGGCATTCATCTGGCGTATCATGCCGTCCATCTGGTCGTTGAACCACCAGCCAGAGCCAAACTGTATCTTGCCGGGCTCACCCCCCTGGAAATTACCGAGCATAGTAGCGATGACCTCGTTGGCGCAGGGGTTCAGCGTATATAATATAGTACGCGTGAGCTTGTCTTCCATGTTCAGTTTGTTGAGGAACTTCGACATGGCCTTAGCGGTATTGAACTCACCGATACTGTCAAAACCTGTATCAGGACCGAGCTGGTTGTACATCTTCGTGTTGTTGTCACGGATGGCTCCATAGTGGAACTGCTGTGTCCAGTCGGCATCGGCGTCCATCTCAGCCATCACCGTAAGGAAACAGTTCTTATACTGACGCACCTCGTAGTCGCTGAGCTGCTGACCCCGCATGGCTTTCTCAAAGATGGTCTCTATCTGGGAGTCAGTGTACTCCTCGTCATAGAACTCCTCGATACCGTGGTCGCTAAGCTTACATCCGTTGGCCGCGAAGAAGTCGTGACGCTTCTGAAGGGCGTCCACCATGTCAGCGAACTTCGTAATATTCACTCCTGAAACCGAAGCCAACTGCTCCACATACTTGGAGAACTCGGGCTTCTCAATGTTCATGGCCTTATCGGGACGCCATGCGGGAATCATCAGAGGATCGCCGGCGGCCTTGCTGCTGGCATACTCTATGTGGTTGTGCAGGTCGTCAACAGGATCATCAGTGGTACATACACACTCCACATTATAGTGGCGCATCAGTCCGCGGGCAGAGAACTCGGGCTGCTTCAACTTCTCATTGCACTCGTCGAAAATCTCGCGGGCGGTCTTCGGAGAGAGCTGCTTCTCAATGCCAAAGGCAGTCTTCAACTCCAGGTGGGTCCAGTGGTACAGGGGGTTGCGGAAGGTGTAAGGCACCGTCTCGGCCCACTTCTC
>CAMHIM010000072.1 GCA_946185225.1 uncultured Prevotellaceae bacterium
ATATTACTACTAACCTAAAACAATCTATTAACCTTTTGACGATGCAAAGGTACGTCGTTTTTTACTTCCGTGCAATAGTTGTAGGGTAAAAAGTGTGTAAAACACCTTCGTTCTTGACGTAAATCAACTTTCTGTGTGCGGAAACAGAGAATAACATCCTATTTTCCTTTGCCGTTTGCGAAAGTTGCCGTACCTTTGTTGTTCCTATGAGGATTCTGATAGTCAATACGAGTGAGAGGGCCGGTGGAGCCGCTGTAGCAGCCAGTCGGCTGATGGAGGCACTGAACAACAACGGCGAGAAGGCGCGGATGCTGGTGCGTGACAAGACGACGGACAGTCTTACCGTGCTACCTGTTCGTCCGCAGTGGCTGATGCGGTGGCGCTTCCTTTGGGAACGGCTGACGATATTCTGTCGGCTGCGTTTTCAGCGGAAACACCTGTTCGAGATTGATACAGCCACTTGTGGAACGGACATCACGAAGACCCGTGAGTTCCGCGAGGCTGACGTCATACACCTGCATTGGGTGAACCAAGGCATGCTGTCACTGAAGGACATCGGCTGCATCCTGCGCTCTGGGAAACCTGTTGTGTGGACGATGCATGACATCTGGCCCGCCACGTCCCTCTGTCACCTGACGTTCCAGTGCCGCAGTTTCCGTTCTGCCTGCCGGTATTGTCCCTACCTGCCTGGCGGTGGGTCGGAGCATGACTTGTCGGCAAAGGTGTGGCGCCGCAAGCAGCGTATGCTTGAGGGGCAGGATGTCTTCTTCGTGGCATGCAGCCGCTGGCTGGAGAATGAGGCCAAAGGCAGCGCATTGCTTAAGGGTCAGCACATCACGAGTATTCCCAATCCCATTGATTCCCGTATCTTTTATCGCCGTGACAAGGCCGAGGCCCGTCGCAAGCTGGGTCTGCCGCAGGACAAGAAGCTGCTGTTGTTTGTCGCGCAGCGCGTCACGAACGTCAACAAGGGTGTCGATTACCTGCTTCGTGCCTGTCAGCTGCTGGCCGACGGCCATGACTCGCTGAAGGAGCAGATAGGGCTGGTTGTCATGGGCGGCCATGCCGACGAGGTAACCGGCGGCATGCCCTTTGCGTCCTATGCGCTGGGCTATGTCAGCGACGAGCATGCTGTGGCCGACATCTACAATGCCGTCGATGCCTTCGTGCTTCCGTCGCTGTCGGAGAACCTGCCTAACACTATCATGGAGGCCATGGCGTGCGGTGTCCCCTGCGTGGGGTTCCGGGTGGGGGGCATCCCGGAGGAGATTGACCATCAGAAGAACGGCTATGTGGCCGCCTACCGTGATGCCGAGGACCTCTGTCGGGGACTGCGCTGGGTGCTCTGCGAGGCCGACCACGAGTCGTTGAGCCGTAATGCGGTGTCAAAGGTGGCGCAGAACTATTCGCAGTCCAGTGTCGCCCTTAAATATATAGAGGTGTACAACCAGGCCCTGGCCTTTAAGCACTACAAGATATGAAATTACGTTTCTCGATAGTTACCGTAACCTATAACGCAGCCGCCGTGCTGCAGCGAACGCTGGACAGCGTCCTTATGCAGGACTACCAGTATGTGGAGCACCTGATACTTGACGGAGCGTCCACCGACGGCACACTGCAGCTGGCTGAACAGTACAAAGAAAAGAGCGACGAGACGGCCAGCAGTCATGAGGTCATTGTGCGTTCTGAGCCTGACCGCGGCATCTATGACGCCATGAACAAGGGCCTTCAGCAGGCCACGGGCGACTTCGTCGTGTTCCTCAATGCCGGCGACTCCCTGCCTTCCGGCACCACCTTGTCGCTGCTGGCCGAGCGGGCCACCGAGCAGTCGGCGGTGCTCTATGGCGATACGGCCATCACGGACAGCGACGGCAATTATCTCTATCCCCGTCGTCACCGTCCGCCCCGTCGGCTGACATGGCGTTCGTTCAAGAAGGGCATGCTCGTCTGTCATCAGGCATTCTACGCGCGTACCGACCTGGCCCGCCAGTTGCCTTACGACCTGCGCTACCGCTACTCGGCCGATGTCGACTGGTGTATCCGTGTGATGAAGGAGGCTGCACGTCAGGGGCTGGAACTGACCAACGTGGGAGCGGTCATCGCTAACTATACCGAGGAGGGGCAGACAACACTGCATCACCGTGAGTCGCTCCGTGAGCGCTACGAGGTGATGTGCAGCCATTATGGGCGCGTTCAGACGTTCCTGTTACATTGCTGGTTTGTCGTGCGTGCTGTCATAAAGCGATAGCACGCGGTCGAGGATGCTGTCAGGCACCATGCCGCTGATGTCCTCGTGACGGCTGACGCGCCGTCTGATTTCTGTGCTTGAGATGTCAAGCAGTTCTGCCTCCACGAGTCTTACCCGTGGGGGCATTTTTCGTGTGTTGAGATGACTGCCCCGTCGGGGGTAGATGCATATGTCGTAGTGGCTGGCGATGTCGTCGGCGTGATACCATCGGTGGAAGAGTGCCCAGTTGTCGCCTCCGATGAGCAGGGTGAAGCGGTGGTCTGGGAAGTCGCGGCTCAGTGCCTGCAGTGTGTTCCATGTGTAGGTGGGCTTGGGCAGTCGCATCTCGTAGTCGCATGCCACGATGCCCGGCTCGTCCTGCAGGGCCGTGCGTACCAGCTGCATGCGCAGGTGGTCCTCCAGCAGGTCCTGTTGCAGCTTCAGCGGGTTCTGGGGCGACACCATCAGCCATACCTCATCCAGCGCAGTCTGCCGGCGCAGCTGTCGTGCCAGTGCGATGTGTCCGTTGTGGATGGGGTTGAACGACCCGCCGAAGATGCCGATGCTGGCCATGGGCGTAGGTTTATTGTCCGAGGAAGTCGTTGAGTGTCTGGAGCGTCTCCTCCTTGGCCGTCTCCAGGTCGTCGTTGATGATGATGCGGTCGAACTGCGGGGCGAAGGTGAGCTCGTACTCCGCCTTAGCCAGCCGCTGCTCAATGGCCTCGGCCGTGTCGGTGCCCCGGCCGGTCAGCCGTCGGCGCAGCTCTTCGACCGAGGGGGGCTGTATGAAGAGGCTCAGGGCTTCGTCGCCATAGTGGTGCTTGATGTTGACGCCGCCCTTCACGTCGACGTCGAAGACGACGTTCTGGCCCTGCTCACGCTGTCGTTCTACCTGGGCCTTCAGCGTGCCGTAGAAGCGGTTCTCGTACACCTCCTCGTATTCCAGGAACTCGTCAGCGGCAATCTTTTCCTTGAATTCCTCGGGGGTGAGGAAGAAGTACTCCACGCCGTTCTGTTCCGTTCCTCGCGGGGCGCGGCTGGTACACGAGATGGAGAAGTATAGCCGCAGCTCCGGATGCTGCTGCATGAGCCACTGTACGATGGTGCTCTTCCCGCTGCCTGAGGGGGCAGAGACGATTATCAGTTTCCCCTTTTCCATATAATGATAGTAATGAGTGGAACTACAAGACGTTCAGTACCTGTTCCTTGATTTGCTCCAGTTCGTCCTTCATCTTCACCACAATGTTCTGCATCTCAGCCTGGTTCGATTTCGAGCCGGTGGTGTTGATTTCGCGTCCCATCTCCTGTGCGATGAATCCGAGTTTCTTGCCTTGTCCGTGTCCGTTCTCCATGGTCTCACGGAAGTACTTCAGGTGGTTCGTCAGCCGCTGCTTCTCCTCGCTGATGTCCAGTTTCTCGATGTAGTAGATGAGTTCCTGCTCCAGTCTGTTCTTATCGTACTCTACGCCGGGAATCTGCTGCAGTCCTTCCACGATGCGTTGTCGTATCTTCTCCACGCGCATCTTCTCGTAGGGTTCTATCTCGGCCAGCAGCTGTTCGATGTTGTCCACCTTTTCCGTGAACTTCTTCTCCAGGGCGGCCCCCTCCTGCTTGCGGAAGTCTGTCAGTGCCTTCAGCGCCTGGTCGACGGCCTTGCGGACTACGGCCCACTCCTCGTCTGCCAGCACCTCCTGCTCCGTCCGTGTCGTCACGTCCGGCATGCGGAGCAACAGCTGGAACCAGTCCTGCGGCATGGGGATGCCCGTTTTCTCGCTGATGGTTTTCACCTGCTGGTAGTAGTTCTCCACCAGGGCCCCGTTGATGAGTGACGCATTGGCTGCGGCGTCCTGTTCGACCCAGATGCAGAGGTCCACCTTGCCGCGTTCCACGGCGGCGGTCACCATCTGCCGGATGTCCATCTCCTTCTCGCGGTAGAGCGACGTGATGCGTGTCTGAAGGTCCAACTGCTTGGAGTTCAGTGACTTCACTTCTACGTGTATCTTCTTTTCCTTGTATGCTACGACTGCCTGTCCGTAGCCTGTCATTGACTGTATCATAGTTGCTTAATTATGGAAGCGCAAAGGTACGAAAAGAAATATGAAATGCAAAGCGAAAACCGTTTTTATTTCTGTTGTCTGGAATGTTTTCACTCCAGAGTGATGCGGAACCGGGACCTTTCTTTGGTACGAAATGTCATGAAAAATGACAAAAACAGGTCCCTTGGAACGGGGAATTTTAACGTCGGGGGAAGGAGGAACTGACGACCTCCGGAAAGTGAGAAGGTTACAAATCGGACAGATTTTAACATAGTTGCCGATATTTGGAACAATGATATTTGTTTTTTCCGGACTAAAAGTGGCGAATTGAGTCTTTCAACTCGCCACCTTCAAGGGCGAAAGACGGCATCTTTCGACCCGAAAGAACCGACCTTTCTCCCTGTACATCGGGACGGAAAATTTAAGAATGTTTGTAACGTCTTGATTTGTAGCAGGATACGAAAATCGTCATTTTTGGCTCCATTTTCGTCCAAACAGGCGTTCGTTGCCGTTTTTGCTCGTTTTGAAAGCCGTTTTGTCCGAATAATTCATAAAAAAAAGAAGCACCGGAAAGGTGCTTCTTTGCGTTGTTTTTCTCCTGTTCCTGACGGCAGAAATCCCCCGGAAGGCTTATCCGAAGTAGTCGCCGTCGTGGTTCTGGTCGTAGCTGGAGCCGTCGAAGCAGTGGGTGCAGATGTCGGCCTTGGGCAGTCCGATGCTGGCCACGAGGTCCTCGATGCGTGCGAACTTCAGGGAGGAGAGTCCCAGGCGGCGGGCAATCTCGTCGACCAGCCGCTGGTACTCGGGCGAGTCCGACTGTGCGTACTTGTCGAGATTGGTCTTGTCGTCGCCCTCGAAGTCACGGATAATCTGGCGTGTTATCAGTTCCAGGTCCGACTTCGATGAGGTGAAGCCGATGAAGGGGCATCCGTAGACCAGCGGGGGACAGGAGATGCGTACGTGGACCTCCTTGGCGCCGTTGTCGAAGAACTCCTTGACATTGTCGCGCAGCTGTGTGCCGCGGACGATGCTGTCGTCGCAGAAGACGACGCGCTGGTCCTTTAGCATAGCCTTGTTGGGAATGAGCTTCATCTTGGCCACAAGGTTTCGCCGGCTCTGGTTGCCGGGGGTGAAGGAGCGTGGCCACGTCGGTGTGTATTTCAGCACGGCGCGCTTGTAGGGAATCTTCGAGCCGTTGCTGTAGCCGATGGCCATGCCTACGCCGGAGTCAGGGATGCCGCAGACGAGGTCTGCCTCCGTGCTGTCCTTCTCGCCCATCATCTGGCCGTTGGTCTCGCGGACGTTCTCCGTGTTGATGCCCTCATAGTCGCTGGCGGGGAAGCCGTAGTAGACCCAGAGGAAGGAGCATATCTGGCAGCGCTTGAAGGCGGGCTGCAGCACTTCGATGCTGTCGGCCTTCAGCCGTACTATCTCGCCCGGTCCGAGGTCGCGGACCACCTTGAAGTCCAGGTTGGGGAAGCTGCACGACTCGCTGGTGGCAGCGTAGGCTCCCTCTTTCTGTCCGATGACGATGGGTGTGCGCCCCAGGAAGTCGCGTGCAGCGATGATGCCGTCCTCGGTGAGGATGAGCATGGAGCAGGAGCCTTTGATTTTGTGGTATACCAGGTTGATGCCGTCGACGAAGGTGCTGCCCATGTTGATGAGCAGGGCCACCAGTTCCGTCTGGTTGATTTTGTTGGCCGACATCTCGCTCAGGTGCATCTTCTGTGCCAGCAGTTCCCCGGCTATCTCGGGAAGGTTGTTGATTTTCGCTACGGTAACGACGGCGTAGCGTCCCAGGTGTGAATTGACGATGATGGGCTGGGGGTCGGTGTCGCTGATGACGCCCAGTCCCTGCTTGCCTTTGAATGAGTCCAGCTCGTCCTCAAAGCGCGAGCGGAAGTAGTCACGCTCCAGGGAGTGTATGCTGCGGGTGAATCCTTCTTCTTCGTCGAAGGTGACCAGACCGGCACGCTTGGTGCCCAGGTGTGAGTTGTAGTCGGTGCCGTAGAACAGGTCGTTCACGCACGCTTTGGTGGAAATGGTTCCGAAAAAGCCTCCCATGTCAGTATCAGTTGTTGAAGTAGTAGAGGAACGAGGCGATGCCCTCCAGGGCTGGCTTGCGCTGGCCCTCTATCTCTATTCTGAAGTCTATCTCTGCCTTGCAGATGCCGCGCAGGTTCTGTATGCCGTGGAGCTTGGTGACCAGGCGGACGCGGCTGCCAGTGATGACGGGCTGTCCGAAGCGCATCTTGTCCATGCCGTAGTTCACCAGCATCTTGATGTTGTTCACTTCAATGATTTGGTCCCACATGTAGGGAAGCAGCGACAGCGTCAGGTAGCCATGAGCGATGGTGCTCTTGTAGGGGCTTTCCTCGCGGGCGCGCTCGACGTCAACATGAATCCATTGGTGGTCAAGGGTTGCATCAGCAAAAAGGTTGATGCGCTCCTGTCCGACTTCGAGCCACTCGGAGGCTCCCAGTTCCTCGCCCAGATGTGCGGCAAACTCGTCGTAGGAGTTAATGACTAATTTACTCATTTCTATTAAGAGAATTGATTGAATTTGGGCGCAAAGGTACAAAAAAAATATTAAATAGTGCGGAGTTGGCTGGAAATTTACTAACTTTGCACTTCAATAATATTAAGTACGCGAGAAGAATATGTCATGTATACTGCATATTGAGACCAGTACCGACGTCTGCTCGGTGGCGGTGAGCGAGGACTCCCAGGTCATCTGGCACGAGGAGGACCACAGCGGCCCCAACCACGCCGAGCGGCTGGGCACCTATGTCGACGAGGCCTTGTCGTTCACCGACAGCCACGCCATTCCCTTCGATGCCGTTGCCGTGAGTTGCGGTCCTGGTTCGTATACGGGACTGCGCATAGGCACCTCGATGGCCAAGGGCATCTGTTATGCCCGCAACCTGAAGCTGTTGGCCGTCCCCACGCTGGAGCTGCTTTGCGTGCCGGTGTTGCTGCGTGAGACGGTGGCCGAGGAGGACGCGCTGCTCTGTCCCATGATTGACGCCCGCCGCATGGAGGTCTATGCCGCCCTCTACGACCGTGCCCTGCATGAGGTGCGTCCTGTCAGTGCCGACATTGTCAGTGCCGATACCTACCGGGAGTATCTGGACCAGCGTCCCGTCTACTTCTTCGGCAACGGTGCAGGGAAATGCATGGAGACCATCTCCCATCCCAACGCCCACTATGTGGACGGTATCGAGCCCCTGGCCCGCTGGATGCAGCCCCTGGCCGAGCGCAGGCTGCTGGCGGGAAAGACTGAGGACGTGGCCTACTTCGTCCCCTTCTACCTGAAGGATTTCGTGGCGAAGCTGCCGAAGAAGTTGATTTGAGAAGTTAGGAAGTTAAAGAAGTTAAGGATGAATATACAAGGATTAGATTATAACACGAGCCGTGAGACGCTGCTGATGCCCGAGTACGGACGTGAGATACAGAAGATGGTTGACCATGCCGTCAGCCTTCCTGACAGGGATGAGCGGCTGCGTTGTGCAAGGGCTATCGTACGACTCATGGAGACCAAGGTGCCTCATCTGAGGGACAATGCCGACTATGAGCAGACCCTCTGGGACCACCTGTACCTGATGAGCCACAAACAGCTGGACATCGAGTGGCCCTATGACGTCAGTGGGGCAGAGAAAATACATACCAAGCCTGCGCCCATGCCCCTGCCGCAGGGGGCAATCCGCCAGCGCCATTACGGACGGCTGGTGGAGCAGCTGCTGGAGAAGCTCAAGCAGATGCCCGAGGGAGAGGAGCGTGACGAACTGGTGAGGCTGACGGCCAACCAGATGAAGCGCGACCTGGCAACCTGGGGGCACGGCTCTATCGATGACGAGAAGGTGGCCGACGACCTGGCGCGCTTTACCGACGGTGTCATACAGCTCGACCTCGGCTCTTTCCGCTTCGAGAAGGTGGCTCCTGTCGTGGAGGAAGTGAAGAAATCCCGCAAAAGAAGATAATACCGGCCTATGGCATCATTCCAGATTGAGGGGGGCCACCCGTTGTGTGGCACCATCGTACCGCAGGGAGCGAAGAACGAGGCACTGCAGATTATCTGTGCCACGCTGCTCACCAGCGACCGCGTTGTCGTGCGCAACATTCCTGACATCCGGGACGTGAACAACCTGATTCTGCTCCTTCGCGACATCGGTGTCAAGGTGGAACGGCTGGGGCGTAACGACTACGTCTTCCAGGCCGACGACCTCCGTCTGGACTACCTGGGGAGCGACGAGTTCGTCAGGGAGTGTGCGAAGTTGCGCGGCTCCGTCCTGATGATAGGTCCCCTGCTGGCCCGCTTCGGCAGGGCTGTCATCACCAAGCCCGGCGGTGACAAGATAGGGCGTCGCCGGCTCGACACCCACTTCCTGGGATTCGAGAAGCTTGGTGCCCGCTTCACGCAGGTCGAGGGCCGTGACGTCTACGAGATTTCTGCCCGCCGCCTCAAGGGGACCTACATGCTCCTGGACGAGGCCTCCGTCACCGGTACGGCCAACATCGTCATGGCAGCAGTCTTTGCCAAAGGCACCACCACCATCTACAACGCAGCCTGTGAGCCGTACCTCCAGCAACTTTGCCACCTCCTGAACACCATGGGCGCCCGCATCAGCGGCATCGGCTCGAACCTCCTGACCATCGTCGGTGTCGACGAGCTGCACGGTGCCGAGCACCGCGTGCTGCCTGACATGATTGAGGTAGGCTCGTTCATCGGCATGGCAGCCATGTGCGGCGACGGCATACGCATCAAGGATGTCTCGGTGCGCAACCTCGGCATCATTCCCGATGCCTTCCGGCGGTTGGGCGTGAAGATAAAGGTAGAGGGTGACGACCTTGTCATACCCCGTCAGCGCCACTACGAGATACAGTCGTTCATTGACGGCACCATCATGACGCTGGCTGACGCTCCGTGGCCCGGTCTGACGCCCGACCTGCTGTCGGTGCTCATCGTGGTTGCCACCCAGGCGCGCGGCTCCGTGCTGTTCCACCAGAAGATGTTCGAGAGCCGGCTCTTCTTCGTTGACAAGCTCATCGACATGGGGGCACAGATTATCCTCTGCGACCCGCACCGCGCCGTCGTCGTGGGCCATGACCGCAAGATTACGCTGCGTGCCGGACGCATGTCGAGTCCCGACATCCGTGCCGGCATCGCCCTGCTGATAGCCGCCATGAGTGCCAAGGGAGTCAGCCGCATTGACAACATCGAACAGATAGACCGCGGCTACGAGGACATTGAGCAGCGCCTCAATGCGCTGGGAGCCAAGATAACACGCCTGTCATGATAAAGCCCGAGGAAGTATATTGCATAGGACGCCTGGGGAAGCCCCACGGCGTACACGGCGAGGTGTCCTTTCACTTCGACGACGATGTCTTCGACCGTGTAGACGCCGACTACCTCGTGCTGTCGCTCGACGGTATCCTCGTGCCTTTCTATATGGAGGAGTACCGCTTCCGCTCCGACGAGACGGCACTCGTGAAGTTCTGTGGCATCGACACCCAGGAGCGGGCCCGTGAGCTTACCGGCACCGACGTCTACTTCCCTCGGAGCCTGGCTGCCGACGAGGAGAACCCCTCGCTCTCCATGTTTGTCGGCTTTGCGCTGGTGGATGCCGCCACCGGGAGGCAGGTGGGGACTATCGCTGCCGTTGACGACGCTACCGCCAACCTGCTCTTCGAACTGGAGGACGGACGGCTCATTCCTGCCAACGACGAGCTGATAACCGATATAGACCAGGACCGGCAGACCGTCACCATGCAGATTCCGGAAGGTCTGCTGGAATTATAGTGCACCCCCTTGACCCTCGTTGCCGCAAGGTTACGGGAAAAGCGTTTACTGTGCAAGCAAACGCGCGGGCGCGAACCTCAACCTTATAGAATCTGTCCCCATGACTAATCCCTTTATACAAAGGATTCTTGCTCAAAAAAGGGAGGGATGAGCGGTTTTCAAGCGATCAGAGATTTAATGAGCGTCATCCACTTATCGAGCCAGCCTGCCAATGGAGCAGGACTGCTTAGCAGAC
>CAMHIM010000073.1 GCA_946185225.1 uncultured Prevotellaceae bacterium
AAGTTCACCACCGCCTACGCCACCTTTATGGCACGCAAGACCGGCCGCTGCGGCAAGATTATCGTCGGACGCGACGGACGCATCTCCGGAGAAATGGTGAAGAACGTGGTCTGCGGAACACTCATGGGCTGCGGCTGCGATGTCGTCAACATTGGCTACGCCACCACCCCCACCACCGAACTGGCGGTGCGCATGAGCGGCGCCGACGGAGGCATCATCATCACCGCCTCACACAACCCCCGCCAGTGGAACGCACTGAAGCTGCTCAACGGGGAGGGAGAGTTCCTCACCGCTGCCGACGGTGCTGAGGTGCTCGACATCGCCGCACGCGAAGACTTCGACTACGCCGAGGTGGACCACCTGGGCCACTATACCGAAGACAACAGCTTCGACCAGCGCCACATCGACAGCGTGCTGCAGCTGAAGCTGGTAGACGTCGAGGCCATCCGCCGCCGCAACTTCCACGTCTGTGTCGATACCATCAACAGCGTAGGAGGAATCATACTGCCCAAGTTCTTCGACGCACTGGGTGTGAGCTACGAGATTCTCAACGGCGACTGCACGGGCGACTTTGCCCATAACCCCGAACCGCTGGAGAAGAACCTGCAGGGAATTATGGGACGCATGGCAAACGGCGGATTCGACCTGGGCATCGTCGTCGACCCCGACGTGGACCGTCTGGCCTTCATCTGCGAGAACGGCAAGATGTTCGGAGAGGAGTACACGCTGGTCAGCGTAGCCGACTACGTGCTGGCTAACCTGGCTCGCTATTCTAGCCTTTCTAACCCGGATAGAAAGGCTGCTGACGCGGCGCCTCTCGCCACCGTCTCCAACCTCTCCTCTACACGTGCGCTACGCGACGTCACTGAGAAGCACGGAGGTACCTATGCTGCCGCTGCCGTCGGCGAAGTGAACGTCACCACGAAGATGAAGGAGGTGGGAGCTGTCATCGGAGGCGAAGGCAACGGTGGCGTCATCTATCCCGAGAGCCACTACGGACGCGACGCACTTGTGGGCATCGCCCTCTTCCTGTCGTCACTGGCCCAGAAGGGCTGCAGCGTCAGCGAGCTCCGCCGCACCTTCCCCGACTACCAGATAGCAAAGAACCGCATTGACCTCACCCCAGAGACTGACGTGGATGCCATCCTCGTGAAGGTGAAGGAGATGTTTGCCGGCGACCCTACTGCCACTGTCAACGACATCGACGGTGTGAAGATAGACTTCCCCAAGGCATGGGTACACTTGCGCAAGTCCAACACGGAACCCATCATCCGCGTCTACAGCGAGGCACAGACGATGGAGGAGGCCGACCAGCTGGGCAAACGCCTCATGCAGGTGGTCTACGACATGCAGTAAGCCTTAGACGGTAAACGGTAATCGGTCAACAAGAAAGTACTCAGAATCTCACTCCGAGGTTCAACTGCGCGTCAATCTCCTGATTCATGATGCCCAGGTGCTTGTCGTTGCTGTAGCCGTAATTGCGGTAATTCAGCAAGAACGTGATGACGTAGCGGTTGAAGCTGTAGCTGGTGGCAATGCGCGCAAAGGCATTGGCGCGGAAACGGGGCTTGCCGTTGTCGGCAGAGTCATAGAAGCTGCTCCAGTTCTTCTTTAACTTCTCCAGCACACGTATCTCCTCCTCAGTCATTGAGGGGTCGGCCTGTTCCCAACGCGACTCATGCCGGAGGTCGGAATAGACGGAGAACATGGGGACCACGGAGCCGTGCAGCAGCAGCCGCCCGCCATTCAGAGACCAATTATAGCCATAGCCGCAGCCCAGCGAGAACTGCTGCGTACGGAAACTGTCGAAGTCGGACACAAACATGTCGCTCACACTGTAGCGGCTCCAGTAGTAGTTGCCATAGAACAGCAGGCTGCCGGCACTGCGCTTCTGCACCATCTCGGAGAACAGTCCCGCCGAGAGTGAGAACTTACTGCTGTTCAAGACGTAGTAGCCCTCGGCGAAGAAGGTCTTCAGCTTGTGACGATCTTTGTTGACATTGTGTTTCTTGAAGTACTTCACTTCCTTTTTCATCTCCTCCGCATTGATACCGGAGTTGATGAGGTCCTCTTGGTTCTCGTCAATATACTCTTCCAGCACATTGCCCATGTTACCGTAGTTACGCGTACCGGTGAGGTTACTCGCCCGCTTGTAGCGCAGCCGGAAACCCCACACGGAGCCGCTCTTGGCCAGACCGTAGCTGCGGATATAGGAAGAGCGCACGGGGATGGGAATCTCGATGAGCAGTCCCTTCCAGTCAATGCCAAGGTCCATCTCCGCCAGGAACGAGTGGGCATTGGTCTCATAGAACATACTCTCGGACAGCTGGGGAACGGCCCCCGCTACCCCACCAGGTATGCGGAAAGGGAAGTGCAAACGGTAGTCCTGAAAGTAGGCATAGCCACCGATGTACACCTGACGGTTGAGCTTGGGAACCTCCTGATAGGCAGTATCGATGCCTGACCGCTGCATGCGCTCCAGCATTGCGTCGGCACGCTTCAGGAAGCGTCCCATTCCTGTCTTCCAGAAGCGTCCCTCCGACGGAACGGCTGCCTGAGTTGCCGTTGTCCGCAGACCGTCGTCCGTCAGGACGGAGTCTTCGGTAATGGCAGCCGTCACAAGGACGGTCGTCAGCAACAGCAGCAACAGGAGGGACAGGCGTTTCATCTCACACCGACTCAATACGTTTTCTGTTCACTACAGAGCATCCTTGCACGTTCCAGCGCAAAGTTGATATGGCTGCAGATATTCTCTATTCCTACCAGGTCATCAAAGTGCGCTTTGTGAAGCGTCTGCCGCACACGGTCGTTGACACCCGAGAGGACCACCTGTATGCCCTCCTTCTGCGACATCAGGCAGAGGTTCGTCAGGTTATGGATACCGGTAGAGTCGACGAAGGGTACCTTACGCATGCGGATGATGCGCACCACAGGACGTCCGTGATGCAAGGCACCCATGATTTCCTCGAACTTGTTGCCGGCACCGAAGAAGTACGGACCGTTAATCTCGTACACCTCTACACCCTCGGGGATGGTGAGGTGCTCCAGGTTACCCAGCTGGAAGTCGCTGTCCTCCTCGGCGGGGTCAATCTCATCGCTGATGACCTTGACGTCAGTGGTCTCCGCCATGCGGCGCATGAAGAGCAGACAAGCGCAGATGAGCCCCACCTCGATGGCTACCGTCAGGTCAAAGATGACGGTCAGCAGAAAGGTAACCCACAGCACAATGATGTCGCTCTTGGGATTACGCATGATGCTGGCAAACGAGCGCCAGCCGCTCATGCCGTAGCTGACAATCACCAGCACGCCGGCAAGGCAGGCCATCGGGATGTACTGCGCCAGAGGCATGAGGAAGAGGAAGATAAGCAGCAGCACGGCGGCGTGCACGATGCCCGCCACGGGCGAACGGCCTCCGTTATTGATGTTCGTCATCGTCCGGGCGATGGCTCCCGTAGCGGGAATGCCGCCGAAGATAGGTGTTGCGAGGTTGGCCAGTCCCTGGGCTATCAGCTCAGTGTTAGACGAGTGCTTGGCACCGATGACGCCATCGGCCACCGTTGCCGACAGCAGCGACTCGATGGCTCCCAGTACGGCAATGGTCATCGCCGGAGCCACCAGGCTCTTAATGACTTCCCAGGACAGTTCGGGCACCTGTGCTGTAGGCAGCACGTTGCTGATGCTGAAGCGGTCGCCGATGGTCTCTATGCTGGTCACTCCAGCATACTGCTTCAGCAGCAGGGCGGCCACCGTCATCACCACGATGGCAATGAGCGAACCAGGCAGCTTCTGCAGGAACGAGAGGTGGGAGGCGATGACAGAAATACGGGTGATGCGAGGCCAGAGGGCTATCAACGCCACCGACCCTATGCCGACGGCAGCACTCCATAAGTCCACAGAGGGCAACGCCCCGACATAGGCAACCCACTTCTCCACGAAGTCGGCGGGCACCTCGTTCAGCGTCAGACCCAGTAGATCCTTAATCTGCGTGGTGAAGATGGTCAGCGCGATACCGCTCGTGAAGCCTACTATTATAGGATAAGGTATGTACTTGATGATGGTTCCCAGGTGCAAAACACCGAAGAGGATGAGGAACACACCCGCCATCAGCGTGGCGACGGTCAGGCCGCTCATGCCGTACTGCTGGATGATGCCGTAGATGATGATGATGAATGCGCCCGTGGGGCCTCCTATCTGTACCTTCGAACCTCCGAAGACGGAGACGATGAGACCCGCCACGATAGCGGTGATGATACCCTTCTCGGGCGTCACGCCCGACGCAATACCGAAGGCAATGGCCAGCGGCAGCGCAACAATGCCCACAATGACACCAGCCAACAGGTCGGTCGTCAGTTTCTTCTTGTCATAGCTCTTCAGAGTGGAAAAAAGCTGGGGCTTAAACTCCAATGTTGTCATCTGTTATTATCCTAAAACCTTACTTTGACGCTGCAAAGGTACAAAAAAATCTAAAAAATTACATATTCTTTCAGAAAAAGGTACGGCAAGTCATTATCTTTCTTATATTTGCCACCGATTTGAGAACAAATAACGGTTTATTCACTAAACAAAACAGAAAGCAATGAAGAAAATCTTTTTAGCAATGATGGCTGTTGCTGCCATCGGTTTCACCGCATGTGGAAACAAGGCTCAGGCTCCCGCTGACGCCCAGGAGCAGGTTGACAGCGCTGCTGTCGATGTTGAAGGTGCCGTCAACGAGGTAGCTGCCGCCCTCAGCCAGGAAATTGAGGCTTCCGACGCCAGCAAGATTCAGGAGACCCTGGAGGCTGTGAAGCAGAAGGTGGTGGAATTCGTCAAGACCAACCCCGAGGCCGCTAAGGAGTATGTCGCCAAGGTGCAGGACATCCTGAAGGAGAACACGGAGAAGATCAAGGCTATCGTTGGTGACAACGCCGCCGTCAACGCTGCCGTCAGCGCCCTCACCGCCGCTCCCGCCGAGACCATCGTCAGCGGATTCACCTCTGCCATTGACGGTGCCCAGAACGCCGGCGAGGCTGTCGTTGAGGATGTAGCCAACAAGGCCGAGGCTGCCAAGGCCGCCGGTGAGGCTGCCGTCGAGGCCACCAAGGCTGCCGGTCAGCAGGCTGTGGACGATGCCAAGAAGGCTGCTGCCCAGAAGGCCAACGAGGCTGTGGACAACGCCAAGCAGGAAGCTGCCAAGAAGGTGGACGAGGGTGCCAACAAGGCTGCCGACAAGCTGAAGAAGGGACTGGGTCTGTAACCGTCACAGACTTTTCGCTGAAAGAAACGGGGCGTTCGTTGAAAGAATTTGCCCCGTTTATTTATTTTTGGCTATCTTTGCTGCTGATTATAGCGTATTACCAACCTGATTATGAAGAAAAAACTATTCTCGACCATTCTTCTCTCCGCAGTAGCAACAATGGCTACGGCCGAAGGGTACGACTACCTGACCATCAAGCAGCAGGATGGAACCATTACCCGTCTGCCGGCAACAGGCGTCACCATTACCTTCGACGGCGAGAACCTGACTGCCACCGCAGCGGGCAGCACCACGAAACTGGCACTGACGACGCTCAGTACCATGCAGTTCACTACCGACGAAGCGACGTCCGTCGCCTCCGTCGCCTCCAGCGCCATCACCGTCCGCGTCACAGGACGGCAGCTCTGCGTCAGCACCCCCGAGGACGCCACCGTCATCATCTCGAACCTTCAGGGCATGCCCCTGGGACAGTACCGGGTGGGCAGCGGCAGCAGCACGGTAGCCACGCTGAAGCCCGGCCTCTATATTATTAAGGTTAACAACAAGACCACCAAAATCCAGGTAAGATGATGAAACGTTTACTCTCACTCATAGCACTGGCCGTCATAACTGCTACGGCTATGGCACAGACCATACACATCGTAACGGGCAGCGTGACTTACGACTACACCGCCGACCAGGCGGGCGAGATGACCTACACCGACGGCACCACACTGACCGTCGGCGGAAAGGTGTTCGCCATCAGCGACATCACGAAGATATACACCGACGACGCTGCCGTCAGTGCCAACACTGTCAGCGTGGCCTACAACGACAACGCTGCCACCGTCACCATCAGCGGCAATGTGGCCAACTACGTTACGGCAGCCGTCAGCGGCGCTCACGTCACGCTGACGCAGAGCAACACCGCCGACGTGGACGGCGACGAGATATACTACGCCCTCAGCGGCAGCAGTACAGACGGCGGCCTCACCCTGACAGGCAGCTACAAGTGCGAGATAGACCTGAACGGTCTGACGCTGACCAACCCCACGGGTGCCGCCCTGGACATCCAGAACGGCAAACGCATAGCCATCAGCGTAAAGAAGGGCACGACGAACACGCTGACCGACGGTGCCGGCTCACAGAAGGCTTGCCTCTACGTCAAGGGACATGCAGAGTTCAAGGGCAAGGGCACGCTGACCGTCTACGGCAACTACACCCACGCCATCAAGAGCGGCGACTACATGTCGGTCAAGAACTGCGCCATTAACATCCTCTCTGCCGTGAAGGACGGCATCAGCTGCAACGAGTACTTCCTCATGGAGAGCGGAACGCTCAACATCAGCGGTGTGGGAGACGACGCTATCCAGGTGGACCTCGACGGCACCGCCAGCACTGGTGAGACCCCCGACCATGAGGACGAGGACACGGGCAACTTCTACATGCTCGACGGCAGCATCACCGCCAGCGTGACGGCCACCGCGGCGAAGTGCATCAAGGCGGCAGGACTGGCGCGCATTAACGGCGGAACGCTCAACCTTACCGCAGCCGGTGACATAGACACTACCGATGCCGACGACCCGTCGTACACCGCAGGCATCAAGGCCACCCTGTTCGAGCAGAATGGCGGCGACATCACCATGACCATCACCGGTACCGCCGGACGCGGCGTCTCCGCCGACGGCATCACCACCAACGGCGGCACGCTCAACATCAACAATAGCGGAGAGGGACTGGCAGCCAGCAGCGAAGAGGCCTACACCGCCAAGGGTCTGAAGTGTGAGAACCTCGCCCTGAACGCCGGCACCATTACCATCAGCATGACGGGCAAGGGCGGCAAGGGCATTCGTGTGGGCAGCGGCACGAAGACCACCAGTGGCAACAAGACCACCTATGAGGATGTCACCGGCTCTTTCACCATGGGTCTGGAGGACGGCACTGGACCTACGCTGACCGTTACTACCACTGGTGCCACACAGCCCTACAGCACCGTCCTTATGGGACGTCCCGGTCCCGGCAATCAGCCAGGAGGAGGAGGCTTCCAGCCTGGTGGTGAGAACAGTTCCAGCGGCTCCGACTCAAAGGCCATCAAGGCTATCTGCCCCATCTACATCTACGGCGGCACGACCAACGTCAGCACCGCCACCGACGGTGCCGAGGGTCTGGAGTCGAAGACCGGCATCTGGATAGAGGGCGGCCAGCACTACTTCAAGTGTTACGATGACTGCATCAACTCGCTGGGCAAAATCTTTTTTGAGGGCGGCACGACCGTGTGCTACTCCTACGGCAACGACGCCGTCGACTCCAATGCCGGCACCAACGGTGCCATCACCATCGGCAACGGCGTCCTGCTGGCCTACTCCACAAAGGGTTCACCTGAAGAAGGCATTGACTGCGACAACAACAGCTACATCGCCATCACCGGTACTGGCATCGGCATCGGTCTGGGCGGTGCACAGAGCAGTAGCACCGGAACCATCAGCGGCGCCGTTCAGGGCTACGCCTTCCCCGGCAGCATCAGCTTCAACAGCACCAGCTACTACACACTGGCCGACGGCTCCGGCAACAACCTGGTGACCTTCAAGCTGCCCGCCAGCATCAATAGCCAGTGTACCTTCCTGACCGCCACCGGTATGGTTGCCGGCAACAAGTACTACCTGATCAGTCAGTCTTCGGCACCCACCGACGCAACCTCTGCCTTCCAAGGGCTCTACATGGGTAGCACGACGAAGGTCAGCACAAGCGGTGCCACCAGCTTTACTGCAAAATAAAGAATAGAACCTATGCTGAACAAACACCGCTCTGAGACACTCACCTACCTGGTGCTGTGGACCATCCTGTTCACGGCACCGGTGCTGAGCCTCTACATTAGCTGCGTCCAGGACGACCACTTCACATTCCGATGGAGCGAGATATTCATAGTGTGGCGCCCTATGGCACTATTCCTCGCCATCTTTCTCCTGCACAACCACTTGCTGGCACCCATACTCGTCTACCGCCAAAAACGAGTCACCTACTTCTCGTTCATCATCCTGCTGGTAGCCCTGTTTACGGTTTATCAGTGCTCACACAGGCCCAAGGAGGAATTGTCAGGCAACGGACCTTGGACAACGGACATCGAACGCATTCACGACAGGTCAGGTAACACACGTCCTGCCCCTCCCAATGCCCGATTTGACGGAGAAAGGGGAATGCCACCCGATGGTGAAATGGCACCGCCGCCTGACAAACGCATCCACGACGCACGTCCTACGCCACCTGACGAGCAAGGCCATCGCCCACCCCTCTTCGTGGGCCAGCACGACCTGATAGCCGACATCATGCTTATCCTCATGCTCGGCATGAACCTCGGCGTGAAGCTCTACTTCAAGCAGCGGCAAGACCAGCTGCGACTGGCACAGACGCAGAAGAGGCAACTGGAGCAACAGCTGGAGTACCTGAAGTACCAGCTGAACCCCCACTTCCTCATGAACACGCTGAACAACATCCACGCGCTGGTGGACATCAGTCCCGCAGAGGCCCAGGAGGCCATCATCACCCTCTCGCGTCTTCTGCGCTACGTGCTCTACGAGAGCAACAAGGACCGCGTGCCCATGCAGCAGGAGGTGGCGTTCATGGAGAATTACGTGCGGCTGATGAAGATACGGTATACTGACAACCTGAGCTTCAGCGTGACCCAACTCGCCGACTACAGCGGCATTCTCGTTCCTCCCCTGCTGTTTATCTCGTTCGTCGAGAACGCCTTCAAGCACGGCGTCAGCTACGTGGAGAAGTCGTTCATCGAGATTACTAACGAGCACTACCACACTACCAAAAAGCAGGACCGGCTGCGCTGGACGTGCCGGAACAGCAAACACAGCAAGTCGAGTGATGAGGCGACGAAGACACCTACGACGCCTGATACCCGCCAAGGCGTAGGCATGAAGAACGTGCGGCAGCGGCTGAACCTCCTCTACGGAAAAGACTACACGCTGGACGTCCGCGAGACCGACGACACTTTCGAGGTAATGCTCGATATTCCCCTGGAGACATAAAAAGTCTCCTTTTTTTTTGGCTCACTCCCTGGAAAGCACTATCTTTGCAGTCATGAGCATACGATGTCTTGCAGTTGACGACGAACCGCTGGCCCTGCGCCAGCTGGCCGGTTACATCAGCAAAGTACCTTTCCTGGAGCTGGTGGCACAGTGCCACAGCGCCATTGAGGCGCGTGAGTATCTTAACCGGGAGCAGGTCGACGTTCTCTTTTGTGACATCAACATGCCCGACCTCAGCGGCATGGATTTTGTCAAGTCGCTCGCCGTACCACCCCTCATCGTCTTCACCACCGCCTACGCCGAATACGCCGTAGAGGGATTCCGCGTCAATGCCGTTGACTACCTGCTCAAGCCCTTCGGTCTGCAGGACTTCATGCGTGCCGCCAACCGCGTCAGAGAGCGGCTGACGGCAAGGCTGTCGGGCGACGGAGGCACAGAAGACGCACGCAGCAAAACGCTCACGTCGCCCGATGCACCTAACGATGTCCTCTACGTCAAGACCGACTACCGCGTAGTGCGCGTCAGCGTCAGCGACATCCGCTACGTCGAGGCCATGTCCGAGTACCTGAAACTGCACCTCAACAGCCAGCCAAAGCCTGTCATCACCCTCCTGGCCATGAAGGCACTGGAACAGCGACTCCCCGCCAACTTCATGCGCATCCACCGCTCCTATATCGTCAACCTCGACTGCATCATTGAGGTCAACAAAAACCGCGTCATCCTCGATGCCGATACCTATCTGCCCATCGGCGACAGCTATAAGGAGCAATTCAACAATTACCTCAGCCAGAAGTTTCTGGGGAAGTAAATAAAAAACAATAACTTTCTTTGTCATTTTTTTTGATGTTTCCTTGCAAATATCAAGAGGACTTCGTATATTTGCCACCATTA
>CAMHIM010000074.1 GCA_946185225.1 uncultured Prevotellaceae bacterium
CGCCTCATCCCGACAGAAAATCAAAGAGGGGCGTATGGCTCTGAGCCAAAGGCCGCCTCATCCCGACCAACAAGAAAAGGAAGTCACTGAAATTCAGTGACTTCCTTTCTCTATTCCGAAACATGCCGTCTTTCACCTCGAAAGATGCCATGTTTCGGGTCGAAAGTGGCGGGCTTTCGGGTCGAAACATGGCATGTTTAGACAGACGACTGACTTTACCTTTTCCTTATCCCCCTTTCCTCAGAGGTTGCTACTCGTCTGTCTCGTCACTTTCCCAGAAGCCGCGTCTCCGCGCATAGGCCGGACCGCTGCCGTTGATGGCGGTGTAGTCGCCCTCGTTAAGGGTCTTGGTGGTCTCCGTCACCACCTTGTTCTCGCTGTCACAGACCGCGTCAGAGTAGCAGTTTTATGCGGAAGCCACGCTTGGTGGGTTCTTCTATCACCTGCTGACACAGCGTGGAAAGTTCACTGCGCTGGGCACTGTTCAGTGGCGTGGAGGTCATCTGTTCCACCATGAAGTCCAGAGCGGTGACACCCGACTGTTCGCTATGAGTGATGCGGACGGTGATGGGACGGTACTTGGCCATCACGTCGTCAAGCATTTTTCCGCACAACTGCTGTGCCTTTTCCTGCTTTTCGGCAATACCATATTTGTGACAGAAGGCGTTGATGGCAGAGTACATGCCGAGGAAGTCGAAGTCGGGGCCTTCTATCTCGAACACCTCCTTGCGGATGCGCTGGATGAAAGCCTTGGTGGCACTGTGGACGGGCTGCTCGAAAATCTGCTGGGGCGATCCGTCCTCGTGGATGTAGCCGTCATACATGAAGAAGATGCGCGTCGAGACGTCGTGGGCGAACTTCATCTCGTGGGTGACGATGAGCATGGTCATGCCCTCGCTGGCCAGTTGGCGGATAACACTGAGCACCTCGCCTACCATCGTCGGGTCAAGGGCCGAGGTGGGCTCGTCGAAGAGGATGACGTCGGGCTTCATGGCCAGGGCGCGGGCAATGGCCACACGCTGTTTCTGTCCGCCGGAGAGGCTCGACGGGTAGACGTCGGCCTTCTCGGCCAGTCCCACCTTGCGCAGCAATGCCAGTCCCTCCCTGCGTGCCTCTTCCTCTGGCATACGACGCAACTGGCAGGGCGCGAAGATGACGTTCTCCAGCACCGTCTTATGCTCGAAGAGGTTGAACGACTGGAACACCATGCCCATCTTCTGGCGCAGCCTGTTGACGGGATAACCCTTGGCAAGGATATTTTCACCATTGACAATTATCTCACCACCAGTGGGTGGGTCAAGCAGGTTGAGGGCACGCAGGAAGGTACTCTTGCCCGTTCCCGACGGACCAATGATGGAGATGACCTCACCACGATGGATTTCGACATTGATGTCGCGCAAGACGTCGAGTGAGCCATAGCGTTTCTTGAGATGGTGAATTCTTACCTCGACAGCCTCATCCCCTGCCTCTTTCTCTGTGGAGAGGGGAGTAGATAGTGACGTAGTTCGGCGTTTGCGACGTAAGAAGAACCACACGCCGCCTATTATTATAAGGAGAGCCACAACCCACGGCCAGAGGTATTTACTCCTCTCCCTCACAGGGAGGGGTTGGGGGTGGGTCTGTTGGGTATCTGTGAGTATATTGCTGTTCCCCTTCTTCGTCATCAGCACGATGTGCGACTCGATGTAGCCGTCGGAGAAGAGCACCTGCTTCTGTCGCTCTTCGGTGATGCTGATGGCTCCCATGGCCATGTCGGCCTTGCCCGTCTGCACGGCAGGAATCTGTGCGGCGAAGTCCATGATGAGATACTTCAGCTGCCAGCCGCGACGGTTGGCCCATTCCGTCAGCAGTTCCGGCTCCAGGCCTGACGGCTTCCCGGAATTGATGAAATTGAACGGCGGCATGGCCGGATAGGTGGCCACGCACAGGGTGCGCCCCGTGCCGCGCTGCTCAGGGATGGCCATGGCTGAGGGGTCGTCGGCATTGCTCCAGCGGTCCAGAATCTGCTGGTAGGTGCCGTCGTGCCGGATGTCGGCCAGGAAGCTGTTGAAGTCCTGCTGGAGGGCGGTATTATCCTGTCTGAAAATGGCACCGATGGGAATAGACTCTAACCCTGCGCCCACAGAGTCCACCTTTTCAAGCAGCTCCTTGTTGAACATCAGCGTCAGGCTTTCACCGCCCGCCGCATCCACCTTGCCGTTCTCCAAGGCTGCCAGCAGGTCGGTCTGACTGGTCATGCGCAGGATGTCGGCATCGGGAGCCATGTCGGTGACGGCAATGTCCTGTATGCTGCCGATAATCACGGCGACTTTCCTGCCGTTAAGTGCCTGGAAGGCGGGAGGGACTTCCGACTGAGTGTCGTCGCCAACGGTAACGGTTTCTTTACTATCAGCAAGTGCCGGCACGTAACACAGCGTTCCACCAATCAGGAGGGCCACTGCCGCAGCGATAGCCTTCATGCGTCGCCGCTGCACCAGCGACTGGAGCAGCAGTCCGATAAGCCACGCCATGAGGAAATAGATGATGGCCGTCACGATGAGCGGGAAGAAGGCGTCAAAAGTGCGTGAACGTATCAGGTCGGAGGCGCGCGTCATGTCGGCCACGGCAATGTAGCCCACAATGCTCGTGCCCTTCAGCAGACTCACCACCTCGCCCTGATAGACGGGCATCACCGCCCTGACCACCTGCGGGAGCACAATTTTGAAAAACGTCTGTCGCTGCGTGAAGCCCAAAGCCAGTCCCGCCTCCGTCTGGCCGCGGTCGATACCCTGAATGGTTGTGCGCAGCATCTCGCTGACGTATGCCGCCGTGTTCATGGCAAAGGTGACAATGGCCACCACGATGCCCGTAGCATCCATCGGTGCCATCACTACATAGTACATCAGCATGAGCAGTACCAGCACCGGTGTGCCACGCATCAAGTCGATATACACCTTGGCCACCTGCTGCAGCCATGTCTGGCGGCTCATACGCATCCAGCACACCAGTCCGCCCAGCAGCGTCCCTAAGACGGCAGCACAGAACGTAATGACGAGTGTCACCTGCAGACCGTCGAGAATCATCCTGTAACGGTCCTCGGCTATCAGGTTATTGGTAAAACTCTCCGCCAGAGAAGTGCAGCCTGTCAGCACCGTAGTGCAAAGTGCCAAGAAGGCGACGGTTTTCAACAATTGCATTTCCATTATCATCTCTTTTTTCTAATCCTTTATGATTTCGGATCACACCCCATGGGCATATTTTTTCTTCTTTTTTACGTCGCGGAAGGGCTTTTTCCTTACCGCCCATGCTTTTTAAAGAGAGCAGCGTCAAAGCGTCAGGCGCAAGAGTCCGCCATAGGGAGGCAACTGGCCTCCGTAGGCCTCCTCAAAAGTAAAGAGACCGGTGTAGACACCGGCACATATCAATACTCCGCCATGGGCGAACACCGCCACATGGCGGTACGGTTGCTGGCGCAGCCAGTCGAGGAACGCCTCCACGCGGGCGTACAACTGAGGCAGTCCCTCGCCGCCGGGAGTAGGCAGATGCAGGTAGTCGTCATACCACTTCTGCAGGTAAGGGTCGGTGATGTCTTCATAACGCTGCATCTCCCATTCGCCCATGTTCATCTCCTTCAGCCGCTCGTCGATCTGCGGCTCCGGGTAGCCGCAGTAGTCGGCCAGTCTCCGTGCTCGTGCCAGCGGCGACGAGAAGACGGCATCGAAGGGCATGTCGTGCCGCAGTTGCCGCAGCACTGCCGCTGCCTCCTGCTCAAAGGTGGGAGTCAGGGGAACGTCCGTCCAGCCGTAACAGGTGCCGGGCGGAACGTCTACGCGGGTATGGCGAATCAAGGTGACATGCATAGGGGCGGCAGGTAGGTCAGTGAAGAAACAGGACGTTCAGCGTCAGGTAGAACGACAGTTCCGTGAGCAGACAGACGGCACCACAACAGTCGCCCGTGTAGCCCCGCAGCCGGCTCCAGATGAAGCGGTAGAGGAAGTACATGACCAGTGCCGGGACAAAGATGAGCGGCATGGGGTCGAAGCCCAGCGGCCAAGTGTACCACGCCACGACGGCCATGGGCAGAAAGCCTTGTACGGCCAGGCTGAGTCCTGCACGGAACGACGCTTTCCGGTAGACGGTGCGGTTCTTCGCCGTCTCTTCCGTGCGGGCGTAAGGCATCATCTGCACCAGCTGACTGCTCACCATCTTGGCATAGGGGTCGCCCACGACGACGGCCAGGACTGCCAGCATCGGCGGTAGACTGTAGAGGGCGGCAGCCAGCAGCAGCACGTAGAGCAGCAGCGACAGCACGCCGTAGGTACCGATGTGGGAGTCCTTCATGATGGCCAGTACGCGCTGGCGGTCACTGCCTCCGCCACCGAAGCCGTCGAAGAAGTCGGCCAGCCCGTCTTCATGGAATGCTCCCGTCAGGAACATCCGGCTCACGATGGCCGCCAGAACGGCCACCGGCCAGGACGTCACAAGGCTACAGCCGTAGAGCACGGCACCCATGACGCCACCCGTAAGCCAGCCCGTCAGGGGCCAGTACTCAACAACACGCTGGTAACAGGCACGGGGAGGCTGGCGCAGCCGCCAGAAGGGCAACCGGGTGAAGAAGATGAAAGCGGCCAGGACATGGTCCTGCCAACGGGTTTGTTCTATGTTTTTTTCCATGGCTGGTCAGAAGTATTTGGTAATATGGGCGTTGTCAAAGTTATTCATCTCGTTCACCATGCGCACGGCAGAGTCAATCAGCGGGAAGGCGCAGAGGGCACCCGTTCCCTCACCCAGACGCAGCCCCAGCTGGAGTAGCGGACGTGCATGGACGATGTCGAGCATGCGGCGGTGACCACTCTCATCGCCGCAATGGGTGAATACCATGTAATACTGGGCGTCAGGGCACAGGCGGATGGCAGCAATGGCACAGGCAGTCATGATGAAACCGTCAACAAGCACCAGCAGGTGCCGTTCTGCGGCACGCAGCATGGCTCCCACGGCAGCCACCATCTCAAAGCCGCCGAAGTAGCGCACCACCGCCGGTGTGTCATACTGGGGCTCGGCAGCCAGGAAACGGTCCAATGCCTCACGCAGTACTTCGTACTTGTGGCGGATGCCAGGGGTGTCAAGACCGGCACCGGCACCGACACATTCCTCCAGAGGTATGTTACCGAAGAGGCTCATCCAGATGCTGCTGGGCGACGTATTACCAATGCCCATCTCACCGATGCACAACACACGGCAGCCCTCGTCGGTACACTCATCGACCAGGCCGGCACCGACGTCCATGCAGCGGCCGTACTCCTCCTCGGTCATGGCTGCCTCGTAACGGAAGTTACGGGTGCCACACGCTATCTTGCGGTCTACGATACCCGTTACACCGCTCAGGTCATGATCCACACCCACATCAACCACCCGCAGACGGAACCCGTGCTGCCGGCAGAACATGTTGACACCGCCGCCGCCACGGGTGAAGTTTATCATCTGCTGCCACGTGACGTCACGAGGCGACACGCTGACGCCTTCACGCTCGATGCCGTGGTCGCCTCCAAGCAGCAGGTGGCAGGGATGACTCAGCGATGGCGTCAGCGTCTGCTGGACGAGACACACCTGCATGGCCAGTTCCTCCAGGCGTCCCAGGGACCCCTTGGGTTTATTCAAGTTGTCTATCTTCTCCTGAATGACAGGACGCAACTCCTCGGTTGGTCTTTCTATCCTAAACAGTCTCATTATCTCTTAGTTCTTAATGGTGACAGGTATGCCGCTGACCATCCATATCACCTCGTCAGCCCGGCAGGCCACGTACTGGTTCATCCATCCCTGAAGGTCGGTAAAGCGACGCTGCACGGCATTGTCGCTGACACCTCCACACCCTATCTCGTTGGTCACGAAGATATAGGTAGCATCATGGTCGGTAAAGCGGTCAAACTCCTTCCTTACCTGCTCCAGCACACGTTCCGGACAGTTGTCCTCGGTAAAGAAGTTGGTGAGCCACAACGTGATGCAGTCGATGACTGCCACGCGTCCCGTGAGGTCATGGCGACTCAACAGGCGTTCCTCCTCGATGTTGGTCCACTGGGGGCCGCGCCGCTCCTGGTGGCGCACAACGCGCTGACGGAACTCCTCGTCCCAAATGCGGGCCGTGGCCACATAGACGGGATTTGGGGTAAGCTTGAGTGCCAGCTCCTCAGCATAACGGCTTTTACCAGACCGCTGTCCACCGGTAATCAGAATAATCTTTCGCATAATATAATAGCCATTATGACGAGCACGAGCATCAGCAGCTCGGCTCCTCGGTTGACGGCGACGGACCGCCGCATGTCACCAGTGGTGAGCGGACGCTCGTTGTCGCCGATATAGGGTTTAGGAAACAGTTGTCCGAAGTAGTAGTGCGGTCCGCCGAACCGACAGTCCAGAATGCCCGCCAGGGCAGCCTCAGGATAGCCGCTGTTGGGCGAGGCATGGCACCGTCCGAAGCGGTGGACAAAGCCGACGAGCCCAGGACGGCCGGCAGCCAGCACCATCAGCAGGGCCGTCAGGCGGGCTGGCAAGTAGTTCGCCACATCGTCAATGTGAGCAGCCCAGCAGCCGAAGTCACGGTAGCGGTCGGTACGATAGCCCACCATGGAGTCGAGCGTATTGACCATCTTATAAGCCATCATGCCGGGAACGCCCAGCAGAGCAAACCAGAAGAGCGGGGCAATCACTCCGTCGCTCAAATTCTCGGCCAGCGTCTCCAGGGCTGCCGTGCGAACCTCCTGGGCCGACAGCTGTGACGTGTCGCGCCCCACGATACGGGCCACCTGGCGGCGGCCTTCGTCCAAGGAGCGGTCGGCGGCCTGGAATACCTGCCGGACTTCGCGGACGAGCGTCGTCCCGGCCAGACAGTAGAAGATGAGCACCGCCTGAACAAGCACGGAGGCCCACGGGAGGGAAGACAGCACATGCAGCAGCAGGGCCGCAAGCCCATACACCAGACCAATCAGCACAACGGCCATCAAAGCGCCCTTCAGCATCCGGTGACTGCCCTTATTCAGCCGTTTCTCCCCAAAGGCAATCATCTTGCCAAAGCCTACCACAGGATGGGGCAGCCAGGCAGGGTCGCCCAGCAAGAGGTCGAGCAGCCAGCCCATCGACAAGGGCAATATGTATATCAGTACATCATTCATGTCTTTTCTTCTCCATAAACGCCTTGATGGCTTCTACTAAAGCATCGTTCTCCGCTGGCGACTGGGCCGCAATGCGGAAGTGGTGGGGGGTTAGGCCGTCGAAGTTCGAGGCATCGCGAATGAGCATACCGTGCTCTTCGGCCAGATACTTCTTCAGTTCAGCAGCCGTATAAGGATGAATCTCGCAGAGCATGAAGTTGGTGTGCGACTCGCCGACAGTACATATCGTTCTCAGTCTTTGCGCAAGTCGCTGTGCCTCCTGAAGGTCGGGCTTTAGTACTGCACCATGCTGCAAGAGGTACTTGCCAGCCTCTATGGCGAGTGCATTGACAGCCCAGGGGCGCATGAACTGACGGATTATCTTCGTCAGGGGGGGCGCAGCTGCGATGTATCCGATGCGCAGGCCAGGCACGCCGTATGTCTTGGTGAGCGAATGCAGCTGTATCACTTTTGACATCTCAACGGCCTCACGGGCACTGAGCATGTGGGCATCGGTATAATTCTCATACGACTGGTCGATAATGACAAGGTTGTGTGCTTGAGCCATTCCGTAAATGTCATCCATGCTGAACACATCGCCCGTAGGATTGTTGGGATTGCATATCCAGACACTGCTCTCCTCGCTTTCGGGAGGGAACAGGGCAAGGGCGTCCGCATACTCGCTGAATGAAGGAGTCGGAAGGTTGTAGCGATAGCGGAAAGCCTGTGCAACGAGATAGATGGCCTCTGTGGCTCCGCTGGTGACAATGACGCACTCCTCGGGAATGTTCTCTTTTCGGGCAATGAGCCGTTCCAGTGACCAAGCCTCTGGCTCAGGATAGTTGCTGATGAGGTCGAGCTTGGCGGCCAGATGGGCTTTCAGTGCCGAGAGGTCGGTCTGCTGGCAGATATTCGACGAGAAGTTCATCGGAACATGACCATACTTGTAGATGTCGTCGCCGTGTCCGTTAATCATTGCCTGAAAGGATTTGGTAGAGCCGGGGGATGTCTACATACTTACGCACATGCTCGGCCAGCTTGTCATACTGCTGCTGCTTAAAGGCTGCGTAATCCTGCACGGGCGTACTTACTGAGGCCTTGTCTTTGAGCAGGTGTTCAATGACAGGAGCATTATCAAGGAAGCCATGAATGTAGGTGCCTATGCAGCGTTCGGTCCGCAGGATGGGCTGCTCCGTGTCGCTGACGCCCTGGTGAATCTCGTAGCCCTGACACTCCTGGCCTTCGAACAGGAAGGTGACCTGGCGGGTGGTCTTCTCGGGGGTCATGGTGGTATGGATGGGCAAGAGGCCGAGACCGGGGAGAGTGGCAACCGTTCCTTCGATGCCGTCGGGGTCTTCGACAGAGAGTCCCAGCATCTGGTAGCCGCCACAGATGCCCACAACGGTCTTTCCGTCACGGTGGGCCCGCTGGATGGCCTGTGCACAACCGTTGCGCCGCAACTCCAGCAGGTCGTCAAGCGTTGCCTTCGTGCCAGGCAGGATAATGATGTCGGCCCGACTGATGTCAGACACGTTGTTCGTATAGAAGAGGTTGACCCGCGGGTCTCGCTCCAAGGTATCGAAGTCCGTAAAGTTGCTGATATGTCGCAACAGCACCACTGCCACGTTCACCTTGCCTTCTGCCAGCTGACGCTGTTTCTTCTCAAGACTCACCGAGTCCTCCTCCTCGATATAGATGTCTTTATAATAAGGTACTACACCCAGTACGGGCACGCCGCAGATATCCTCCAGCATCTTCCTGCCCTTGTCGAAGAGGCGCATGTCGCCGCGGAACTTATTGATGATGATGCCCTTGATGAGTTTGCGGTCCTCGGGCGTCTGCAGCATGAGACTGCCATAGACGGAGGCAAAGACGCCGCCTCTGTCTATGTCGCCCACCAGGATGACGTCGGCATGGGCATGACGGGCCATCGGGAGATTCACCAAGTCCGTCTCGCGCAGGTTTATCTCCGAGACGCTTCCTGCCCCTTCCATCACGATGGGGTTATAGCGGGCGGCCAGCCGGTCGTAGGCAGCACACACCTCTTTGCGGAAGTCGAGGCCCCCCTCCTGTCCCTCCTTCGGGGGGGAGGGGGTCTTCCCTCTCCTCCAGTAGTCATAGGCGTCACGATGGCCGATGGGCTTGCCGTTGAGCACTACCTGTGAGGTATGGTCGCTTTGGGGCTTCAGCAGCAGGGGGTTCATGTCCGTATGACAGGGGATGCCCGCAGCCTCAGCCTGGACGGCCTGGGCACGGCCTATCTCCAGCCCTTCCGGGGTGGCATAGCTGTTGAGCGCCATGTTCTGAGCCTTGAAGGGGGCCGGGTGGAAGCCGTCCTGGCGGAAGATGCGGCACAGGGCTGCCGCAATGACGCTTTTCCCGACGTCGCTGCCCGTTCCTGCCAGCATCACGGGATGGAGGCTCTCCCCCATTCCCTTCCTGCAAGTGAGGGGAACGGGAGGCTTCTGCCCTGGTGAATTAGCACGCCCATCCCCCGCAGGGAGGGTTGCGGGGGTGGGGCTATAGAGGTGTGTGTAGCTTGCCAGCACGTTCTTATACTTCATTACAGGTGTGTCCACAGGTTCGCCCTTGGCATTGTAGACCTGACAGGCGGAAGGCGGCACGTTGCCGAGGAACTGGCTGTAGTGGAACTCATGGCCGCGGTACTCACGGCCGTCCAGCACAAAGCGGCGATAGCCTAAGGACAATTTACGGTCTGCCTGACGCGCCGTAATGCTATAGGGCAGCACACCGCACATGGGGTACTCGCCCACTCCCGACGTACCGTCGCCCGTCAGCAGCCTCTCGTCAGCAACGATGCTCCGGCAGAGGTACATCATGCCGCCGCACTCAGCTACCACGCGGCCGCCATTCTCAGCATACTCCCTGATGGCCTTACGGCATGCCTCGTTCCTCGCCAAGGCCTCCAGATGCTTCTCCGGATAGCCGCCGGGCAGGTAGAGCAGGTCGATGCCGCTGAA
>CAMHIM010000075.1 GCA_946185225.1 uncultured Prevotellaceae bacterium
CGAAGTCGGTGTCAATATCAGGCAGCGAGATACGGTCGGGGTTCAGGAAACGCTCGAACAGCAGGTCGTACTTCAGCGGGTCAATCTTCGTAATACCCAGACAGTAGGCCACCACGCTGCCAGCGGCAGAGCCACGCCCCGGTCCTACCATCACCCCCAACTCGTCGCGGGCGGAGTTGATGAAGTCCTGCACAATAAGGAAGTAACCGGGGAAGCCCATGGTCTTCATGATATGGAGTTCGAAACGCACGCGGTCGTCAACCTCCTTCGATAACTGCTCACCATAACGGCGGTGAGCACCTTCATAGGCCAGTTTGGCCAGGTAATCAGCCTCGAACTTGATGCGGTACAGCTTGTCATAGCCGCCCAGCTTCTTGATTTTCTTCTCGCCTTCCTCTCGCGGCAACGGGTTCTCGCCGTTCTCGTCACGAGTGAACTCCTCGTAGAGGTCCTGCTCCGTGAACTTCTGGCGCCACAGCTCCTCCGTACCGAACGACTCTGGGATGGGAAAGAAGGGCATAATGGGGTCGTGGTCCAGACTATATATCTCAACCTTGTCCAGGACCTCCAACGTGTTGGAGAGTGCCTCGGGGACATCGGCGAAGACAGCATTCATCTCGGCCTGGGTCTTGAACCATTCCTGCTTTGAGTAGAGCATGCGCGTAGGGTCGTCCAGATCCTTACCCGTGGACAGGCACAACAGGTGGTCGTGAGCCTCAGCATTCTCCTCGTCCACGAAATGGACGTCGTTCGAACACACCAGTTTGATACCATACTCGTGTGCCAGCTCTATGAGTACACGGTTGGCCTGTTGCTGCAGGGGGAACGTCTCCCGGTTGGCGCGCTGCGAGGGGTTCTTCACCTCATGACGCTGCAACTCTAGATAGTAGTCGTCACCAAAGACGCGATGATACCACTCTACAGCCTCGCGGGCTCCGGCAATGTCGCCCTTCAGGATCTTGGCCGGCACCTCGCCGGCTATGCATGCAGAACACACTATCAACCCCTCGTGATAGCGTTCCAGGTCGGCACGGTCAGTACGAGGACGCATGTAGTAGCCGTCCACCCATGAGTTGGAGACCAACTTAATGAGATTTTTATAGCCCTGGTAATTCTTGGCAAGCACTATCAGGTGATAGCCACTCATGTCTTCCTTGCCATTCTTATGCTCCTTAGCACCATTGCGCGCCACATACATCTCACAGCCGAAGATAGGCTTGAAAGGTTCCTTGCCCTCTTTCTTGCGCTGCTTGTTAACGTCGCCCACATAGTCGTGGAACTCCTTGATGCCGAACATATCACCGTGGTCCGTAATGGCCATGCCTTTCATGCCATCGGCAATGGCCTTGTCTACCAGATTCGCTATCTTCGACTGACCATCAAGGATTGAGTAGTAAGTATGTACGTGGAGATGTATGAAATTTTCCATTCTTTGACTTTTTGAGCCTCAAAGTTACACCTATTTCCCGATATTGCCAAAAGAAAAAGAAGAAAAGTTTGTGACTTCAGTAAAAAACACTTACCTTTGCAATCAGAATGTAAGACTAACCCAATGGGAGAAAAATTCCAGAAAATCAAGAAGCTGAAGAAAATCAGGATTCACCGCGAGGGAACTGACGAACTCTTCTACAGCGCCTTTGTCCTCATTGCCATCGCCGTCATCCTATGGCGCTCCTTTGACACCATCGTACCTTTTTGGTGCTTCGTTGCTGTCTTCGGTCCGGCCTGGCTGTTGATGCTGAACTTCTACCGTTGCCCTATCCGTTATTTCAATGCCGACACTGACAGGCTGGTCGTAGCACCTGCCGACGGAAAGATTGTTGTCATCGAGGAAACCGAAGAGACGGAATACTTCCATGACAAACGACTGATGATATCCATCTTTATGAGTCCGCTGAACGTACACGCCAACTGGTTTCCTGTGGACGGGAAAGTGAAATTCGTACACCATCAGAACGGCAACTACCACAAGGCATGGCTGCCCAAGGCCAGCGAGGAGAACGAACACGCCGACATCATGATTACCACGCCCGAGGGTGACGACATCTTGGTACGGCAAGTGGCAGGAGCCATGGCGCGACGCATCGTCACCTATGCCAAGCAAGGCGAGTACTGTTTCATTGACGAACACATGGGTTTCATCAAACTCGGCTCACGCGTTGACGTATTCCTGCCCTTAGGAAGCCGTCCCTGTATCACCATGGGACAGACCACTACCGGTGACCAGACTATTATTGCACACCTACCCTGATACCGACGAGAGAAGGACACATGATTAAAAAGCACATACCGAACACTATCACCTGTGGCAACCTCATTGCCGGTTGCATAGCCGTCTGGTTTGCCTTCCAGGCCGACTTCCATTTCGCTCTGCTCTTCATTGTGATTGGTGCTGTGTTTGACTTCTTTGACGGACTGTCAGCACGGCTGCTCCACGTAAGTTCGTCCATCGGAAAGGAACTGGACTCCCTGGCAGACTGTATCACTTTCGGTTTTGCCCCCTCGGCCATCGTGTTCAGTTTTCTAAACAGCTTCCACATCCACCTGCCGTTTGTTCCCTTCCTGGCTTTCATCATGGCAGCCTTCTCTGCCCTCCGACTGGCCAAGTTCAATCTCGACGAACGCCAGGCCTTAGGATTCATCGGACTGCCGACCCCGGCCAACGCCCTGTTCTGGGGGGCCTTGATTGTTGGTTCGGGCGAGTGGATGAAGACGGTACCATTCATTGGTTCTAACCTGCCACTTCTCATTCTTGCTGGCGTATTCATCAGCTGCTACCTGCTCATCAGCAAGATACCCATGTTCGCCCTGAAGTTCAAGACGTGGGGCTGGAAGGGCAACGAAGTAAGGTATCTCTTCATTATCTCTTGCATACCATTCCTGCTACTATTAGGCATCAGTGGTCTTGCTGCCGTCATCACCTGGTACGTCGTATTGTCCGTGCTGACTCAACGAAGGCGTCCTGTATAACGAAAATCTACAACACCCATGCTAAAAAGCCTATTGTCCCTGATACTTCTGTTCCTCGTTTTCATCACCATCGTTCTGGCCATCCTGTTTCACGATGTTGTCAAGACGTTCCGCATCTTCCGCTCCAACGCTGAAAAGGCGGCAGAACGGGCAGCCAAGAAGGCAGCTGCCGAGGAGGAATACTTCCGCAGAACTTCCAAAAAGTATTACCGTGAAGATGAGAAGCCTCACTTCGACAAAGACTACTTTAAGGGAACGGAAAATACCCAGGGACAAGCAGAAGGACAAAAAAGAACCACCGCCCGCCGTACAACGACAAGCGATGGTGTTACCATCATCGACCAGCGCGAAGAGCGCAAAACCGACAAGAAATTCTTCTCCGAAGACGAAGGGGAATACGTCGAGTTCACTGAGGTGGAGTGAACGTCACATTCTATTAGTTGTGAACGAGTGTCCCTATCTGCTCACCCTCCATCACCTTCTTCAGATTGCCTACAACATCCATGTTGAACACATAGATGGGCAGGTTATTGTCCTGACACATGCAGATAGCCGTCAAGTCCATTACCTTCAGACCGCGTGCCAGCACTTCCTTATAGGTGATGTCGTCAAACTTCGTTGCCGACGGGTCCTTTTCCGGATCAGCGGTGTAGATGCCATCCACACGGGTGCCCTTCAGCATCACGTCGGCCTCTATCTCAATACCACGCAGCGATGAGCCCGTATCGGTAGTGAAGTAAGGCGAACCGGTGCCGGCAGAGAAGATGCAGACGCAGCCTTGCTCCATAGCCTCGATGGCCTTCCACTTTGTATAGAACTCACCTATGGGCTCCATACGGATGGCCGTCAGCACCTTGTTCTTAACGCCAATGGCACCTAAGGCCGAACTTAATGCCAGCGAGTTGATGACTGTAGCGCACATGCCCATCTGGTCGCCCTTAACGCGGTCGAAGCCCTTCTGGCTGCCGCTCAGGCCGCGGAAGATGTTGCCGCCACCGATGACAATGCCTATCTGGACACCCATCTCGCTCACTTCCTTGATTTGTTTCGCATAGTCACTCAGGCGTTCCGGATCAATGCCGTAGCCCTGACTGCCCATCAGGCTCTCACCCGACAGTTTCAGTAGAATTCTCTTGAATCTTGCCATATACCTTATTTATAAATAAAAGAAACTTCCTTAAAAGCATAACGGCGCTTCTGACCATCGGCCAGCGTCAGCACCAGACGTCCGTCGGACTCCACCTGTGTCAGTATAGCACGGAACCGCCCTGCAGCATCAGCATAGTCAGCTTCCACGTTACGACGGTACAGTAAGCAACGATAATCCTCGCCCACCCCGCCGGAGGTCCACAGCGATTCCAACTGCTTGAGGAATTCATGGAGAATCTTCATGCGGTCAACATCATGCCCGACTATCTGACAAAGTGATACTGGGTTAGGGGCATCGCTGAGAAAGACCTTCTGGTTGACGTTTAGCCCGATGCCAACAATACTCTCTGCAAGTTGCATCCCGACAACGCGGTTCTCTATCAGCATGCCACATATCTTATGGTCATGCCAGTAGATGTCGTTGGGCCACTTGATACTGAAACCCTCGCTATAAGTTAACAACGTAGTGCACAAGGCCACCGAGACGACTTCTGAAACGCGGAACTGCTCACGTACTGGGATTTCCACTGGGTGAAGCAGGAACGAGAACAGCAGGTTGCATCCACGCTGGCTCTCCCACTGGTTAGTGCCACAGCCACGTCCCGACGTCTGGTAGTCGGCAACAACCACCACGTCACCTCCGCCGTGCTCTCTTAGCCAGCGGTTCGTGGAATCTGTCTCGTCCAGGTGGACCATTTCCCAATTCATGGTGCAAATATACATATTTTTTCGTAACTTTTGCGACAAAAGCAGGGAAGTTACAAAGAAAGTCCGTAACTTTGCGACCATGACACTGGAAAACACTCAGAAAAACGCACTGACCGGTCAGGAGCAGCAGAAGAAAGACGAGACGTACATGCTACGTGCACTGGACGAGGCACGGGCGGCCATGGAACAGGGCGAAATCCCCATAGGAGCCGTCATTGTGTGCCAGGACCATATCATTGCACGTGCACATAATCTGACGGAGACACTGACCGATGTCACTGCCCATGCTGAGATGCAGGCCATCACTGCTGCCGCCAGTGAACTGGGCGGAAAGTACCTGACCGACTGCACCCTGTACGTAACCGTAGAACCCTGTGCCATGTGCGCCGGAGCCATCGGGTGGGCACAGTTGCCACGCATCGTCTACGGCTGCCCGGACCCCAAGCGGGGCTACCAACTCTACGCTCCGCGCGCCCTGCACCCCAAGGCGCAGTGCATTGGCGGTGTGCTGGAGGACGACTGTCGGCAATTGATGCAGCAGTTTTTCTTGGCGCGGCGCTGACCGACAGCAACCGAATTGTCACCTTTTTCTGTAAACATATAACTTTTTTTACGTTTTTTACGGCTTTTTCTTGCACAATTATTCCAATTCCTTTATCTCTGCAAAAACAAATAATTTTTAATAGGAAGACGGACAGCCCATCGCAGGCGCCGTCGTCAAGATTGCGGGCATGAAAGTAGGAATGCTTTCCGACAACAACGGAAACTTCGAAGTAACATTACCAAAAGGAAAAAATCAGCTGCATATTTCCTATGTGGGCTATATCACACAGGTACTGCAGGCCAAGAACGGCATGCGCGTCATGCTGAAGGAAGACGCTGCTGCACTGGATGAGGTGGTATGCCGCGTCCCCAAGGGCGACTCCCGTCAGCCGGCAGAGTGGCAGACGGGAGTCGCTTCTTGTTGTTAAGACATGTTATTTCCTTGGCCAGTTCCCTGATAATACTTACTTTTGCAGCACCATGAAGAAGCAACTACTACTGTCTGCCCTGTTGGGCACGCTGGTCCTGCTGACGGCAGCATGCTCCGGCAGTGACGACACGAAGGAGGAGTCCAAGATGGAGTCGCTCACCTGGAACGCCGATGTCAGGGAATACTCACTCACTATTAGCAGCACGGGTAAATGGTCGGCTTACAGCAACGTCAACTGGTGCAGTCCGCTGAAGTCATCGGGTAGCGGCAACGCCACGCTGAACCTGTGGGTCAGTCCGAACCTGACGGACAAGGCCCGCCAGGGCATCGTCAGCATCTCCACGCCGAAGGGCATACGCTCCATACAAGTCAGACAGCCCGCCTATACGGGAGACGTCGACGAGTACCGGTACCATCTGCCCGTGGTATTCCATGTCATGTACAAGGACCGGACGGACGAGAAGCAGTACGTGGCACAGAGCCAGCTGGCGAAAATCATTACCGAGGTAAACAAACTGTACGAGAAGAACGACCTCGGTATTGAGTTCGAGATGGCCAAGTACGACGACAAAGGCAACAAACTGGAGGAGCAGGGCGTCATCCGCCACAAGGTAGACTTCGACGAGTGCGACGCAGACCAGTTCATCAACGGCAAGACCAAGAAGAATAGCACCTATGCCGGCTACCAGCAGAACCTCCGGCGGTACATCAACATCTACCTGTTCCGGTTCAAGCAGGAAGATGACGGCACCACCATGGGCATCACCACCATGGCTATCGTGCCGAAGACCCACCCCCTGGACAGCCTCTACGCCACCAACGATCTGAACGACTACTGCTACGTCGACAGTCCCTGGGGATGCTGCATCGACAACAGCTTCATCGATGCCTGGCAGGAAGAGGGGAGGTTCAATCCCACCTACATTGTCACGACGGTAGCGCACGAGCTGGGTCACTACCTGGGGTTGCTGCACACGTTCTCGGAAGTGGAGTGCGAGTGGGACGACGCCTGTGACGACACGCACATCAGCGACTACGAGGACTACATCAACTACCTGACGTGGCTGATGAAAGACAAGAAGACACTGTACATCGAGGATGTCACCAGGCGCACCGACTGCAAGACGGGCGAGGAGTTCCTGGCCGACAACGTCATGGACTACATCTATACCTACGCCAACGTTTTCTCCAGCCAGCAGCGCGCCCGCACCCGTCACGTGCTGAAGTACGGCCCGGCAGTGCCAGGTCCGAAACTGATAGACTATATCACGTCGCCCGCCACGACACGAGGCTCCGGGCAACAGACGGCCACCCGTCCGACGACGGCACGGCCCTGCCCGCGACTTCCGCTGGAGAAGAAAAAAGGCTTCCCAGTAAGGGAAGCCGGCATTTAGCATTTAAGTGGTATTTACTTCACCAGAATGACGAGGTACTTGCTCGTCGACCAGAACTGCTGAGGATTGGTGATGCGTAGGATATACTGCTTGTTGGCATCGCGCTCCAGCGTGTAAGAGCCAGCGGGATGAGCCGTCATCAGCTTGGCTGACCGCGAGTAAAGCTTGATTTCCTTGTCCACCCGGATGTCAATCTTCGTGAAGTACTCCTTGTTGAAGTTCGACTGAAGCACCTTCCCATCCTGCAGGATGTTCTGCTCCTTGAGCTCACTCTTCGTTCCGAAGACAAACCATGCACTGTTCAGCTGCTTGTCCTGTGTCTGGATAGTCTGCTGCTTCTGGGCATTGTCCTCCGACAGGTTGCTGACATCGGTGTTCAGGTTGGCCACCTTCTCGTCCAGCTCACTGATATGAATATCCTTGGCATCCAGCTCGGCACGGAGCTTGGCCAGTTGCTGGTCCTTCTCCTCCAGCTGTGCCGTCAGGTTCTCAATGGCACGCTTCAGCTGGTCGCCCTTGAACGAACTCTCACGGAGCTGCTGCTTCAGCTTGTTGATAAGCTCACGGTTCTGCTGCATCGTGGACTGGATGAACTGGATATTCTCCTTGATACGCTGGGCCGAGTTGGCGCCCTCCCCCTGCTTGGCCAATGCTACACGGTTCTCAGCCTGGTTAATCTCACGGAAGCCTTCTTCGATGTCATTCAGCGTCGACATCATGTCGTTAATTTCATTGTCCTTTTGGGCGATAATCTGATTCAGCGAGTCACGCTGCTGCATAGCTGCCAAATCCTGTTTCTTTCCATTCTCGCAACCGGTCAGCACTACGGCTGCCAGTGTTGCCATAAACATCAGTTTCTTCATGTTTCCTATTCTGGTTTTTTATTTGTTTTCCTTTTCGTCTTTTCCCGCCACCACAATGACAAACTCGCCACGGGGTTCTATCTCCGTGAAGTGGACGAGAGCATCGGCCAGCGTACCACGGACACGCTGCTCGTGAACCTTCGATATTTCACGCGTTACGCACACCTTGCGGTCGGCGCCGAAGGCCAGAAACAACTCTTGCAGCAACTTCACCAGCCGGTAGGGCGACTCGTAGAAGACCATCGTTCGCTCTTCGTCGCGCAGGGCGTTAATGCGCGACTGGCGGCCTTTCTTCTGAGGCAGGAACCCCTCGAAGCAGAAACGGTCGCATGGCAGACCACTGGCCACCAGGGCAGGCACAAAGGCCGTAGCACCGGGCAGACACTCAACGCGGACGTTGGCTCGCACAGCTTCCCTGACAAGGAAGAACCCCGGGTCGCTGATGCCCGGCGTACCGGCATCACTGATGAGTGCAACAGTCTGACCGGCCAGCAGTCGCTGTACGATGCCGGCACTCGTTCCGTGCTCGTTAAACTTATGGTGGGACAGCAGCTGGTTGTGTATATCATAATGCTTCAACAGGATGCCCGACGTACGCGTATCCTCTGCCAGCACGACGTCGGCCTCCTTCAGGATTCTGACAGCCCGGAACGTCATGTCTTCCATATTACCCACCGGTGTGGGAACGATATACAAGATGCCCATATGGACCGCAAATGTACTTAAAAAAAACAGACAGACAAAAAAAGCGGGCATTTCTTTGCAATTTTTAAAACGTATTTGTAATTTTGCGGACAATACGATTCCAAAAGAAAACGTCATGCTAAAAGAAACCATTACGTTCGACCGTTTTGTCCGACTGCTGTTCGGTGCCCTGCTGGTACTGGGTATTTTCCTGATTATCAACTATCTCAGTAGCGTACTGCTGCCCTTTGCCATAGCATGGCTATTCGCCTACCTGCTGAACCCAGCCGTCAAGTTCTTCCAATACAAGATTCACTTGCGCAGCCGCGCCCTGAGCATCATCGTCACGCTCATCGTCGTCATTGCCATCATCAGCGGAATCATATGGCTCATCATTCCTCCGATGATTGAGCAGTTCGAGAAACTTGGACAACTGGCCACCCGATACGTCCAGAACACCACCCATGTAGGCAGCATCCCCGATGCCATCCGCCAATGGACGCAGGACAACCAGGATGACATCGAACGGTTCTTCCGCTCCAAGGGCTTCAACGAGAGTCTCCGCGAGGCCATGCCGAAGGTATTCAGTGTACTCGGCCAGACGGCCAGCGTCATCATCAGCATAGTAGCCTCTCTGATTACCCTGCTCTACATGTTCTTCATACTCCTTGACTACGAGTACCTCACAGAGAACTGGATCAAGATATTCCCCAAGAAGAGCCGTCCCTTCTGGCAGGAGCTTGTCAAGGACGCTGCGCGCGAGCTTAACAACTACATCCGCGGTCAGGGACTCGTCGCACTGACCATGGGCGTACTCTTCTGTATCGGATTCACCATCATCGGCTTCCCCATGGCCATCGGACTGGGAATACTCATCGGCATCATGGACATGGTGCCCTATCTGCACACCTTCGCACTTATTCCCACTGTCTTCCTGGCCCTGCTGAAATCAGCTGACACAGGACAGAACTTCTGGTGGGTTCTCATCTCCGCGCTGGCCGTCTTCGCCATCGTACAGCTCATCATTGACATGATTGTCACACCGAAAATCATGGGGAAGGCAATGGGGCTGAACCCTGCCATCCTGCTCCTCAGTCTTTCCGTATGGGGCGCATTGCTCGGGTTCATCGGACTCATCATAGCCCTTCCGCTCACGACACTTCTCATCGCCTACTACCAGCGATATATCACAAAAGAGGACAAAGCGGAAGAAAAACTCCCCGAAAATTTGGAAGAATAAAAAAAACGTTGTACCTTTGCACCCGCTTTTACGGCAATACAGGTTGATCCGCTAGCTCAGTTGGTAGAGCACAACACTTTTAATGTTGGGGTCTT
>CAMHIM010000076.1 GCA_946185225.1 uncultured Prevotellaceae bacterium
TGCCTATCGCCGGCAAGGACTTCAAGACGGGTCAGACGCTCGTTAAGTCAGGCTTTTCACCTATCATCGGCGTACGCTGTCTTGGCTTGAGTGGCTGGTTCTCAACCAACATCCTCGGCAACCGCGACGGTCTGGTGCTCGATGAGCCCGCCAACTTCCGCACCAAGGAGGTCAGCAAGCTCTCGACGCTGGAGACCATCCTCAAGCCCGACTGGCAGCCCGACCTCTACGGTCACGGCAACGCCGAGGACACGCAGTACTACCACAAGGTGCGCATCAACTACTACCCGCCGCGCAACGACAACAAGGAGGGATGGGACAACATCGACATCTTCGGATGGATGGGCTACCCCATGCAGATCAAGATCAACTTCCTCTGCCGCGACTCTATTCTCGCCGCCCCCCTCTGCCTCGACCTTTGTCTGCTCAGTGACCTTGCTGCGCGTGCTGGCCGCTATGGTACCCAGCGCTTCCTCTCCTTCTTCCTGAAGTCGCCTATGCACGACTACACTCAGGGTGAAGAGGCCGTCAACAACCTCTATCAGCAGTACACGATGCTGAAGAATGCTATCCGTGAGATGGGTGGCTATGAGGCTGACGAAGAGATTGACTAAACCGAATGTTTTCTATAGGCTGTGCCAGGATGGTTGTCCTGACACAGCCGCTTTTTACTTCTGTCAACCATTTTTGAGATAAAAAGATTCTGTAAGTGGATAATAAGAAATATGTATTTGTTTTGGTAGTCCTGCTATTTGCCCTCCTGCCTGTGAAGGCCCAGCAGATAAACGGCTACGTGGTTGATGCCCAGACGGGTGACTCCATTCCCTTTGCCAGTGTTGTTTACAAAGGGCATGGCGTGGCTGCCGTATCCAATCTGAATGGCCATTACTCCATTGCCCGCTACAATGGCTGGGCGCTGACCTTCAGTGCTGTGGGATACGAGCCCCGAACGGTTGTTATCGCTGCCAATACCCCTAAAGTTCTTAATATGTCGCTGAAGCCTGACACGAAGGTGCTGAAGGAAGTGACTGTCAAGGCCAAGCGTCACCGCTACAGCCGCAAGAACAATCCGGCGGTGGAGATGATGAAGAAGGTGGTGGAGGCGAAGAAGCGTACAGACCTCAGCAATCAGGACTACTATCAGTACAATAAGTACCAGAAGTTGACGCTTGCGATGAACGAGATTACTCCCGATTTGCTAAGCTCGCCCAAGTACAAGAAAAAACAATGGCTCATCGACCAGGTTGAATTGTGCCCCTATAACAATAAGCTTATCCTTCCTGTCTCTGTCGAGGAGACCGCCTCGCAAAAGATATACCGCAAGCGCCCGCATAGTGAGAAAACCATTATCAAGGGTATCAACACATCGGGTGTGAACGACCTCATCCAGACCGGTGACATTCTGAACACCATCATGAAGGATGTCTTTACCGATGTAAACATATACGACGACCAGATACGTCTGCTGCAATACCCTTTCACCAGCCCCATCGGCAAGGATGCTATCGCCTTCTACCGGTACTATATCGAGGATACGCTCTATGTTGAGCAGGACAAGTGTTTCCACCTGTCATTCCTCCCCAATAACCAGCAGGACTTTGGATTTCGCGGTGACCTGTATGTGCTGGCCGATTCCAGCTGGCAGGTGAAACGATGTGACCTGCAGATTCCCAAGAAAAGCGATGTGAACTTTGTGGAGAATATGCGTGTCACCCAGGAGTTTACACGTCTGCCCAACGGAGAGTGGGTTCTCTCTGTCGATGATATGTTTACCGAGTTGAAGATAGCCAACTTCCTGCAGAAGCTGGCTGTCATCAGGAACACCCGCCTTACTGACTATGCCTTCGACGAACTGCCCAAGCAGCTCTTCAAGGGCAAAAAGAAGGAGATTCGCGACGTCAATGCCATGATGCGCGGCGACGACTTCTGGTCACAGTATCGTCAGGTGGAGCTTACCAAGAGCGAGAGTTCCATGGATGCCTTTGTGCATGGGCTGGAACAGATAAAAGGCTTCAAATACATCATCTTCGGTTTGAAGGCCTTCATTGAGAACTTCGTTGAGACGGGTAGCAAGGAGCACCCCAGCAAGATAGACATCGGTCCCATCAATACGATTATCACGCGTAACATGATTGACGGAATCCGTAACCGTATCTCAGCACAGTCCACTGCAAACCTGGATTCCAACTTTTTCTTCTCCGGCTATTATGCCCATGGCTGGGGTAGCAAGAAGAACTATTACCGCGGTGACCTGATATACTCCTTCAACAAGAAGGACTATCTGCCTCGTGAGTTCCCTAAGCGTACGCTGATACTGTCATCCACCTATGACGTGATGTCTCCGTCCGACAAGTTCCTCCATACGGATAAGGACAATGTCTTCACGGCCTTTAAGTGGACCAAGGTGGACAAGATGATGTTCTACAACCGCCAGTCGCTGACTTTTGAACGTGAGGAAGACTGGGGCTTCCGTACATTGGTACAGTTCAAGACCGAGGAAAACGAAGGATGTGGCAATCTGTTTTTCATTCCTTTGTCAGAGACCGATAATCGTCAGCTGTGGTGCAACTGGTCCCATCCCGTAGCCTCAGACCCCACAGCTACCGACCAGGCCGTCTATTCCCGCAAGCTGCGTACTACGGAGCTACGTGCCGAGCTGCGCTTTGCACCTGGTGAGACGTTCATCAATACCAAGCAGCGTCGTCGTCCCATCAATCTCGATGCCCCCGTCTTTACCATCAGCCACACGCTGGGTCTGAAGGATGTGCTGGGTGGCCAGTATAACTACAACTTCACCGAGGCCAGTATCTATAAGCGCTTTTGGTTGAAGAGCTGGGGAAAAGTGGATTGTTATCTGAAAGGTGGCATACAGTGGAACAAGGTACCGTACCCCCTGTTGATTATGCCTGAGACGAACCTGTCGTACATCATACAGGACTACACGTTCATGCAGATTAACAATATGGAGTTTCTCAATGACCGTTATGCCAGTGCGATGGTCTTCTGGGACCTCAACGGAAAACTGTTCAACCGTATACCCCTTCTCAAGAAGATGAAGTGGCGTGAGTGGCTGTCCGTACGCTGTCTGTGGGGCGAACTGACCGACAAGAACAATCCTTACAAGAACGTCGGCGATCCCACGCTGATGTACTTCCCGGAAGGCTCTTATCTGATGGACCGCAACAAACCGTACTGGGAGGTTTCTGCCGGCATACACAACATCTTCAAACTGCTGCAGGTAGAGTATGTGCGCCGTCTGAACTACAATCATCTGCCGACGGCCCATAAGCACGGCGTGCGTTTCACGATACGTACAACGTTCTGATAAACAAAAAAAGCAAGAGTGTCTCACGACAGTCTTGCTTTTCATTTTTCTAACTAACTTATTATCAACTATTCATTACTCATCTTGTTTCTGGTGCAAAGATAGGAACTTTCCTTGGTGTTGTCATGTGTTGAGGGTAAAAAAATAACGTAAACGTTTGCGCCGTTTGGTGAAAATGCTTACCTTTGCAATGCTGTATCCTAAAGGAATCTGATTATGTCTAATGGAAAACATCGTGTGTCCCTCAAAGACCTCGCCCAAGAGTTGGGCGTCAGCATCGCCACTGTTAGCCGGGCACTCCACTCCTCTCCGGAAATTGGAAAGGATATGCAGAAGAAGGTACAGGAGCTGGCCAGGAAGCTGAACTACCGTCCTAACCCTTTTGCCCAAAGTCTGCGGCATGAGTCTCCGAGGATGATTGGCGTTGTTGTCCCCAATCTGGTGACGCACTATTATGCTGCCGTGCTTGATGGGATAGAGGCAGAGGCAGTCAAGCACGGATATTCTGTCATCAGTGCGAACAGTCACGAGAACTTTGCTGACGAACAGCAGGCCATAGATAATTTCATCAGTCTCCATGTGGAGGGCATCATTGCCTGTCTTGCCCAGAATACGCGAGACTATACTCATTTCGAGGAAATCTCCCAGATGGACATCCCCCTGGTGTTCTTTGGACGTACCTGTCTTCCGGAGAAGTTCTCCAGCGTGACAGCCAACGGTGACGAGGCTGCACAGAAGGCCACACAACATCTGATAGATACGGGTTCACGACGTATCGCTTTCATGGGCGGTCCTAATCATCTGGATATGGTCCAGCGGCGTAAGCATGGCTACTTGGAGGCCTTGCGTGACAACCGGATTCCTATAGACCGTTCGCTGGTCATCTGTGACAAGATTGACTATCAGTCCACCTTGGAGGCAACCATCAGTCTGTTGGAACGGCCCGACCGCCCAGATGCCATCCTTGCTTTCAACGACATTATCACCTTTGCCGCCTTTGCCGCTATCAAGCAGCTGGGCCTCCGGATTCCCGAGGATGTGGCCCTGATAGGCTTTACCGACGACCTTCATGCCCGTTATGTCACGCCGCAGATGTCTGCCATCGAGGACCAGTCCCGGCAGATTGGCGAGACGGCCTGTCGGTTGTTGCTGGGTGCAATAGGCGGTGACCGTAAGATCTACAAACGTGTCGTTCCTCAGCAGGTTGTTATCCGCCAGTCCTCTGCCAAGAACAAAACCGTATGATGCCCATAAACCCTAAGTGATATATGAAGAAAGTTATTTTCCTGTTGGTCGTTTGTGCCATAGCATGTGATGTGGTGGCCGCTGTCTTGCCGGATATGAAGTTCCGTACCCTGGATACTCGCGACGGACTCTCTAATTCCCAGGTCAACTGTATCTATAAAGACAGCCGGGGGTTCGTCTGGATAGGAACAGCCTACGGTCTGAACCGCTATGACGGCTATCGTGTTCGTACCTATTACTCAGACACCAACGATACGACGACGATGCGCTCAAACTATGTCAGCGACATCTTTGAGGATAGCGACGGCTGCCTGTGGCTGCGCCAGGGAATGGGATTCTGTCTCTATGACCCCCGGACGGAGCGCTTTGAACGTGACATTACCGTCCGGCTCCGCAAGTTTGGCATCATCGGCGGTATCGACAGGTTCTATATTGACAAAAAGAAGAACTACTGGGTAAAGACCTACGACGAGGGGCTTTACTACTATAACCCCAAGACCCGGAAGCTGTCCCTTTTCAGGTATGGCTACGATGATGACGAGCTGCCAGGTGACTTCTGGGTGTCGTCGTTCGCCACTACCGACGAGGGCGTTGTCCTGGCCTCCAGCAATGGCGACTTAATCTGCTTTGACGGAGAGCGAGGCAAGGTACGTTGGCGCGACGACTTCTGTCGCACCCACGGAGGGCGTGAGAATGTGGACTATATCGTTAGGGTCGATGCCGACAACAACTTCTTTGTCGTCTCCATCGGCACGACGTTTTTCCATAACCGTAAGACAGGACACTGGTGTTGCTCGTTGGCGGAGTATCTGCGCGAACATCAGGTCGAAGGTGTTCCCGACAATCTGATTATCTGGGATGTCTGTAAGGATGCCAAGGGCTGGCTATGGGTTTCTACCGACCACATGGGTCTTTTCGTCATCGACCTGAAGAACCGTCTGGCCCGCCAGTACGTGCATGACAAGAACGATGACACAACGCTTCCTGAGATGACGCTCCGTCGCCTGTATTGTGATGCCGACGGCAAGATGTGGATTTCTTCCTATAAGAGTGGCCTGTGCCTGTATGCCAAGCGTATGTCCAATTTCAGGACGATAGACCTGGGCGATGTGACGACGATGACGGAAGACCATGACGGGCGTTACTGGATTGGGACCAACGACAGTGGTATCCTCAGATACGACCCGCATACTGGCGAGAGCACACCGTTCAATACGTCCAATGCCGGCTTTAAGTCCGATGCCGTCATGGCCAGCCTTACTACGCGCGACGGCTCCCTCTGGTTCGGTACGTATAACGGCGGACTGCTGCATTATGCCGACGGGAAGTGGACCAACTATCTGGCCACGGGCGACACGACCCAGCTGGCCACCAACAATGTTTGGTCGCTGGAGGAAGACCGGTGGGGTAACGTCTGGATAGGGACGTTAGGCCGCGGCATCCAGAAACTTGACCGGAGGACGGGCCGGTTCTATAACTACACCACGAAGAACACCCCTTTGAGGTCGAGCTACATGACGTCGTTGTCGTGGATTAAGAAAGGCTGGCTGCTGGTAGGCTGCTCCGAGTACTATGCCCTGCTGAATCCCGTCACGGGCAAGGTGATACCTCGTGCGATACCCTCGGTTGCAGGACTGTCGGATGCCATGGCGGCTTCTACGGATGTGGTGGAGGACAGCCGCGGACTCATCTGGTACGGCTCTGCTTCAGGCTGTTGTGTCTATGATGAGCGTACCAAGAACCGGTGGATGCTTGACATGAAGTCCGGTCTTTATGGCTCCAGTGTGGTATCCATTGAGGAAGACCGCCAACACACGATGTGGGTCGTTACGGAGCACGGCATCTCGAATATTGTCCCCGAGCGTCAGGAGAACGGCCAGTGGAACTTCACCATCCGAAGCTATAACAATCACGACGGCGTCCAGCAGGGACCGTTCAACCAGCGTGCCATCTTCCGTACCAGGGACGGGCAGATACTGATAGGCGGGGCCTATGGGCTGGACATCATCAATCCACATCTCTCCAGTGAGGACCGTGAGAAGGAGCGCCCCGTGTTCAGTGGTCTGGTGCTCTTCGGCGAGGAACTTTGTGCGGGTGAAGAGTATGAGGGGCGCGTCATTCTGGATGAGGCCTTGGACGTGTGCCGCCGCATCGTCTTGCGTTATAGCGAGAACCAGTTTACCATTCAGTTGGGCTCAACGTCTGGCGAGGTCCGCAATCCCGCCCGTTTCGTCTATAAGTTGGAGGGGTTCAGTGACAAGTGGATCAAGACGGAGCAAGTCAATCCCAACATTACCTATATGTCGCTTCCCAGCGGTTCCTACACGCTTTGTGTGCGAATGCTGAACGATGACGGTTCGATGGGTGAGGAGGAGAGCCGGCTGGAGATTGTCATTCGTCCTCCGTTCTACCGCACCTGGTGGGCCATCATGTGCTATGTCCTGCTGGCTGTTGGGCTGGCGTGGTGGTGGCGCAGGGACTTCCTGCGCAATCATCCGGAGCGTATGAGTCAGCCGGCGTCACCGGATGAAGCGGAGGCAATACTGTGACTCACGCCATGGAGATTACTCCCATAGCCCGTTTCCATTCGCCGTTAACCACGAAGTTCGGCATTCCTCGTCAGAGCGGCGTTGTCAGCCACCTGTCGGGATGGATAGAGCTGCTTCCTCCCTATAATCAGGAGGAGGCCCTGCGCGGTCTGGAAGCCTTTGACTACCTGTGGCTCATCTGGGAGTTTTCCGCGTCTTCAGTTCCCTCTACTCCCCGGCTTACCGTGCGTCCTCCCCGTTTGGGCGGTAATGAGCGTATCGGTGTCTTCGCCTCCCGTTCTCCCTTCCGTCCTAATCGTCTGGGGCTTTCCTCTGTCCGCATAGAGCGGGTGGAGGGCACCCGCATTTATGTCCGTGGAGCTGACCTGATGGACGGGACGCCTGTCTACGACATCAAGCCCTATGTGGGCTATGCCGACAGCCATCCGGATGTACGGAGTGGTTTTGTGGATGTAAGGGAATGGAGACGGCTTACCGTTGTCGTTCCTGACGATACCGCGAGGCACTTCAGTAGTGAGCAGCTCTCCGTACTGAAGGACGTTCTCTCGCAGGATCCCCGTCCTCCTTATCATGACGACCCGGAGCGGGTCTATGGTATGCCTTTTGCCGGACGCGACGTACGTTTCCGCGTCAGCGGCGACCGTCTTGAGGTACTTGAGGCACCTGCTCAAACCTGATGGCCACATGGGAGAACCCCATGCTCCTGAACAGTTGGCGGAAGTGGGTGTCAGCCTGTTGTTCGGCACTTCGCAGGTTCTCTGCCGAGAGGCTGTGTGCTTTCATCTTCTGTCGGGCTTTCTGATACATGGTTTCCCGTTCCTGTGCCGACCACTTGCCTGACTCATAGAACGTCTTGGTGCGGGCTTCGTCAATGAAGTCCTCGTCCAGCAGTCCTACGGCGGGCAGTATGGCTGTCAGTGAGTCGCCTCGCGTCTGTATCCAGCCATCCTTCGCCTTGCTCATGTCGATGCCAATACGTAGCGTACCGTAGTAGATGCGTGCCAGCTGGTCGTTGCTGAAAAAGCCTTTCCGGGTGGTGTCCACCAGTTCCTCGTCGCTGATGGCCAGGAACTCCCATTGCCCGATAGCTTCTATCTTCTGTATCTGCTCTGGAGTCACGTCAATGCTGTTGTTCACCTCCACGGAGAAGTCTCCCGTTCCCCGTGCTATCAGCCACCATCCTGCCACCGCCAGCAGCAGGACGGCAACGAGGAGCGCCAACGTCAGTTTCTTGTTGGTAATGGCCAGTCTGGTTCTCACTTCTTTCTTCATGGCTCAATGGATGTGTTGTTCATGATGGTCCTCAGGTCGTCGATGTCAAACCCTTTCCTGAAGGAGATGGTGATGTTCTCCTCGCGGAATCCCATTTGTGCTACCATGGGCACCAGTACGCGGGCCGCGTTCTCCTTAGCTCTCTCGATGATGCCCAGCCGCGGGATACTCTCGATAATGGCGGCACGTCCCTGCTGCTCGTAGCCGGTGAGTTCTTCATCAGAGAATCCCGCCCTGACCAGTCCGACGTATTCCTTGATGTTTTTCTGGTCAATCTTCGAGCTGCTCATGACGACCTTCGGGTCGGGCAGGTAGATGGTAATGCGGTCGCCGTCCCGTTCGATGTTCTGTTCCGAGAATTCGGAGAAGTCGATATACGCCTTCAGCTTGGCATCCATTGGGATAGCCACTTTCCGGCTGCCCAGTGGCAGCTTGATACTGAACGACTGTCGCAGCAGGCTCCCTTTCAGCCGTACGACGTCGTCGTGCGTGACAATCTTGTGAATGTGGTAGACGGTGGTGTAGAGCTTTGCCGACTTCTGTATCTGTGTAATCAGCATGGGGACGGTGTCGATGCTTTCGTAGACCGTCTCCTGCCGTTCCTCCGTTTTGCCGGAGCAGGCGGCTGTCAGTAGTCCTGCTGCTAGGAAGGCGTATAGTATATAAGGTTTCATGTCTTTGTTTTTTACTCCGCAAAAGTAGCAAAAAAACGACAATGTGAAGAATTATCTCAAATTTTTTTGCTTCCCGTTAAACTTTTTGCCGTAGGTTGCGTCAGAGTGATAGTTGCAACTTAAAACAGATAACAAAAACAGTTCAACCCTTTAACAGAAAAAGAAAATGAAGAAGATAGTATTAGTCATTGCTGCCGCTCTGATGGTGAGCACCGGCATGTTTGCTCAGAATAACGAACAGAAAGACAACCGTGAGCAGAAGCGTCCCGACATGAAGGAAATGATTCAGATGCGCACTGACGCCGTTGTGAAGAAGTATAACCTGAACGAGAGTCAGGCCAAGCAGCTGCTTGAGCTGAACACCAAGTATGCTGACACCATGGGTCCTGGCTTCGGTCCTCGTATGAGAGGCCAGCGTGGCGGACAGATGCAGCGTGGCAGACAGATGCAGAACCGTCAGGAGCGTCCGCAGCTCACTGAGGAGCAGAGGGCCAAGTTCGAGGAGGAACGTAAGCAGCGCATGGAGAAGCAGAAGGCTTACAATGATGAGCTTGCCAAGATAATGACAGCCGACCAGCTGAAGGCCTATCAGGCTGACATGCAGCGTCGCGGACCTCGCGGAGGCGAAGGACGCGGACCTCGCGGCCAGCGCCCCGAGCGCCAGCAGAACAATTAAGGATTCATAGTGATTTAGGTTAACATAGTGTTTATTGAACCCAGCGGGGTTC
>CAMHIM010000077.1 GCA_946185225.1 uncultured Prevotellaceae bacterium
ACTCGGCGCGCTTCATCTCGTGCATGGGGATGCGCTTGATGATGCCGGCATTGTTCACGAGAATGTCAATCTGGCCCACCTCCTGGTGAATCTGCTCTACGAGAGCCTTCACGGCGTTCTCGTCGGTCACGTCGCACACATAGCCCTTCACGTTCTCAATGCCAGCCTCCTTGTAGTTGTCCAGTCCACGCTGCAGAGCAGCCTCGTTGATGTCGTTGAAGATGATGGTCTTTGCACCTGCTGCAACAAAAGCCTTGGCAATGTTGAAGCCAATGCCGTAGGAAGCGCCGGTAATCCAGGCATTCTTCCCTTCCAGTGAAAACATGTTTGTCATTGTTCTTAAGTTTTTAAGTTCATACGGTTTGTCTGACTGCAAAAGTACTGAATATAATACGGACGGCAAAAAATAAAAACTTAAAAAAGGATAAAAGACGGAAGGTTCAGCAGGAACGTCATGGAGGCGTCGCCGCGGAAACGCTCACGGAGCAGGGAGACCAGGCGGGCCTTCCGCTTCTTGACCGCTTCGACGGACACACGGAGCCTTGCCGCCACCTCGGCGTTCTGCAAGCCTTCGCGGAAGCTGAGGTCGAATATCTCACGGAGGTGCTGCGGCAGCTGTTCAATGGCCTGATAGAGCCGGTCGAGGGTCTCCTGCATCACCAGGTCGTCAAAGAGCCGGTCTTCCGTATCCTCATGCTCTCCGGCAAGGAAACGGTGGCGCGTCTGCGTCTTACGGTGCAGGGAGACTATCTCGTTGTGGATGCAGGCGAAGAGGAAGGTACGCATGTGCTGCCCGTCACGGAACTCACGACGACTCTGGTAGACGCGGTAGACTACCTCCTGGACACAGTCGGCAGCCTCATGCGCATGGCCGTTACCCAAGGCACGCTCGGCATAGCGCAACAGGGAAGGATAGAGCTCGGCATAGAAGGACCTGAGGTCCCCGCGCCGGAAATCGCTCAAAACAGTATCGCTGACAGTCACTCTCTCTTCTTCTTTGCTGCAAAAGTAGTCATTTTTAGCGAGAACATGACAAAAATACAAAAAAAAGACATCTTACGTTACCTTTTTGCACCGCTCATGCGTGTAAAAGTAAAACACATATCCATGGATGCAAACAAGCTAAGACAGGCTGACCGCATCAGCAGCCTTCTTTTGAAAAAACTGACAGCCGCGCTGACGGACAAGGAGCAGCGTGAGCTGGATGCATGGGCCACGACGGACCGTCGCCGCCAGTATCTGCAGCAACTGTCGGACGCCGACTTTCTGGCAGACGAGCGCCAGCGGCTGAAGGAGACCGACTGGCAGACCGCCCTTCAGCAGATGCAGCAGCGCATCGACGAGGAGCAGGGCAGCAACAGCAGTTCCGCCAACGCAGGGAACAACCGCCGTCTGCTGCGCTGGGCGGCTGTCATCGTCATGCTCATTGCCACCGGAGTGACAGTATGGTACCATCGCTATTCACGCGTAGAGCCTCCCGTACTCGACAATCAGGTGCAAGTGGCCATGCAGCAAAGCCGGCAGACAGGCCACCAGGCCGCCGTCGTCGACACCCTCGCCAACCAGCCGGCGGAACGTGCCGCCGTCAAGAAAGAGCTGGCCCGATGCCACGTAACGGGTGAGGCAGCAGAACTGCTGATGAAGGCACAGCGCGTGACAACTCATCAGGACAAGGAGTACTGGCTGCGACTGGACGACGGCACCTACATACACCTTAATAATAATACGCGCGTGTTATTCCCCGAACACTTCACGGGAGACACGCGTGACGTCGTCGTCGACGGCGAGGCCTACTTCACCGTGGCCCACGACCGCCGCCACCCCTTCATCGTACACACCCCTGAAGGCGCTATTCAGGTGTATGGCACCGAGTTCCATGTAAGCACCCGCACCCAGAAAGGCACCACCGAGGTAGTGCTCGTCAAGGGCAGCATCAGCGTGACACCCGCCTACAGCGGAGAAGAGCAGATGCTGAAGCCCGGCCAGAAGATGACGATAGGGCACGACATGGCTGTCATCGGCAACACCGACACCGAGCCTTACACCGCCTGGAACACCGGCATCTTCCTGTTCCGCTACCTGCCGCTGCAGAAGGTCTGCGACGTGCTGGCACGCTGGTACGACGTTCAGTTCGAGATGGAAGACGACGAGGTGCGCCAGCTGCCCATCGTAGGCACCTTCGACCGCTACGAGCAACTGGAGAACATGCTGGATGCCCTCGGCAAGTCCACAGGCCTTGCCATCCGGCGCTCCGGACGAACCATCACCATCAGCAAAGACATTACCTATCAATAAACACTAAAAACAAACACAAATGACACCAAGACTAAAGACTCTCTTGATGGTTATCCTGGCCTTGTGGACTTTCGTCCCCTGGGATAGCCAGGCTCTGGCACAAAACGGCCAGAAAGAGACCGTGACCCTGAATCTGAAGGATGCAACGGTAGAAGAGCTCTTCTCGCAAATCAAGGAGCAGACAGGCTACAACTTCGTCATCAGCGGCGAACTGGCCAAGTCGCTGCCCCACATCAGCAGTACAGCCACCAACCGGCCCGTACGCGAAGTGCTGAACAGACTGCTCGACTTCGCCGGCTGCACGTACGAAATCAGCGGACGCACCATCACCGTCTATCGCAAGGTATCGGAGAAGCGCGACCGCACCGTCAGCGGCTACGTACGCGACGAGTACGGCGAGACACTCACCGGAGTGCCCATCTGCATCGGCGAGAGCCGCGTATGCACCGTCACCGACGAGAACGGCTACTACGCCCTGAAGGTGCCCACCGACGCCTGCTACCTGAAGCTGACCTACGTAGGCATGAAGACGAAGACGGAGGTGCTGCCCGCCGGCAACTCGCCCATGAAGCGTGACATCACCATGCAGAGCGACACCCAGCTGGACAACGTCGTCGTCACCGGCATCTTCCGCAAGGCCCGTGAGAGCTATACCGGCTCCGTATCGACCATCACCAGCGACCAGCTGGAGCAGTTCCGCGGCGCCAACCTGCTGCAGACGCTGAAGAACGTCGATGCCAGCATCAACTTCTCCATTGACAATATCAACGGTTCAAACCCCAACAACCTTCCCAACATCAACATCCGCGGTACCTCCAGCCTCCCCATGAGCGTCGAGGAGTTCAATGCCGGCGAGGCCAGCAACCCCAATACACCGCTCATCATCATGGACGGCTTCGAAATTTCGCTGACCAAGCTGATGGACTACAACGACGAGGAGATTGAGAGCATCAACATCCTGAAGGATGCCGCCGCCACCGCCATCTACGGCTCACGCGGTGCCAACGGCGTCATCGTCGTCGTCTCCAAGCAGCCCGAAGCCGGCAAGCTGCGCGTCAACGTAGAGGCCGGCCTGACGCTGGAAGTACCCGACCTGACCAGCTACCACATGCTTAACGCCAAGGACAAGCTGGAGGTGGAACGCCGTGCCGGACTGTACGACAGGGACTACTACATGGCTACCAACAGCTCGCTGTCGGACATTCTCTTCAGCCAGGCCTACAACAACCGTCTGCGTGACGTGCTGTCGGGCGTTGACACCGACTGGCTTTCGAAACCGCTCCGCACCGGCGTGGGCCAGCGCTACACCGTACGCCTGGAGGGCGGCAGCAAGGAGTTCCGCTGGGCTGCCGACGCTCAGTACAAGGACACCCAGGGTGCCATGAAGGACAGCCACCGCAAGAACTTCACCGGCGCTGTCACCCTTATCTACAAGTACAAGAACCTGACCTTCCGCAACTATACGTCGGTAGGCATCAACAACGGCCAGGAGAGTCCCTACGGCACCTTCTCCGACTATGTCAAGCAGCAGCCCTACAACGCTCCCTACGACGCCGAGGGCAACCTGCGCAAGTTCTTCGACCCCTTCTACGCCTTTGCCGCCAAGCCGGAGAACCCGCTCTACAACGCCACCCTCGGCTCGTTCGACAAAAGCAACTACCAGGAGCTTACCAACAACTTCGCCATCGACTGGCAGATACTGCCCGAGCTGACGCTGCGCGGACAGTTCGGCATCTCGAAGAACGACTCGGAGAGCAACTTCTTCCGCTCACCCGAGGACACCTACTACGAAGACACCACCAACCATCCCGAATACGCCAGCGGCAGCGGTTTCCTGCGCCGCGGCTACTACCGCTACGGCAACGGCAAGACGTTCACGTACAACGCCGACGTCACCCTGTCGTACAACAAGATTTTCCAGGAGGTTCACTCGCTGTACGCCGGTCTAAACTGGAGCATGCGCCAGTCCAACTACGACAGCTTCACCGCTGCCTTCGAAGGCATCTCCAACGATGACCAGGCCAAGATAGCCAACGCCCGCCAGTATGCCCAGGACGAGATGCCCTACGGCTCCAACACCAAGACCCGCATGTTCGGTCTGACAGGCAACGTCAACTACACCTACAACTCCAAGTACTACGTTGACCTCTCCTACCGCATCGACGGTAACTCCAGCTACGGCAGCGAGAAGAAGTTCTCCTCGTTCTGGAGCACCGGCATCGGATGGAACCTGCACAACGAGGAGTTCCTGAAGCCTGTCAAGCAGATAAACATGCTGCGCCTGAAAGCCAGCTACGGTGAGACGGGTGCCGCCTCCGGTGCCGCCGAGACCGACGCCTACACCTTCTATCGCTACGTTACCGACAACCGCTACATGACCTGGACGGGTGCCGAGCTGGGAGGCTTCGGCAATCCCAACCTGTCGTGGCAGACTACGAAGGAGTTCAACATCGGTACTGAGTTCGGACTGCTGGACAACCGCATCAAAGGCTCGTTCGAGTTCTACACGAAGAACACCAACAACCTGCTGTCCACGATGGACATGCCCCTTTCCATGGGCTTCAACAGCTACCGCGCCAACATCGGTGAGGTACAGAACAAGGGCTTCGAGGCCGCCCTGCAGGGCTACGTCATCCGTGACCGCGCCCGTCAGCTGAACTGGCTCATCGGCGCACAGCTGGTATACAACCACAACGAGATTATCAAGTTGTCACAGGCCATCAAGGACCAGACCGAGGCATACATGCTCAAGGACGCCCTTAACGGCAATACCGACACTGGCTCCGGCATCCAGAACCTCTTCTACGAGGGCAAGCCGCAGAACGCTATCTACGCCGTACGCTCACTGGGCATTGACCCCTCGACGGGTAAGGAAATATTCCTCGACAAGGACGGCAACATCACCGACGTGTGGAAGGAGTCGGACAAGGTTTACTGCGGAAGTGCCGACCCGAAGTTCCGCGGCAACCTGAACACGATGGTCCAGTGGCGCGACTTCACGCTGAACATGTCGTTCGGCTACTACTGGGGCGGCAAGATGTACAACGCTACCCTGCGCGACCGCGTGGAGGTCACCAAGAATACTCTCATGACACAGAACGTCGACGAGCGCGTGCTCACCAGCCGCTGGTACCAGCCGGGCGACGCCGTGTTCTTCAGCAAACTGAGCAACACCCAGACGAAAGCTACCTCACGCTACGTCATGGACAACAACGTGCTGGAACTGCAGAGCATCAGTCTGCAGTACAAACTGAAGAACGACTGGCTGCTGAAGAACGCCAAACTGCAGACCGTCATCTTCCAGGTGAACATGAACGACCTGTTCCACTGGGGCAGCATCAAGATGGAGCGCGGCACCAGCTATCCCTTTGCCCGCAACATTCAGGGAAGTATAAAACTAATGTTCTAAAGAAAGGAGGAAACGACTATGAAGAAATATATCATTTCACTGATAGCCCTGGCCACACTCACCACCTCGTGCAGCGACTGGCTCGACGTGCGTGGCGAGAACATACAGAAGGAACAGGACCAGTTTGAGAACTACAAGGGCTTCCGCGATGCCCTGACCGGCTGCTACATGACCATGGGCAGCACCGACATCTACGGACAGCGCCTGACAATGACCGACATTGAGTCAATGGCCGATATGTGGTACATTACCTCAAACACAGAGAACTACGCCCCCGAGAGGTACTACCTGTCTACCCACGACTACACGAAGGACGAGCCGCGTGCCTCCATCAAGGCCATCTACGGCAGTCTGTTCAACACCATTTCGTCGGCCAACGTGCTGCTGAAGAACATCCAGGAGAAGGGCGGCAAGGTTTCCGAGAAGAAGGCGATGGCCGTCATCGAGGGCGAGGCACTGGCCATCCGCGCCTACTGCCAGCTGGATGTGCTCCGTCTGTTCGGGCAGTTGCCGCAGGGAGGCACGAAGACCGTCAAGCTCCCCTACTCCTACACCACAGGCATCGATGAGGCCCCAGCCTGGTACGACTTCGACAAGTACGTGGAGCTGCTGACAGCCGACCTGGAGAAAGCCGAGGCGCTGCTGAAGGGGAACGACCCCATCTTCGAGCAGACCTTCTCCGAGCTGAACTATCCGGGCACTACGGCAGAGGACGAGTTCCTGTACTACCGCCAGTCGCGCCTGAACTACTGGGCAGTACGCGCCCTGCACGCCCGCATGGCCCTCTATACCGGCCAGACGGCCGAGGCTCACCAGATAGCCCTGGAGATTATCAATGCCAAAGGTGCCGACGGCAACGCCCTCATCACACTGAGCGGCATCAGCGACCTGACCAAGGGTTACAACGCTCTTCCTTCGGAGTGCCTGTTCTACCTAAGCAAGTACGACGTCAAGACCTATGCCAACCGCAGCCTCATCGGCGGCAACGAGGTACAGTCGCGTGACGCCAACTACCTTCTCTCGGCAAACATGCTGAACGAGCTGTATGCCTCGCTGCCCAACGCCACGGCCTCGCACAACCGCTATCTGAAACTGTGGAACCATAACACAAAGAACATAAGCAACCAGCCGACTCCCACGCTGAAGAAATACTGGTACGACGACAACAGCCTGTCGTCGACGCTGGCATCAAGCAATGCTACCGAGCTGGCCACGAAGTTCCAGATTATCCCGATGCTGCGCCTCTCTGAGATGTATCTCATCGCCATCGAGACCAGCACCGACCTCACCGAGGCACAGTCGCTCTACGACACCTACATGACCTCCTGTGAGTTCACGCTGTACGAGCCTTTTGCATCGCTTGACGATGTTCGCACGGAGATGGTCAACGAGTATCGCCGCGAACTGTTCGGCGAGGGACAGATGTTCTACACCTACAAGCGTCTTGGTGCATCCAAGATGTTGTGGAACTCGAAGACCATCACCGAGGAAGACTACCTGGTTCCCCTGCCAGCAACGGAATACGACCCGTCAACACTGAACAAGTAACAAGAATCCAACGAAACAAACAGACCCTATGAAGAAATATCTGAATATACTTTGCGCCATTGGCATGGTCACCGGCCTTGCCAGTTGCGAGAAAGACCTGGAGGTCTACAGCGACAGCACCTGCCGCCTGAACTTCTACTACGAGAAAGTCAACACCCGTTCAGACTTCTACCCAGAGATGGCTGAGGCAACCTATTCATTCGTCTACGGTCCCAGCACCCTGACGGAGGACACCTTGTGGTATGAGGTGGAGACCATGGGATTCCTGAGCGACAGGGACCGTACCGTGACGCTCGTCCAGGTGGCCACCGACGGCAATGACGCCGTTGCCGGCCAGCACTACGTGGCCTTCGACGACGCGACGCTGAAGTCGAAGTACGTCATCCCCGCCGGCAAGAGCCGTGCGAAGATTCCCGTCGTCCTGCTGCGCGACGCCTCGCTGAAGAACGAGAGTGTGACGCTCCGCTTCAGCATCCAGGCCAACGAATACTTCCAGCTGGGCTACCCGGAGCTGGCTACGCGTCAGGTCACCTTCACCGACCAATTGACGGAACCGGCCGAGTGGAGCTATAACCCCTGGCCCGAATACGGAGACTACAGCCTCAAGAGCTACTTCGGCGAGTGGGGTCCCGTGAAGTTCCAGTTCTTCATCGAGGAGACTGGCAAGAAGTGGGACGATGAGTACCTGAAGGAACTGCGTGACGGCGACAACACCTACTTCACCTACATCCTCCGCAAGATGAACAAGCGAATCAACGAGGTCAACGCCGAACGTCAGGCACAGGGACTCGACGTGCTGAAGGAAGCCGACGGAACCCCCGTAGCCATTGACGGCGAAAATGCAGCATATTACATCTATTAAACAAGTAACAACATGAAACATCTGACGAAATATCTCTGCATGGCCGCCACCATAGGCTTGCTGACGGCATGCTTCAGCGACGACAGCACGCCACTGGACGACGTCGACGTGAATGAAATCAGCGTGACAGGATTGGAAGAAAACTATGTGATGACCTCCTACGTCGGTGAACACCTGACTATCAACCCCACCATTGAGGGCTACAAGGACAGCGAACTGGAGTATCAGTGGCTGCTCATCAACGAGAAAACGGGCACAGAGGACTCCAACGGCGACAAGATAGAACCCGTCGTCCTCGGCACGGACAAGAACCTGGACTACGAGGTGAACCTTGCTCCGGGCAGCTACCAGATACGCCTGTACACCACCGTCAAGGCTACGGGGCTGCAGCTCATCAGCTACGCCTCGCTGGCCATCCAGACGGAGTTCTCCCAGGGATTCTACATCCTGAAGGAAACGGCTGACGGCAATACTGAACTGGACCTGGTGACCAAGGACTTCGACATGGCTCCCAACCTGCTGGAAGCCACCCAGGGCGAGGCTATGACAGGCAAGCCCGTGAACCTGTGCCAGAACTACAACATGTACTGTATCAACCCCGACAACGACGAGATGGAGAGTGTCACGGCCCTGACCGTCACGACGGACCAGAAGGAGTTCAAGGTGATGCGTACCACTGACCTGAAGCAGATCTTCAACAAGGAGAACATTATATTCGACCCTATGGACGCTAACGAGCAGGTCTACGGCATCAACCAAGCCTCCTACTACAGCATCATGTTTACCTCTGCAGGCATCTATATGACCGCGGCTGACGGCGGCTTCAGCGGACCCACCGCCGGCATGTTCGGAATGCCCGATGTAGAGATGTCCTGCAGCCCCTACTACGTGATAGACTTTGCCACCAACGGCGGCGGCAGCGTATGGGACCCCGAGAGCCACAGCCTGACCGCATTCGACTACAACCTCCAGGCCAGTCCGCTCATCCGCACCGACCGTACCGGTGCCGACGTGACACAGAACCAGACCAACTACGAGTGTCTGCACTGCGGCTTTAACTGCATCAACAACCAGTCCAGGCATGTCTACATCATGAAGGACGTCACCACGGGCAACCGCTACATCTACCTGACAACGCTGTATCGCCGCAACACCTACCTCGGAAGCTATGACCAGCTGAGCGGCCACATGGCCACAGCCTCATACTACGCTACCAACGGCAAGTCGGCTACATACACCTACTGCCTTGACGGCGGCAAGGTCTACGCCTGCAACCTCTCGACGGGCAACTATGAAGAAGTGGAGCTTCAGCTGCAAGGCATTGCCTCCGGCGAGAACATTGTCTACATTGCCAACCAGTTCTGGAACGATGCCTACAGCCAGGACGAGCCCTTCGACTACTTCATCGTCGGTACGCAGAACGGGCAGAACTACAAGCTCTACTTCTACGAGACCATTGGCGGCGTGCCTACCGGTGAACCCGTCAAGACCGTATCAGGAACCGGAACGGTGAAGAAGGTGCGGTACATGTCGGCCACGTTCAATAGCTACAACTGGATGTTCGGCTACCATGCATTCAACGCCAACGACTAAACTCAACCAACAAAATGAAAAAGATTATAATGACTTTTCTGTGCATGGTGACGGCGCTGACCGTCACCGCACAGACTAATTT
>CAMHIM010000078.1 GCA_946185225.1 uncultured Prevotellaceae bacterium
GCCAAATTGCGTTCGCTCGGCCTAAAAGGACGCTTTGCATGCAAAGAATTTCCGAAAACCGTTGTTCTTTACAAGCTTTTTTCGTAATTTTGTACCCAGAAAAAGTCTCATAACAAGAACCATGTCATACCAGATAAACGCGCCTGAACACTTGAACGTGCAGACGGCGCTACCCGCCTCCAAAAGCATTTCCAACCGCGCACTGATTATCCACGCCCTCAGCGGTGGCAGCATCCTGCCAAAAAACCTGAGTGACTGCGATGACACGGAAGTCATCGTCAACGCGCTGAAGAACATGCCCGAGACCATCAACATCGGTGCTGCAGGAACTGCCATGCGATTCCTGACGGCCTACCTCAGCGTGACAGAAGGGACACACGTCCTGACTGGAACAGAGCGCATGAAACACCGTCCTATCGGCATTCTCGTCGAAGCTCTTCGGCGTTTGGGGGCCGACATCCAGTATGTCGGCGAGGAGGGCTACCCACCACTGCGCATCACGGGGCACCCACTGACCGGCGGAACACTGGAGATACCCGGCAACGTGAGTTCGCAGTATATCTCGGCACTGCTGATGATAGCCCCCGTACTAAACGACGGTCTGGAACTGAAACTGACAGGCGACATCATCTCCCGTCCCTACATCGACCTGACTCTCTGGATGATGCGTGAGTTCGGTGCCGATGCTGAGTGGACGGCCACCGACACCATCACCATCCACCCCAGTCCCTATCAGCCTCACGACTATGTTATAGAGAACGACTGGAGCGGTTCAAGTTACTGGTACGAGATGATGGCCCTGACGCGTGATGCCGATGCCGAAGTACGGGTGACCGGTCTCATGGACGGTTCGAAGCAGGGAGACTCCGTCGTACGCTACATTTTCTCCCTTCTGGGCGTCAAGACTGTCTTCGAGTCCAGGAAGACAGGTGTCCCCCAGATGGTAACACTGAAGAAAAGCGGCCGCTGCGTCCCCCGCATGGAGTACGACCTATCCAACTCTCCTGATCTGGCACAGACCATCATTGTCACCTGTGCGTTGTTGGACATTCCCTTCCACTTCACGGGACTGAGCACGCTGAAGATTAAGGAGACCGACCGCATAGAAGCCATGAAGACTGAGATGCGCAAGCTAGGCTACGTAATCCACGACGTCCAGGGAAGTGAACTCTACTGGGACGGCGAACGGTGCGAGGCAGCTGAACAACCCTGCATAGACACCTATGAAGACCACCGCATGGCGCTGGCCTTTGCCCCCATATCTCTGATACGTCCTGTCACCATCAACAATCCCCAGGTGGTGACCAAGTCCTACCCCCATTACTGGGAGGAGCTCCGCAAGGCAGGGTTCTCCCTGAACGTCCCCACCCCATGAGTTTCTTCCTTGTCTGTCTTGTCTCGCTGACGGTTCTGGGAGCAGTAGCCGCCGTTGCTTCCTACTTTCAGGGAGGTAGCGATGACATCACGACGGGCCACGACTGTTCCTCCTGCACCTCGGCCAATGACGGCTCATGCAAGCTACACTGTCTGATGGAAGAGAAAAAACAGCATGAAGGCAATAAAACAGCGTATTCGGATGTTTCTTTTAATAAAGAGGAGTAGCCACCCCCATGCGTAGTCATGTCCAACATATCCTGATGATTCTTGCCGGTGTCGTGCTGACGTCGGCATGTTCTACTCATAAGAACACGGCGCGCAGCCGCTTCTGGCAGTCGTTTACTGCCAAGTACAACACCTACTACAACGGTTCACAGGCCTTTCTAGAAGGCAACCTGGAGAAAGAGAAGGCCAACAAGGACAACTACACCGAGATGATTCCCCTCTACGCGGTGGGCAACAAGCAAAGCCGTACTGCTGGCAAGAGCAACTACGACCGTGCCATCGAGAAGATGGAGAAGACCATTAAGCAGCACAGCATCAAGGCGAAACCTGAATGGAAGAAGCAGCGCCGGAAGACGGCCAAGGAGAAGGAATGGCTCAGCCGCCGCGAATACAATCCATTTCTGTGGAAGGCTTGGATGATGCTGGGTAAGTCACAGTTCCAGAAGGGCGACTTCGATGAGGCTGCCGCCACCTTCAGCTACATCGGTCGCCTCTACCAGACGCAGCCCGCCATCTACGGCATGGCCCGTGCCTGGCAAGCCCGCTGCTACACCGAGCTGGGCTGGCTATATGACGCCGAGGACGTCATCCGCAACATGAGCCGCGACTCCATCCACTACCGCGCCCGCAAGGACTGGGACTGCACCCTGGCCAACTACTACGTCAGAAGCGGAGAACTACAGCAAGCCGTTCCCTACCTCCGGAAGGCCATCGGCCACGAGCGTCGCAAGAAGCAGAAGGCCCGCGAATGGTTCCTGATGGGACAGATACTCACCACACTGGGGCAGCGGGAAGAAGCCTACAAAGCCTTCCGTAGCGTAACCCGCCAGAACCCGCCCTACGAACTGGAGTTCAACGCCCGCATCGCCCAGACGGAAGTGATGTCCAAGGGGCACTCCCGTCAGATGATTAGCCGTCTGAAGCACATGGCCTCCGACGACAACAACAAAGACTATCTGGACCAGGTATATTACGCCATCGGTAACATCTATCTGGCCGAGCGTGACACGTTACGAGCCATTGCCGCTTACGAAAAAGGCAACGAGAAGGCCACGCGCAATGGCATTGAGAAAGGGGTACTGCTGCTCAAGCTCGGCAACCTCTACTGGCAGCGGGAGAAATACAAGGACGCCCAGCGGTGCTACGGTGAGGCCATCGGACTACTGGACAAAGAACGTCCTGACTACGAGGAGCTGTCCACCCGCTCCAAAGTACTGGACGAGTTAGTGCCCTATACCGATGCCATCTACCTGCAGGACTCGCTCCAGCTGCTGGCCAAGTTGCCGGAGGCCGACCGCAACAAAGCCATTGACCGCGTCATTGACGAGCTGAAGCGGAAGGAGAAGGAAGAGAAGCGACTGCAGCAGGAGCAGGAAGCCGAGCGTCAAAGTCAGCGCAACGCCACTACCGGCAACCGCAGCCAGCGTTCTACCAATACAGCTAACACTACCAACAAGAACAGCAACGGTCTATGGTACTTTTATAACCCACAAGCCGTCAGTCAGGGTAAACAGCAGTTCCAGCGGCTGTGGGGACGCCGCGAGAACGTTGACGACTGGCAGCGCAGCAATCGCACCGTCGTCACCCTCAGCGCCACGGACGACACTGAACGTCAGGACAGTCTGCTCACAGACGGGACGGACCAGCCAGCTGACACTCTCAGCCTCCAAGGCACATCGGCGACTGAGACGGCCACCAGCGACAGCCTTGCCCAGGACCCTCACCAACGCGAGTACTACCTGGCCCAGATACCCTTTACCGAAGAGCAGCTGGCCGAGAGCGACAACCTCATCAAGGACGGCCTCATCAACAGTGGTATCATCTTTAAGGACAAGCTTGACAACCTGCGGCTGTCAGAGAAGAGCCTCATGCGGCTGACCACAGCCTATCCTGACTACGAGCGGAACGACGAGGCCCTCTACCACCTCTTCCTGCTATACTCCCGTCAGGGCGAACCTCAAAAGGCCGACGAGTGTCTGGAGGTCTTGAAAGAACGCTTCCCTGAAAGCCAGTGGACCATTCTGCTGTCCAACCCTTACTACGAGGAGAACGCCCGTTTCGGCCAGCATCTGGAGGACTCCCTCTACGCCGCCACTTACGAAGCCTTTAAGGCCAACCGCTACGCAGAGGTACGCACTAACACGCAGTTATCCGAGGAGCGGTTCCCATTGGGCGACAACCGTCCGAAGTTTCTCTTCATCGACGGTCTGGGACGTCTCAACAGCGGCGACGGCCAAGGCTGTCTGACGCTGATGAAGGAGGTCGTAGAAAAATACCCTCAGAGCGAGGTGTCGCCTCTGGCGGGCATGATTGTCAAAGGCGTCCAGGAAGGACGTGCCCTCTACGGAGGAAAATTTGATTTGGGCGACGTATGGTCCCGCCGTGATATAACGATGGCAGCCGACACTGTGCTTCACGACACGCTCTCCACCGAGCGCAACACCAACTTCATCTTCCTGCTCGTCTACCATCCCGACTCAGTCAACGAGCACCAGCTGCTGTACGACATGGCCCGCTACAACTTCACCAACTTCCTCGTGCGCAACTTCGACCTGAACGTCGAACGCAGCAATCAGCTCTGCCGCATGTACGTCAGCGGTTTCCTCAACTACGACGAGGCCCTGCAGTACGCCCGCCAGTTGTATGGCGACCGCGATATTGCCGACCGCCTACGCCCCAGCCGCCACTACATCATCAGCGAACAAAACCTACCTCTGCTGGGGACACGCATCAGCTACGAGGCCTACGAGCTGTTCTACCAGCAGACCTTCCTGCCGCTGGATATCAGCACGGAACGGCTGCTCGACATCCCCGAGGAGACGGTTCGACCAGAGGACGACGAGCAGGAAACGCCTGATGACGAGGATGACGGAAGACCAACAACGGACGACGAGGACTTCGACCTTGACGACCTCTTCTTCTGACAGACATTGACTCACCTTACTAATCAACAAACGCGTATGACAAACGGACTATTACTCTGGGTCGACGACGAGATAGAACAACTGCGAGCCCACATCCTCTTCCTGGAAAAAAAGGGCTACGAAGTAGTGACGGTCAGCAACGGCACCGATGCCATCGACCAGTGTATGATGCATTCGTTCGACCTAGTACTGCTTGACGAGCAGATGCCTGGCCTTAGCGGTTTGGAGACTCTCCAGCGCATCAAGGAGTTGCATCCCTCGCTGCCCGTGGTCATGGTTACCAAGAGCGAGGAAGAGAACATCATGGAACAGGCCATCGGACAGAAGATTGCCGACTACCTTATCAAGCCCGTCAACCCCAACCAGATACTGCTGACGCTCAAGAAGAACATCCACCGTCGCGAGATAGAGACAGAGGTGACGCAGAGCCAATACCAACAGCAGTTCCAACAGATAGCCCTACAAATCATGGACTGCACCACGTGGCAGGACTGGATAGACGTCTACAAGCGCCTCGTCCACTGGGAACTGGAACTGTCGTCCACTGACTCACAGATGGGCGAGATGCTTCAAATGCAGAAGGAAGAGGCCAACCTGGGTTTCGCCAAGTTTGTCAAGAAGAACTATATGGAATGGATTACCGGCAGCACAGACCGTCCTATGCTCTCTCCTGATATCTTCAAGAGCAAGGTATTCCCGCTGCTTACCGCCGGTGAGAAGGTGTGTCTTGTCGTGCTTGACAACTTCCGCTACGACCAGTGGCGCATGCTGGCTCGTGAAATAGGCGACCAGTTCGACATCGACGAGGATTTGTACTACAGCATACTTCCAACTGCCACACAGTATGCACGCAATGCCATTTTCTCGGGCCTCATGCCCAACAAGATAGCCGAGATGTTCCCCTCCCTGTGGGTCGACGAAGACTCCGAGGAAGGAAAGAACCTGAACGAGGAGCCGCTCATCCAGACACAGCTGGACCGTTACCGCCGCCACAACACATTCTCCTACCACAAAGTCAATACGTCACAGGACGCCGACCGGCTGATGCAGTTGTTCCCGCAGCTGAAGAAAAACGACCTGAATGTCGTTGTCTTCAACTTTATCGACATGCTCAGTCACGCGCGCACAGAGAGTCGAATGGTCCGTGAATTAGCCAACAACGAGAGTGCCTACCGCAGTATCACCCTCTCCTGGTTCAGACACTCCGTCATCGCCGATTTCTTCCGCCAGCTGGCACAGTCCGACTACCGCGTTATCGTCACCACTGATCACGGCTCCATCCGTTGTACCCGTCCTGTCAAAATTGTCGGCGACCGCAACACCAATACCAACCTACGCTACAAGCTGGGCAAGAACCTGGGCTACGACTCCAAGGACCTCTTCGTCATCCGTGAACCGCAGAAGGCACAGCTGCCCTCCCCTAACCTCTCGACGAGCTACGTTTTCGCTATCGGCAACTCCTTCTTCGCCTACCCCAACAACTACAACTACTATGTCAGCTACTACAAAGACACCTTCCAGCACGGCGGCATCTCAATGGAGGAGATGCTCATACCCGTCGTCACGCTGACAGGAAAGAAACGATAATCCGCAACAAAGACAAAAAACAAGACATATGGACATTCAGATAACCACCTTAGAGAACATTCGCAATGCCGCGCGCCAGTTTATCAGTCAAATAGGTGACCGACGCGTCTTCGCCTTCTACGGCCACATGGGTGCTGGAAAAACCACATTCATTAAGGCCATCTGCGAGGAACTGGGCGTCGACGACGTCATTACATCGCCTACCTTCGCCATCGTCAACGAGTATACTGACGGCAACGGAACCCCTGTTTTCCACTTTGACTTCTACCGCATCAAACGACTGGAAGAAGTCTATGACATGGGGTACGAAGACTATTTTTACAGCGGTTCTCTCTGTTTTATCGAGTGGCCTGAACTCATTGAGGAACTACTCCCCGACGATGCCGTCCGCGTCCACATCGAACAACAGCCCGATGGTAGTCGCAGGGTGACGGCGTAAGACCAGAGCTTACGATATACAGACAAGGGTGGCAGCAGTCAATGAAGACTGCTGCCACCCTTGCATTATTGTTGTCACATGGTAAACTCCCGTGAGTAGTCACTCACCCACTTCCTCTTCCTGGAAATCCAGGTCAGCCTGAACGACGAAGAAAACTTCCTGGGGGTCAAAGGTGCCCTGTCCGTCTTTCTTTGCCTGAGCGGCGACGGCATCAGCAACCTGCTGCAAATCAAGTTCCACCTCGTCGTCGGCACTCTCCAGCACACCGCTGGTATAGTAGTAGTCGACAATGGCATCCATGAGGTAGTAGATGTCATCGTCACTGAAGTGCGGACGAATCTCAGAAGAGAGATGCGACTTGATATAGTCTAACTCCCGCCGGTTCTCCTGCTCGTCCAGAAGGAGTTCGTCGTCAATGCTTGCCATGACTACAAAAGTGACTGGAACTTCTCTTCCATCTTGGCCTTGCCGACGGCTCCTACGAGTTTGTCGACCACCTGACCGCCCTTGAAGAACAGAATAGTGGGGATGTTACGGATACCGAACTCCATGGCGATGTCCTCATTCTCCTCAACATCGCACTTGCCGACAACAATCTTACCGTCATACTGCTCGGCCAGCTCGCTTATCACGGGGGCAATCATACGGCAGGGGCCACACCAGGTAGCCCAGAAGTCAACGACCAGGGGTTGTGAACCATTCTTCAGGCTCTCGAAATTCTCGCTTGTGATTTGTACTTCCATAATTCTTTTGTTTTTGAGGTTTATTATTGGATTTTTTGCAAATATCGTGCCAGCTACTCACTCTTTATTCTTAATTGATTTTGTATTCCATCCCTTCATGGGTGTCGATATAGTCAATCAATGCATGCCGGACATCCACCAGCCGGTTCTGGGAGACCAACAGTACGTGATGCTTCCCTTGCGTATCGCACAGCTGGAAATAGAGGCGGGTCTTTCCCGGTGACTCACGGACAATCTCGCCAAGGTCGTCGACGTCTTTCTCCTCCAGCAGGTCGGCATTGAGAGTAATCGTGATACTTTCAATGTTTTTCTCCTTTACTGTCTGCAAGTACTCAACGTTAAGGATTCTCAGGTCGAGCACTTCACTATCGCGGTAACGCGGTTGCACGCTAGCTGTAACATAAACGGAAGCTCCCTCGGTAAACATACCGCTCCAGCGGCCCCAACTCTCGCCGAAGAGGGCCAGTTCACCGCCGCCATAGAAGTCCTCAAGCATAATAAAGCCGCATGGTTTACTATTCTTGGTGAACGACGAACGGACACTCGTAACAATGCCGCCCAAAGTAACAGAGCCGCGGTTGCCCAGCTGCTGGATGTCTGCCAGTTCGTCACAACGGGTATTGCAGAGGGTTTCGAGGACGACCCTGAACTCGTCAAGGGGGTGGGCCGAGAGGTAGATTCCTACCAGGGCACGCTCCTTGTTCAGTCGCTCAATGTCACTCCAGCGCACATCGGTTTTAGGAATGGGAGGCGTAGCTATCTCGATTTCCTCAGCGCCAAAGAGCGACGTCTGGGCCTCAGCCTGTTCCTGCTGGTAGCGCTGACCATAGCGTACCAAGGTATCAAGGAACACTTCACCCTTGCTGTTTTCAGCGAAGAAGGCCTCACGACGGATGCCAAAACTGTCAAAGCCACCACTGAGGGCAAGCGACTCGTAAGCTTTACGGTTGACACTGGAGAAAGGCACGCGCTGGGCGAAATCGAAGATGTCCTTATAGGCGCCGTTCTTCTGGCGTTCGTCAATGATGGCCAGGGCGGCACTGTCGCCCATACCCTTGATAGCTGCCAGACCAAAGCGTATCTCTCCCTTCTGGTTTACGCCGAACTTCTGGTACGACTCGTTGACATCAGGGCCCAGCGTGGCAATGCCCATCTGCCTACACTCGTCCATGAGTTTCGTTATTTCCGTTATCTGGTCACGGCGACGGGTCATGATGGCAGCCATATACTCTGCAGGGTAGTTGGCCTTCATGTAGGCAGTCTGGTAGGCCACCCATGAGTAGCATGCAGCATGCGACTTATTGAAGGCATAGGAGGCAAAGTCCTCCCAGTCGTGCCATATCTTGTCAAGCACTTCTGGGTCATGACCGTTCTTCTTTCCGCCTTCAATGAACTTGGGCTTCATGGCATTGACTATCTCTATCTTCTTCTTACCCATGGCCTTACGCAAGGCGTCACTCTCGCCGCGAGTAAAGTCAGCCAGCTGGCGCGACAGCAACATGACTTGCTCCTGATAGACAGTGATGCCGTAGGTATCCTTCAGGTACTTCTCCATACAGGGGATGGGATACGTGATGGCCTCGCGTCCGTGTTTGCGGTTGATGAACTGCGGGATGTACTTCATGGGCCCCGGACGGTAGAGGGCATTCATGGCGATAAGGTCCTCGAAGACGGTGGGTTTCAGCTCACGCAGGTATTTCTGCATGCCGGAAGACTCAAACTGGAAGGTGCCGACAGTACGTCCCTGCTGATAGAGTTCATAGGTCTTGGGGTCGTCAATGGGAATAGTGTCGAGGTCCACCTCAATACCGAGGGTCTGCTTCACATTGGCACATGCCTCTTTCAACTCCGAAAGGGTTTTCAGACCAAGAAAGTCCATCTTGATAAGACCTGTGGACTCAATAACGTGACCATCATACTGCGTACAGTTGGTCTTGGTATCCTTGAAGTCCGGGTCATCGGCAGTGCTGACAGGCACCCAGTCGCTAATCGGGTCACGGCAGATGATGAAGCCGCAGGCGTGAATGCCAGTGCCGCGCACGGTGCCCTCAAGCATCTTGGCATACTTGATGGTATTAGCCAGCACAGGGTCGGCAGATGCCTCAGCATCGCGTAACTCAGGGACGGCCTTGATGGCGTTTGATAGGTTCATCTTCGGTGTTTTGCCGTTCACTTCAGGCAGACGGTCAGGAATGGCCTTGCAGAGTGCGTTTGAGATAGCCAGCGGCAGCTTCTCCACACGTGCCACATCCTTGATGGAGTTCTTCGTAGCCATCGAGGCATAGGTGATGATGTGGGCACAGTTCTCATGACCGTACTTGTCCTCTACCCACTTCAGCACGCGGCCGCGGCCGTCGTCGTCGAAGTCGGTGTCAATATCAGGCAGCGAGATACGGTCGGGGTTCAGGAAACGCTC
>CAMHIM010000079.1 GCA_946185225.1 uncultured Prevotellaceae bacterium
CCCAAGACCTTCAGAACCGGAATCTGACGCTCTATTCAGCTAAGCTACGGGACCGTTATTGTTTTTGCGGATGCAAAGGTAGAAAGAAATCTTGAAACAGACAAATTTTTGGGTGGAGAAAGCGCTTTTTTGTGGAAGAAGGGATGCTTGAGAGGCGGAGAATACCTTTCTTGTGTAATGATGTAGGTGGTTTTTGTGACATTTTGCGAAATATTTTTGCTTTTCTCTTGCATATTCATTTATTCTTTGTACCTTTGCATGCGCAAAATGACAAAAAGAACATGAGCAAGCTAATCGAACCCATAAACTATGAGCAACTGCTTGATACCAAACAGACCGAACAGGGTATCAAACTTATCAAGGAGTTTTTCCAGGCAAACCTGTCTACTGAACTGAGGCTGCGCCGAGTGACGGCACCGCTGTTTGTGCTGAAGGGTCTGGGCATCAATGACGACCTGAACGGTGTGGAGCGGGCTGTGACGTTTCCCATCAAGGACCTGGGCGACGCATGTGCTGAGGTGGTTCACTCGCTGGCTAAGTGGAAGCGGCTGTCGCTGGCTGAATACGGCATTGAGCCGGGCTATGGCATCTATACCGACATGAACGCCATCCGGGCCGATGAGGAACTGGACAACCTGCACTCGCTGTATGTTGACCAGTGGGACTGGGAGGCCGTTGTCCGCAAGGAGGACCGCACGCTGGCATTCCTGAAGGACGTGGTGACGCGCATCTATGCGGCTATCCGCAGGACGGAGTACCTGACTTGCGAGACTTATCCGCAGATTAAGCCCTTCTTGCCGGAGAAGATTCACTTCGTCCACAGTGAGGAGTTGCTGCGTATGTATCCTGACAAGACTCCGAAGGAGCGTGAGGATGCCATCTGTGAGGCTTATGGTGCCGTATTTATAATAGGTATAGGTGGCAAGCTGTCGAACGGTGAGAAGCATGATGGGCGTGCCCCGGACTATGACGACTGGTCGTCGGTGGCTGAGGATGGCCGCATGGGACTGAACGGTGACATCCTGATATGGTATCCGGTGCTGGGCCGCTCGTTCGAGTTGTCGTCTATGGGTATCCGCGTCGACAAGGTGTCGCTGCTCCGTCAGTTGAAGATAGAGGGACAGGAGGAACGCGAGAAACTGTACTTCCACCAGCAGCTGCTGAACGACAAACTGCCGCTGTCTATCGGCGGCGGCATTGGCCAGAGTCGTCTGTGTATGGTGCTGCTCCACAAGGCGCATATCGGCGAAATACAGGCCTCGATATGGCCGGAGGACATGCGCCGTGAGTGCAAGGAACTGGGCATGCCGTTAATATAAGATAGGATATGATGAGGCGGTTTGCTTTATTCAGACCGCAAAGCGCATCATAGAAGTCTATAGAATGCCGCCGGCATTGAAACGACAGGTAACTGTACCGACTTTTTCTTCGATAATTTGCGTTTTATTCTTTGGTGTTTTGAGAAATAAAGATTATTTTTGCAACTTAAAACCAAAACGTGACTTATGGAATATATTGTTTCGGCGCGCAAATACCGCCCGATGTCGTTCGACACGGTGGTGGGGCAGGCTGCCCTCACCACGACGCTGAAGAATGCCGTCAAGTCGGGCAAGCTGGCGCATGCCTATCTGTTCTGCGGCCCGCGCGGGGTGGGGAAGACCACTTGTGCCCGTATCTTTGCGAAGGCCATCAATTGTCAGAACCCGACCACCGACGGGGAGGCCTGTAACGAGTGCGAGTCGTGTCAGGCGTTCAACGAGCAGCGCTCGCTGAACATCTTTGAATTGGACGCCGCCTCGAACAACTCGGTGGAGCATATCAAAACGCTGATGGAGCAGACGCGCATACCACCGCAGGTGGGAAAGTACAAGGTGTTCATCATCGACGAGGTGCACATGCTGTCCACATCGGCCTTCAATGCTTTCCTGAAGACGCTGGAGGAGCCGCCCGCACACGTCATCTTCATCCTGGCCACTACCGAGAAGCACAAGATTCTGCCGACCATCCTGAGCCGCTGCCAGATATATGACTTCGAGCGCATGACGGTGCAGAACACTATTGCGCACCTGAAACATGTTGCAGAGAAGGAGGGTGTGAAGTACGAAGAGGCCGCACTGGCTGTCATTGCCGAGAAGGCAGACGGTGGGATGCGTGACGCACTGAGCATCTTTGACCAGGCAGTTTCCTTCTGTCAGGGAAATATCACTTACCAGAAAGTCATTGATGACCTGAACGTACTTGACACCGAGAACTACTTCCGCATTATTGACTTCTCCCTGCAGAACAAGGTTCCTGAGGTCATGGTGCTGCTTAACAAAATCATCAACAGCGGCTTCGACGGTGGTCTGCTTGTTCAGGGACTGGCCAAGCATGTGCGTAACGTCCTCATGGCCAAGGACCCGCAGACGCTACCCTTGCTTGAGGTCAGCGAACAGGCCCGCGAACGCTATCAACAACAGGCAAAGCAATGTCCGACGCCCTTCCTTTATCAGGCCCTTAGGCTGATGAACCAGTGTGACGTCAACTACCGCCAGTCCAGCAATAAACGGCTGCTGGTGGAGCTGACCCTCATTGAGGTGGCGCAGATTACGCAGCCGCAAGACGGCGATGCCGCGGCGGCCGGTTCTGCCAGTGGGCGTCAGCCCAGAAGATTGAAATCCCTGTTTAAGCTGCTGATACAGCAGTCACAGCCCCAGAAAGCGGCTCCGCAGGTGGCCGCGGCAGTGACGCCGAGTCAGCCCCGCCCCGCCGTTCAGGCAAGCCCCTCTGCAGCAACCCAGTCCCCTTCGGCTCCGCCAAAGAAGCTGAAGGTGTCAAGCATCACCCAGTCATGGAGTAGGTTGCGCCAGCCAACATCCTCGCAGATTGTCAACACACTACCGGATGTTGCCGACAATGAGAAGTCAGACGGCGAGAAGAAGAACTTTACCCAGGACGACCTGGAATTCCAGTGGCTCTCCATGTGCAACCGCATGCCTCAGGAGTATATCGGTATCGCCAACCGCATGAAGAGTATCGTGCCCGTCATCGGCGAATTCCCGGCAGTAGAGGTGGTTGTCAGCAACGAAATCATCAAAAACGAACTGGAGAAGATTCAGCGTAACATCCTTTCCACGCTGAAGACGCGCCTTCGTAATGCAAACATCACACTGACCCTCCGGGTGGCAGAGCCCCAGAAACAGGAGAAACTACTGACGCGCCGTGAGCAGTTAGAGACAATGAGGCAGAACCGCCCGACGGTGGGCAAGTTGTGTGAAATGTTCGACCTGAAATTAGCATAGAAAGAACCATATGAAGCGAATGAAGCAAGTGTTTGTCCGCATCTGGCGGCTGTGGTATATGAAGTATGTCGTTACCATCATACTGGGAGTCCTCATCGTGGGCTTCCTCGACGAAAACAGTGTGTGGCGGCATCTTCAGCATAAGCAGCGCATCAGTGAGTTGAACAAGGACATAAGCAATTATGCCGAACAGCACCGCCGCAACCAGCAGCAGATAGAGTATCTGGACAGTACACCGAAAGCCATTGAGAAGATAGCCCGGGAACGCTATTTCATGAAGGCAGACGATGAGGACATCTTTGTATTGAGTGATGACGAAAGGTAATAGCGTGATGAAAGAACTGACCCGTGCCCAGAACTTTGTCTTTCTGATTGGCGGCCTGTTAATGGTCGTCGGTGCCGGTGCCTCCATGTTCCGCTGGGGTATCGCACCTTATATTTATTCCGTCGGCGCTTTGGCCTTTACGGCCATGCAGATGCTGCAGCACTATGAAGGCCGCAACTTCACCATCCGCCGTCTGCGACGCATCATGCTCCTCAGCGACCTCTTCTTCCTGGTCTCGGCGGTACTGATGTTCGCCAGTCAGGGAAACCCCCTCGGCTTGAGCCAGGTGACTTATCTCCAATACGTCTATCAGAGGTGGGTCGTGACACTCCTCATTGCGGCAGTCCTGCAACTTTATTCTGTCCATAGAATCAATCACGAACTGGAGCGAGAGGCAAAAAAACTATAAAAGTGTGCGCATTTGTTTTAAGATGTGCAAATTTTTTTCCGTACCTCAGTATAACATTGTACATTTGCGCTATGTTAAGCGAAACCAAATGTCTATGAATCGAACCCTATACCTCGCGTTGATGCTTGTTGCCGGCTTCATGGCGTCCTGTTCGGAGCAGTATTCCGTTCAAGGCTCATCGTCCATTTCCTCACTCGACGGCAGCAAACTCTACCTGAAGGCTATTAAGAACAAGGAACTGACGAACATTGACTCCTGTGAGGTTGTTCACGGACAGTTCCACTTTTCAGGTACGCTTGATACCGTGCGTATGGCCAGTCTTTTCATGGACGACAAGAGCCTCATGCCCATCGTGCTCGAGCAGGGAGACATCCGCATCAAGCTCGACCAGGTGGCCCAGAGCGTCAGTGGGACACCCATGAACGAGCTGCTGTATAAGTTCATGAAACTGCACAACCAGCTGGACAACGAGATGGAGGAACTGTCGCACAAGCAGAGCCAGATGATGCTGGACGGCATTGACGAGGAGGTCATCAACCGCCAGCTGTCCATGGAGGCCGCCGTCATCGCCCAGCGGGAGGACTCGCTGGTTACCCACTTCATCATAGAGAACTTTGACAACGTGCTGGGTCCCGGTGTGTTCATGATGATTACTGCCGGTTATCCCTATCCTGTGCTGACTCCGCAGATTGAGGACATCATGAGCAAGGCGACGGATAAGTTCAAGAACGACCCGTATGTGAAGGACTACTATCAGACGGCCCTTGGCATTCAGGCACGCCAAAGCGGGCTTGATACCCCTGCCGATCAGGCAATCCAGCAGCAACAGGGGATGCAATCCTCCCAGTTACCGACAGACTCCATCCGATGATTACACTTGTCAAGGGAGGAAAGATTGTCAATGAAGGATGTGTGTTCAATGGCACCTTGGTCATTGAAGACGAGAAGATAACCCGGATTATCCGTGGAAAGAACCATCCCGAAGTAGCAGCCGACAGTGTGGTTGATGCTTCGGGATGCTACGTACTGCCGGGAATCATTGACGACCACGTCCACTTCCGCGAGCCGGGCCTGACGGCCAAGGCCGATATTGCCAGCGAGAGCCGCGCTGCTGCTGCCGGCGGCGTCACCAGCTACTTTGACATGCCCAATACTGTTCCGCAGACCACCTCTCTGGAGGCTCTCAGCGAGAAGTTCGCCCTGGCGGCCCGGAAGAGTCTGGTCAACTATTCCTTCTTCTTCGGGGCCACCAACGACAATGCCGGCCTCTTCCCGCAGCTTCCCGCTTCGCGCATTCCTGGCATAAAGGTCTTCATGGGTTCCTCAACGGGCAACATGCTGGTTGACCGTGATGCGGCATTAGAGCGCATCTTCTCATCTGCCCGTCTGCCGCTCATGGCCCATTGTGAGGATACCGGCATCATCAACAGCAATATGGCGGAAGCCCGGAAGGCATGGGGCGACGACCCGCAGGTGGAACTTCATGCCCTCATCCGCTCCGAGGAGGCCTGCCTCGTCTCTACCCGTAAGGCCGTGGACCTGGCCCGCAGACACGGCGCGCGTCTGCATGTTGCCCATCTGTCAACAGCCGAGGAGCTGGAACTGTTTACCCCTGACGACCCGCTCGTCACGGCAGAGGCCACCGTGGGTCACCTCTACTTCACTATGCTCGACCACCAGCGGTTAGGTGCGCGTATCAAGGTTAATCCCTCCATCAAGAGTCCCGTTGACCAGTTCATGCTACGTCGGGCACTCACCGATGGGCGCATAGCCGTTGTCGGCACCGACCATGCTCCTCATCTGCTGGAGCAGAAGCAGGGCGGCTGTGCCAGGGCGGCCTCGGGCATGCCTATGGTGCAGTTCTCGCTTGTCACTATGCTGGAGCTGGTTGACCAGGGCGTACTCCCGCTTCAGCGCCTGGTAGAGCTGATGTGCCACCGTCCAGCCCGCCTCTTCGGCGTGTGCCAGCGCGGTTTCCTGCGTGAGGGCTATCAGGCGGACCTCGTCATTGTGCGTCCCGACAGTCCCTGGACGGTTACCCCCGATGTCATCCAGAGCAAGTGTGGGTGGAGCCCGGTGGAGGGCCATCAGTACCAGTGGCGTGTGGAGCAGACCTACTGCAACGGAACCCTTGTATATTGTCAGGGCAAGGTGCAAGAGGGCTCCTTGGGCCAGGAAATAAAGTTCTGTCACGACCATGACCCTCACCTATAGCATAGCGGACGTAGCCCCATATATCAATTGGATATACTTCTATCATGCATGGGGGATGAGCGGGAAGCCTGTCGACGACCAGCAATTGCTGCGTTGCGAGGCAGAAGAGCGGCTGCAGCGTTATGCCAAGACCTATCATACTCACGCCCTTTTCCGTCTTTATGATGCATACAGCGAGGGCGACGACATCGTCGTCGACGGCGGGCGCATTCCGTGTCTGCGGCAGCAACAGGGTGCCGAGTGTCTTTGTCTGGCCGACTTCATTGCTCCCCGTGACTGTCCGTCCTCTGCGCCCCATTATGCGGAGTCCTCGCGGGTTGGCGTCTTTGCCACCACTGTTGACAGCGGTATGGAGACCGACTTCCGTGCCGATCCCTACGAGCAGATGATGATGCAGCTGCTTGCCGACCGACTTGCTGAGGCTACTGCAGAACTGCTGCATCTGGAGGTGCGCCGCCGCTACTGGGGATATGCCCCTGCCGAGCAGCTTCCCGTAGCCGGTCTGCTGCAGGAGCAGTGGCAGGGCATCCGTCCTGCCGTGGGTTATCCCTCGCTGCCGGATACCAGTCTGAACTTTGTACTCGACGCCCTGCTCCATCTTAGTACCATCGGCATCCGCCTCACCGAGAGCGGAGCCATGAAGCCCCACGCCAGTGTCAGCGGCCTCATGCTGGCCCATCCTGCTGCCCGTTACTTCACGGTAGGCAGGGTAGGTGAGGACCAGCTTGTCGACTACGCCCGCCGCCGGGGACTGCCGGTGGAGGTAATCCGTAAATTCATAGGAAACACATGATGAACTCAATTCTGATGACGCTTCTGTCCCCCGATGCCTATACCATCCTGGCAGCAGTCCTGCTGGCACTGTTCTCGCTGCTGGTGTTCTTCCTTAGCCGACTGGTCCGCCGGCGATGGCTGCGATGGTTGGTATGGGCGATTACCCTCTTCTTCTGGTATGTCCTGTTCTATGGCACCTTTGTCGGGTTCACGCGTCTTGAGGTGCGCCACGTCGAGTATGCCAGTGCCGACCTTCCCGCTGCGTTCGACGGCTACCGCATAGCCTTCTTCAGCGACGCCCATGTGGGCACGCTGACAGGCACCCGTCGCCCGCTGCTGGAGCGGGTGGTTGACAGTATTAACGCCCAGCATGCCGATGTCATCTGCTTTGTGGGTGACCTGCAGAACCAGCATCCTGACGAGATAGCCGCGGCACGTCCGCTGCTGAAGCGGCTAAAGGCGCGCGACGGCGTCTATAGTGTCCTGGGCAACCATGACTACGCCGAATATTCCGGGCTGACCGACGACTACGAGCGCGCCATGCTGTGCGAGGAGGTGTGCCGACAGGAGGGTCTGCTGGGATGGCGGCTGTTGCTGAACACCCATTGCTACATCCGCCGGGGCAGCGACTCCATCGTCATTGCCGGCATGGAGAACGATGGTGATGGACGCTTCCCCCAGTTAGGCAGTATTCCCAACGCGCTGTGGGGCGTGCGGCGCAGCGACTTTATCGTGATGCTGGAGCATGACCCCACCTCTTGGCGCCGACGCATCCTGCCGCAGTGTCATGCCCAGCTCACCCTCAGCGGTCATACCCACGGCGGGCATCTGTCCCTGCTGGGGCTGTCGCCTGCCGCCATCCGTTACCGTGAATACGAGGGGCTCTATCATGTTGGTCCGCGTGCACTTTACGTAACCAAGGGAGTGGGCGGGGTACTACCTTTCCGCTTCGGTACTCCCGCCGAAATAGTAGTAATAACGTTAAGAAAACGATAATGAGAAAACTGTTACGTCCTTTCTATCTTGTCTATCAGCTTGTGATAGCACTGCCTGTCATCGTGCTGGCAACCATCTTTACCGCCCTGGAGGTAGCGCTGGGCTGTGCGCTTGGCGACGGCCATTTCTGGGGATACTACCCTGGCCGGTGGTGGGCGAAGGTCATCCTGCGGGTGCTGCTGCTTCCTGTCACCGTCGAGGGCAGGGAACAGCTGGAGCGCGGACAGTCGTATGTCTTCGTTGCCAATCATCAGGGTGCTTTCGACATCTTTCTCATCTATGGCCATCTGGGGCGGAACTTCAAGTGGATGATGAAGTACCAGCTCAAGAAGATTCCCTTCGTAGGCTTCGCCTGTGAGCGGTCGCATCAGATTATGGTAGACAAACGCAGTGCTGGAAAGGTACGCAAGACCTACGAGCAGGCCCGCCAGACGCTGGAGCAGGGCTACTCCGTGACCGTGTTCCCAGAGGGTGCGCGCTCCTTCACTGGGCACATGGGGGCATTCAAGAAGGGCGCCTTTGCCCTGGCTGATGAGCTGCAGTTGCCCGTTGTCCCGCTGACCATCAACGGCTCGTTCGACATCCTGCCCCGCATGCGGGGCTTCAACTTCGTCAACTGGCACCCCCTGAGGCTTACCATCCACCAGCCCATCTATCCCGTCGGACAGGGGACGGAAAACATGAACGCTACCCTACGGCAGGCGTACGATAGCGTCATGTCAGCCTTGGAGCCGAAGTATCAGGGATTCGTGGAAAATCCTGACCAGTAGGTGCCTCAGTCCTTGATGGCGGGGTACTTACGTGTCCAGCCGTCCCAGCGCAGCCTCATGACTCCGAAGAAGGCTTCGCCGAAGATGCCGCCTGACATCTTTGAGGTTCCCTCCCGGCGGTTGACGAAGATGACCGGCACTTCCTTGAGCTTGAAACCTATCTTATAGGCCGTGAACTTCATCTCTATCTGGAAGGCATAGCCCTTGAAGCGAACCTTGTCCAGCTCGATGGTCTGGAGCACGCGGCGACGGTAGCACTTGAATCCTGCCGTCGTGTCGTGAACCTTGAACCCGGTCACCATGCGCACGTACTTAGAGGCAAAGTAGGACATGAGCACACGGCCTATGGGCCAGTTGACCACGTTCACGCCGCTGACGTAGCGCGAACCGATAGCCACGTCGTAGCCTTCGTCATGACAGGCGGCATACAGGCGCGGGAGGTCGTTGGGGTCGTGGCTGAAGTCGGCGTCCATCTCGAACACGTACTCGTAGTCGTGTTCCAGTGCCCACTTGAAGCCGGCGATGTAGGCAGTGCCCAGCCCCAGCTTTCCGCTGCGCTCCACGAGGAACAGGCGTTCGGCGAACTCCGAGGCCATCAGGCCCTTGACAATCTGCGCCGTGCCGTCAGGCGACCCGTCGTCGATAATCAGGATGTGGAAACACTTATCCAGTCCGAATACGGCCCGGATGATTTTCTCGATGTTCTCCTTCTCGTTGTACGTCGGGATGATGACAATACTGTCGCTTGTGTTCATGCTTGATATATTTGTGCAGTTATTATTGCGCAAAGATACAACAAAAAACAAAATAAGCACAACAAAAAACAACTTTTTCTGCTGACTGTATGTTTCAACTAAAAAAATAGGTTAAAAGGTGACGCACTTATTTGGAAGTAAATAGG
>CAMHIM010000080.1 GCA_946185225.1 uncultured Prevotellaceae bacterium
TTGAGACCAGCGCGTCTACCGATTCCGCCATCTGGGCTTCAAAAGCGGTGCAAAGGTAAAAAGAAAAAACGAAATGGCAAAAGTTTTTGCTAAAAAACATGAATATCCTTGCTTGTGTCGGAAAGAATAACTATCTTAGTACCCGAAAAGAAATTACTTAAATCTAATAGACATGGAGATAGGCAAGCATAGTTATTGCGTAATACTGGCTGGCGGTAGAGGAAAACGGCTGTGGCCGATGAGCCGCGAAAAGTATCCTAAGCAGTTCATTGACTTCTTTGGCAGTGGCCATACTCAGCTTCAGATAACCTACCGGCGCTTTGCCCGAATATTCCCTTCAGACCATATCTTTGTCTGTACGACACAGCAGTATGAAGGGCTGGTTTATGAACAACTTCCGGACATTCCTCACGAGAATGTCATGGCGGAGCCTATCCACCGTAATACGGCTCCCAGCGTGTCATGGGCGACACGCCGTATCCTGCAGCAGAACCCTGAAGCAACGCTGATTGTCTCGCCGTCCGACCAGATGGTGATTAACGAGGAACGATTCTGTTCCAGTGTGATTCAGGGCTTGGACTTTGTGTCGAGGCACGACCTTTTGCTGGTACTGGGTGTCGTGCCAACGCGGCCTGAACCAGGATATGGATACATTCAGGTGGGAGAACCGACAGAAGTGGACGATGTGTATAAGGTGCAGTCGTTCACGGAGAAGCCCGACCGTGAGTTTGCGCGGGTGTTCATGGAGAGCGGTGAATTTCTGTGGAACACGGGTCTTTTCCTGGCCAGGGCCTCTTATCTGCGTCAGCGTTTCATTCAGATATTCCCGGACGCCTTGCGCCGTATGCGCGAGGAGTTCCCGGATGCTGATATTGAGCAGGAGCAGCGCTACATGGGTGAACATTTTTCGACACTTCCTAATATCTCGATGGACAAGGGTATGCTGGAGTTGAACGAGCGTGCCTACGTCATGAAATGCGACTTCGGTTGGGCCGATCTTGGTACGTGGCACTCGATGTATGAGAGTATGCAGAGGGGCGATGGCGACAATGTCGTGTTAGACTCTCAGGTCATGCTGGAGGAGTGTAGCGGAAACATTATCCGTTTGCCGAAGGGACGTCTTGGCGTCTTCCAGGGAATGGAGGGGTTTATTGTCGTGGAGCAGGACAACGTGCTGCTTATCTGCAAGAAGGGCGACTCCTCCTCGCTGCTGCGTAAGTATGTGAATGAAGTAGGAATGAAATATGGTGATGAGTTTGTCTAAGCTAACAGGCTTAGACAAACTCTTTTTGTATCTTTTCTGCAATCTCCTTGAACTCCTCCTCGGTGAGGGAGATTTTTTCCCGGCGGAAGTCAACGTCGGCTTCCGAATTCATGGGAATCAGGTGAATGTGCGCGTGTGGCACTTCCAGTCCCAGAACCACCTGTGCCACTTTCTTACAAGGGAAGGCCTTCTTCAGGGCTGTTGCCACGCGTTTGGCAAACAGTTGGAAGGCGGCCAATTCTTGGTCGTCCATGTCGAAGATGTAGTCCACTTCGCGTCGGGGAATGACGAGTACGTGTCCGCGTGCCACGGGGTTGATGTCAAGGAAGGCGTAGAACTGCTCGTTCTCGGCGCACTTGTAGCTGGGAATCTCTCCAGCGGCGATTTTGCTGAATATATCCATTTTCTTTCTTTTTGCTTTAGCCTACGGTGATGTTGTCAATGCGCAGCTTGATGGTTCCGCGTGGAATCTTGATTTCCACCTCGTCGCCCACCTTATGGTTCAGCAGTCCCTGTGCGATGGGGGTTGAGATGCTGATTTTTCCTGCGCGGAGGTCGGCCTCGTTCTCGCTGACAATGGTATAGGCCATCTTGGCTTTGTTGGCCAGATTGGTCATTTCCACCTTGGACAGAATCTGTACAGAGTCGGTGCTCAGTCGTGAGGTATCAATGATTTTTGCCTCTGAGATGGCCAGTTTCAGCTGGTTGATCTTAGCCTCCAGATGTCCTTGTGCTTCTTTGGCGGCGTCATATTCTGAGTTTTCGCTCAGGTCTCCTTTGTCGCGTGCTTCAGCGATGGCGGCCGATGCTTTCGGACGCTCCACGCCTTCCAGATGTTTCAGTTCGGCTATCAGTTTGTCATAGCCTTCTTGTGACATGTATGCCATAGTGCTGTAGATTTTTATTTACTGTTTATTATTTGTTCGACAGAAAAAAACAAAGAATCCCGACTTCTCCTGATGTCGGAATCCTCGCTTTTCGCATGTCTTTATCCATGTGCAAAGGTATGGACTTTTTCCAAACCAGCCAAATTTTCCCACAAAAAAATTATTTTCTTGGAGTAAAAAAGCCTCTTTCGAATTGATTTACGTCAAGAAAGTGTTACGAAAACACTATTTATTCTTACAGATTTTTGCAAATATCGTGAATAAGTTATACTTTTGTAACGTGTTTTTCATAGTATTAGATTTAAGGTTAACAAAGGTTGGGGCATAGCGATGCCCCTTTTTTTATGCTTGCTTTATGCTTGCGCCTGTCGTCGGTTAGCCGGGAAAAACAGTTTGTAGCAGTAGTTTAGTATCAGGTAGAGCAGGACGGATGTCACCCATCCGGCCAGCACGTCAATGAGGTAGTGTGCCTGTGTGTAGACGGTGGAGAGGCACAGTAGCACGTAGACGGGTGTGATATACCAGAAGAGTCTGCGGCTTTTCGTCTGCCACGCCAGTATCATGATGATGGTGCTTATGCCGACATGGCTGCTGGGGAAGGCGGCAATGGGTCTTTCGCTGATGTGAGCATCCTCGACGAGTTGGTAGAAGAGTCCGTCGCTCCATCCCGGTGCGGTGAGCATCTCGGTGTGGTCCAGGAAGTAGGTGCCTATATTGGGGAAGATGCCTTGGGTAATCTGTTCGATGCCTACGGGCAGGTAGTAGAACTGCGGTCCGGCAACGGGTAGGAAGAGGTATAATATATAATAGGTAAAGAAGGAGCCGATGACGATGAAGACCGCTCTGTCAAACTGCTTGTATCGGCAGAAGAAGTAGAAGAATTCTACGAAGCCGATAAAGGAGAAGTACGACCAGTAGCCGAAGTTCATGGGTTCGCTGACAGCGGCGTAGGGCAGGGCCTCTGGCAGGAGGAGTGCCGGCTGGCATCCGAAGGCGGCCTGTTCTGCAGCCGCGAAGAGGTGGTCCATGTTGGGCAGTACGCGGGTGAACTCATAGATGTCGGGGTACCAGAGTCCCAGCCATGCGAAGATATTCATCACGCGTGCCAGTCGTGTGGCCCGGCAGGGGACGAGGCGGTAGACGAGCCATAGTGCTGCGATGGATGCCGTGACGTTGACGCGCAGCTTGATGATGCTGTCCGTGTTGGGCAGTTTGGTGTACATGAAGGCCATGATGAGGAGTGTCAGCACGAGGTAGCCCATGGTGAGCCATTCTGCTGACAGCAGCCCTTTGACGGGCTTCTTCTCCAGTTCAAACAGGAATGTCGTCCATTTCTTCATAGCCATCCGTTTTCTTTGTACCATTTAATGGTGTGCCTGACGCCCTCGGCCAGCTGTACGTGTGGCTGATAGCCCAGTTCTTTGACAGCGGGCTGTATGTCGCACCTCCAGTTGCGCTGGCGCATGATGTTGTACTTGTCGTTGTTCAGGGCGGTGGGTTTCCCGCTGAGGCGTCCCGCGCATTCGCCGCAGAAGGTGACGATGCGCAGCACCCATACAGGGACGGTGATGCGTATCCACCATGGTCGTCCGAGTTCCTTGTGGATGAGGTCCGAGAAGGTGGTCGAGCGGTACACCTGTCCGTCGGCGAGGAAGTAGCGTCGTCCGGTAATGCCTTTCTCAAGTGCCAGGAAGACGGCCTGTACGACGTCGTCCACGTAGACGAAGGTGATGTCCTGCTGCTTGAATCCCACGGCGAAGTCTACGTGCTGCTTGATGCTCTTGGCCATGAGGAAGTAGTCGTGTTCGCGTGGTCCGTAGACTCCGGTAGGTCTGAGTATGACGTAGGGGCATCCGGTATTCTGCAGCCGCTGGTCCAGCCACTGTTCGGCTTCCAGCTTGCTTTGTCCGTAGGCGGTGTTGGGTTGTGGTGTGTCGTCCTCCCGGATTTCCGTGTATGGCTGCTGTTCCCTGATGGCGCCCATGATGCTGAGACTGCTGATGTAGACCAGCCGCTTCAGGGGCATGCGGAGTTCCAACAGCGTCTCCACCAAGTTCTTGGTGCCTTCGGTGTTGACGCGTCGGAAATCGTTCTTGTCTGTACACTTGGTCACGCCGGCAGCATGTACGACGTAGTCGAACACATGACCGCCGAGCTGTTCCTTCAGTTGCTCCCGTGACGACAGGTTTAGCTCTATGAAGTTGATGCGATGGTCCTGCAGGTATTCCCTGGAACTGTTCTTGCGCACGGCGGCCCACGTCTCCATGCCCTGCCGCAGGGCTTCTTCGACGATGAAGGATCCTATGAATCCGCTGGCTCCCGTGATGAGTATCTTCATGTGTTTGTCTCTCCTTTTCCTTTTATTGGCATGTCTTTCTCATGGATAGCGCGCGGTTTTCCGCAGCCTCCATGATTTCGCGTTCTCCAGGACCTTTGTCGTTGATGCCGCAGAGGTGCAGCACACCGTGTATGATGACGCGGTGCAGTTCCTCGTCATAGGTCTTCCCGTATTTCTCGGCATTGGTCTTCACGGTGTCGAGCGATATGACGATGTCTCCGTTGAGGACCTCCTCCTCGTCGTAGTCAAAGGTGATGATGTCCGTGAAGTAGTCGTGTCCGAGATACTCTCGGTTTACCTCCAGTATTTTATTGTCGTCGCAGAACAAGTAGCCTATCTCGCCGACCTTCTTCCCGTAGGTGGCTGCAACGTCCTTAATCCAGCATGAGGTGTCCCGGCGTCTGATGGGTGGAAACTTTACGTTTTCGGTGTTGTAAGTAATCATCTGGGTAGGTATTTGCTGACGTCTTGTCCGAAGTGGCTCAGTTCGCGGACTACGGTCGACGAGATGCTGGCCAAGTGGGGCTCGGCATAGAGCAGTATGGTCTCGATGCCTCCTGTCTCACGGTTGATGTCGGCCTGTTCGCGTTCGTACTCGAAGTCCTTGACCGAGCGTACGCCCTTGACGATAAACTGTGCTCCGTGCTGGCGGGCGAAGTCGACGGCCAGTCCGTAGAAGGGTTCCACGCTGATGTTGTCTTGTCCGTCATAGAGCCGGCGTATGGCACTGATGCGCTCCTCTGCCGGGCGCATGCCGGGTTTGTGCACATTGTCGCCCACCACACCGATGACCAACTGGTCAAAGAGCGGCAGTGCCCTTCGGACGATGGAGTCATGTCCAATGGTGAAGGGGTCGAAGGTCCCTACGAATATTCCTGTTTTCATTGATTTGGCAAAGGTACGCCAATAAAAATGAAAAGCCAAAGAAAAAACGGATTTCTTTGGCTTTTTCATGTAAGATTGCTATTGTTACTCCTTCTTCTTCATCTTGAAACCATCCGACAGTTCTTTGAAGAAGTTGTGGTTTAGCTCGAGTGATATGCGTTCCAGCAGGTTGGTGTTGATGTCTTTTCTGCTGAAGATGTTGTAAATGTTGGTACGTTCGCAGTCTATCTGCTTAGCCAACCAAATGACCGAGCGTCCCTGCTCGTCCATCACTTCTTTTATTCTTTTTCCGATGTGCATAAAGGTAAGATTCTATATTTATCGTTGCAAATATAGTAAAAAAATAAATAGAATGGCAGTCTTTCGCATGTTTTTGATTCGAAAGGCTGTCACTTTACGTTTTTTTAACTACTCGTCGAAGAGGTTTGGCTCCATAATGCTTCCGTTGTACGGGTTACGCCCGAAGTGTCGGTAGGCCAGTTCGGTCACCATTCGTCCCCGTGGGGTGCGTTTGATGAATCCTTCCATAATGAGGAATGGTTCGTAGACTTCTTCCACGGTGCCGGCATCCTCGCCCACGGCAGTTGCGATGGTGGTGATGCCCACGGGGCCTCCTCGGAATTTGTCGATGATGGTCAGCAGGATTTTGTTGTCTATCTCGTCCAGTCCGTACTGGTCGATGTTCAGTGCTTTCAGTGCCACCTTCGTTATCTTGGTGTCGATGGCCCCCGTTCCCCTTACTTGTGCGAAGTCGCGTATGCGCCGTAGCAGGGCGTTGGCGATACGGGGCGTCCCTCGTGAGCGTCGGGCAATCTCCAGTGCTGCGTCCTCGGTGATGGGTACGTCCAGGATGTTGCTTGAGCGTTCTATGATATGCTGTAGCGTCTCGGGAGCGTAGTATTCCAGGTGCATGTTGATGCCGAAGCGGGCGCGCAGGGGTGCCGTCAGCAGTCCGCTGCGGGTTGTCGCCCCCACAAGGGTGAAGGGGTTCAGGTCTATCTGGATGCTACGGGCTGACGGGCCTTTGTCTATCATGATGTCTATGCGGTAGTCCTCCATGGCAGAGTAGAGGTACTCCTCTACCACGGGCGAGAGGCGGTGAATCTCGTCGATGAACAGCACGTCGTTCTTCTCCAGCGAGGTCAGTATGCCCGCCAGGTCGCCCGGTTTGTCCAGCACGGGTCCGCTGGTCAGCTTGAACCCGACGCCCAGCTCGTTGGCGATGATGTTCGACAGCGTTGTCTTGCCCAGTCCCGGCGGGCCGTGCAGCAGGGTATGGTCCAGCGGTTCTCCGCGATACTTGGCGGCTTCCACGAACACCTGCAGGTTCTCTACCACCTTTTGCTGTCCGCTGAAGTCCGAGAAGGTCAACGGGCGCAGCGCGTTCTCGAAGTCTTTCTCGCCGCTGCCCCGGTACTGCTCCTCCCTGATGTCAAAGCTGTCGTTCATAATGCTTTCTCCTAATTGCCTTGCAAAGGTAGGACAAAACGGAGGAAAAACCAAACATATTTGGAAAAAACGTGCGGGAAGTCGCAGAAACTCTGTATCTTTGCCCCAGATACTGAAAACTATTCCGACATGAAGAAGACACTACTATCCTTTGCGCTCCTCTGTACCACGGGTCTGTGGGCCCAGCGCACCGTCACTACCCTTACCGACCACTGGCAGTTCTCCCACGACCGTCAGACGTGGACTGACGTCACCGTACCTCACGACTGGGCCATCAGCGGTCCCTTCGACAAGAAGTGGGACCTGCAGGTTGTTGCCATCGAGCAGAACGGCGAGAAGCAGGCCACCGAGAAGAGCGGCCGCTCCGGGGCGCTGCCCTGGATAGGCGAGGGGCACTACCGGCGCACGCTGACGCTGCCCCGTGACTTCAGCGGCCGTGCCGTCCTGATGTTCGACGGAGCCATGGCCGAGCCCACCGTCAGCGTCAACGGGCGCAAGGCGGGCTACTGGGCCTACGGCTACAACGCCTTTAACGTTGATGTCACCGACTTCGTCCGTCCCGGCGACAACCTGCTGGAGGTGGACCTGAGGAACGTTGAGGAGAGTTCGCGGTGGTATCCCGGTGCCGGCATCTACCGTCCTGTGCAGCTCGTGCTCACCGGCCGCGACGCCATACAGCCGTGGGGCGTCTGCTTCCGCACGCTCGCCATTGCCGACGGCTCTGCCGAGGTCGAGGTGTCCGCGCGGGTCACGGGTGGTGACGGCGTGGAGGTCACGCTGCTCGACGACAAGGGGCAGGTGGTCTGTGCCGCCCACGACGACGTGCAGGGCGACGGCACCACCTGTGCCGTGATGGAGGTCGCCGGGCCTCGCCTGTGGACTCCTGAGCAGCCCTTCCTCTACACGCTGCGCGTACAGCTGATGCAGAACGGGCGTACCGTTGACGAGGTCACCGAGCGGGTGGGCATCCGCACCGTCCTCGTCTCGCGCGACGGCGGCTTCCAGCTCAATGGTGTGTCGCGCAAGCTGAAGGGTGTCTGTCTGCACCACGACCTCGGACCACTCGGTGCTGCCGTCAGCAAGGCCGCCATCATCCGTCAGGTGAAGCTGATGAAGGCCATGGGGTGTGACGCCATCCGTACCGCCCACAACATGCCGTCGCAGCTGCAGATGCAGGTGTGCGACTCGCTGGGCATGATGGTCATGGCCGAGTCGTTCGACATGTGGCGCTACCCCAAGTGCAAGAACGGCTATGCCCGCTTCTTCCAGGAGTGGAGCGACCGTGACATCGAGAACCTTGTGCTTGCCAACCGCAACCACCCCGCCATCGTCATGTGGAGCATCGGCAACGAGATTCCCGAGCAGGGCATGAAGGGCGGACGCGAGATGGCTGCCCACCTGCAGGACCTCTGCCACCGTCTCGACCCCACGCGCCCCGTCACCCAGGGCTGCGACCGTCCCGACAATGCGCTGAAGACGGGCTTCCTGCAGACGATGGACGTCCCCGGACTGAACTACCGGCTGCACCGTTACCAGTCGTCCTACGACCAGCTGCCGCAGGGCTTCCTGCTGGGTTCCGAGACCGCCTCGACCGTCTCCACCCGCGGCGCCTACTACTTCCCCGTCGTCGAGAAGGCCGGCGTGACGCGCCCCGACGGGCAGTGCTCGGGCTACGACGTGGAGTGGTGCTCGTGGTCGAACCTGCCCGACGACGACTGGCGCTGGCAGGACGACAAGCCGTGGGTCATCGGCGAGTTCGTGTGGACGGGCTTCGACTACCTGGGCGAGCCTACCCCCTACGACGAGTACTGGCCGTCGCGCTCCTCCTACTTCGGCATCTGCGACCTCGCCGGACTGCCCAAGGACCGCTACTGGCTCTACCGCTCCCACTGGAACACCCGCGAGCACACCCTGCACCTGCTGCCCCACTGGACGTGGGACAAGGCACGTCAGGGACAGGTGACGCCCGTCTATTGCTATACCGACTACCCCGAGGCCGAGCTCTTCGTCAACGGCCGCAGCCAGGGACGCATCCGCAAGAACGCCGGTTCACGGCTTGACCGCTACCGTCTGCGCTGGAACGACGTGCGCTACGAGCCCGGTGAGCTGCGGGTCGTCGCCTATGACGCCGGGGGGCGTCCCGCCGGCGAGCAGACCGTGCGTACTGCCGGCAAGCCCCATCACCTGCAGCTCGACGTCTGGACCCAGCAGAGCCCTGACGCTGCCGTGCTGCCGCTGGGGGCTGACTCCGGTCCCCGTCTCCTGCACGCCGACGGCCAGGACCTGGCCTTCGTCACCGTCACCCTCGTCGATGAGCAGGGGACGCCCATTCCCGATGCACAGGACCAGCTGACGTTCGACGTCAGCGGAGCCGGCACCTTCCGTGCCGTCTGCAATGGTGACGCCACGTCGCTGGAGCCTTTCACCCAGCCCGCCATGCGCCTCTTCCACGGTCAGCTGGTCGCCGTCGTACAGGCCGGCAAGCAGCCGGGTACGCTGACGCTCACCGTCAGTACCGCTGACGGCCGGCTGACTGCGCAGACCGGCATCACTGTCAGATAAGAAACAAAAGCCGACATTGAAGCCTTGAAAAGCCGACATTGAAGCCTTGAAAAGCCGACATTGAAGGGCACAAAAGCCGACTTTCATGAGGTGAAAGTCGGCTTTTGTTATCATGTATGTCCGTAACTACAGGATTACCTTGCGTGTGGTACCGTCAGCACTGCGCACGATGTTCAGTCCGCGGCGGGGCTGTGCGACGTGCTTGCCGTCCAGTG
>CAMHIM010000081.1 GCA_946185225.1 uncultured Prevotellaceae bacterium
AGCCAGCCAGTTCGTCGGCCAGGGCGGCATCGACGGGACCGCCGCCAATGATGAGACGTTTGATTTGCTTCAGACGCTCGCATTCCTCAGGGACCTGAAGAGAATTGTAGACCTGCAGCGGCACCATAGCGGCAAAGTCAACACTGGGAACACAGGGGGACTGTCCCTCGTGTGAGAAGCGAAGCGGATTACACAGGGACTGTCCCCCTGTGTCCCGGGACTGTCCCCCCGTGTCACTCAGCGGATGCCCGCTGGGGGCTACGGTGATGAGCTGCATGCCGCAAGTCAGCGCTCGTACCACCATCATCTTCCCCGCGATATAATCAAGTGACATGCAGAGCAGGGCCGTGTCGCCCTTACGCAGTCCCAGGAAGTCGCAGGTCATGCGTGCCGATGCCTCCATGCGGTGCTTTTCCACCCACATCGGTTTCGGAGTGCCTGTCGACCCGCTGGTGTGTACCAATACGGTCGGGCTGTCGTTATGCCATTCGTTCAGGAACTCTTGCAAATCCACAGCTTGTCACCTTTTATCTCTAAACCCATATCGATGTTGTCCGTAAAGAGCTGCCCGGTACCTAAGCCCTGCGGCATGCTGATGTCGTCACCATAGACCGAGCTGCAGAACTGGGCGATGGCGTTCAGGCCGATGTTGCTTTCCAGGGCAGAGGTAATCCACGAGCCGACACCCCTCTGGGCTGCGGCGGCAATCCACTCACGGCATCCCCGCATGCCACCGTGAAGCGACGGCTTCAGGACGATGTACTGCGGACGGATGGTGTCCAGCAGCTGCCGTTTCTGTTCAGGGGCATTCACGCCGATGAGCTCCTCGTCGAGGGCGATGGGCAGCGGCGACTCACGGCAGAGCTGCGCCATGCGCGACCACTGGCCCGCCTTGATGGGCTGCTCAATGCTGTGCAACCCGTACTGCGACAACTGTTCCAGTCTGTGCAATGCCTCCTCCCAGGAGAAGGCGCCGTTGGCATCGACGCGCAACTCCACGTCGTGACGGCTGAAGCGGCGACGTATCCTGGCCAGCAGTTCCAACTCGCTGTCAAAGTCTATGGCTCCTATCTTCAGCTTCACACAGCGGAAGCCCTGAGCCAGTTTCTGCTCCATGCGCTCGCTCATCTCCTCGTACGTGCCCATCCACACCAGTCCGTTGATGGGAATTCCTGTCTCGCCCCGACTGAAAGCCGTGCCGAAGAGGCGGTCGCCATGCCGGAGATTCAGCAGGGCCGTCTCCAGACCGAAGAGCATGGACGGATAGTCACGTAGCGTCTCGAAGAACGTCCCGACAGCCTGGTCGCCCGCTTCCAGGGCAGCAGCGAAATCGCTGCACTTCGCCCGTAGCAGGTCCCCGTAATCCGGGAGGTCGTCGCAACTCAGGGCGGGCAGCGGAGCACACTCCCCCACCCCGCGCCTGTCGCCGTCGGTCAGCGTCACCAGCCATATCCGGCGAGTGGTATACACGCCGCGGCTCGTCCCTGCCGGCTGTTTGAAGTGGAGCACGCGCTCCTCAACGTCTGCCCTCATGGTATCTTGGGGTATTGCTCAAAGTCGGGCTTGCGCTTCTCCAGGAAGGCCTTGCCACCCTCCTGCGCCTCGTCCAGGAAGTAGTAGAGCATCGTGGCGTCGCCAGCCAGCTGCTGTATGCCGGCCTGGCCGTCCAGCTCTGCGTTTAGTCCTGCCTTAATCATGCGCAGGGCAATGGGGCTGCGCTCCATCATCTCCTCGGCCCACGCCATGCACTCGTCCTCTAGCTGCGACAGGGGCACCACCTTGTTGACCATCCCCATCTGTTCAGCCTCACGGGCCGTGTACTGACGGCAGAGGAACCATATCTCGCGGGCCTTCTTCTGACCGACGATGCGCGCCAGGTAACTGGAGCCGAAGCCGGCATCGAAAGAGCCCACCTTGGGTCCCGTCTGCCCGAAGATGGCATTCTCGGAGGCGATGGTCAGGTCGCACACCAGATGGAGCACATGACCGCCGCCGATGGCATAGCCGTTAACCATGGCGATGACAGGCTTCGGCAGACGGCGTATCTGCATCTGCACGTCAAGTACCGACAGGCGGGGGACGCCCTCGTCGTCAATGTAGCCGCCACGCCCCTTGACATGCATATCGCCGCCGGAGCAGAAGGCGTGCTTCACGTCCTCCGGCCGCTTTCCTTCAGGGACGGCACTCATGGCCCCCGTCAAGAGCACCACACGGATGTCCTGCAGTTCACGACACAGCGCGAAAGCCTCCGACAATTCCCGCGTAGTCAGTGGCGTAAAGGCATTACGGTATTGCGGGCGGTTGATGGTTATCTTGGCCACACCATTACAACGCTCGAAGAGTATCTCCTCAAACTTCCGGATTTCCTTCCATTGTCTTTTCTCCATAACACTTCAATCTATAATGATGCTGCAAAGTTACGAAATAAATCTATCGAATGAAATAAAAGTCTGTTTAATCTGTGCCGTCTGTGGTCGTTTTTCGAGTAATTCGTTGTATTTATAAAAAAGAAAGCATTCCTTCCTATGCTCGTCACGGGCGAACGATTCAAAGAGCCATGCCTTCAAGACTGGTTGCGTCTTGAAGTATTCTGCTAACAGTTGTGTTATTGCTTGTTGGCTCATAATCCTTTCATTTACAATTCGCAGCAAAGACATAACAAAAAAGCTGAAAGTGCAAAACTTTAGGCAAAATAATATGTGTTCTCTTGGCATTTTTCTCACTTATTCGTACATTTGCAGACAATAACCAACTCATCTCCGGACATGCTACAAATCAGATGCAAGAACGTCAATGCGACGAAGAGCTTCCCCGAGGGAGTGTCGCTGCTGGACGTCTACCAGGCCTTCGCCGACGAAATCAGACTGCCCTACCCCGTGGTGTCGGCTAAGGTGAACAACGTCTCCCAGGGGCTGAAGTACCGCCTGTTCCAGAACCGCGACGTAGAGTTCCTGGACGCCCGCGAGGGTTCTGGGTTCCGTGCCTACGTACGTTCGCTCTGCTTCGTGCTCTACAAAGCCACGCAGGACGTGTACCCAGGGTCAAAACTCTTCATCGAGCACTCGCTGTGCCGGGGGTTCTACTGCAATTTCAAGAAGAAGACGGGCGGTTCTCTGACTGACAACGATGTAGCCGGTATCCGTCAGCGCATGCAGGAAATCATCGCCCTCGACATGCCTTTCCGTCGCACGGAGACGACCACCGAGGAGGTCATACGCATCTTCTCCGAACGGGGGTTTGCTGATAAGGTGAAGCTACTGGAGACCAGCGGACAGGTATATAGCGACTACTACTCACTGGGGGACACCATCGACTACTACTACGGACCGCTGGTTCCGTCGGCCGGCTACCTGAAGGTGTGGGGACTGGAACGCTATGAGGAGGGTATGCTGCTCCGCGTGCCTGACTGGAACGACCCGTCACGGATTGCCGAGAAGGTCAGTCAGCCGAAGACGTTCGAGATGTTTGCCGAGAAGACGCGATGGGACATCATCATGCGGCTCAGCAACGCCGGTGACGTCAACAAGGCCATCATGCGGGGACACGCTTCGGAACTGATACAGGTCAGCGAGGCACTGCAGGAGAAGAAGATTGTACAGATAGCCGAAGAGATAGACCGCCGCTACCACCGGGAGCAGCACCCGGTGAGGATTGTGCTCATCAGCGGACCAAGCAGCTCGGGAAAGACAACGTTCTGCAAAAGACTTAGCGTACAGCTGCTGGCATGCGGGCTGCGCCCGCTGTCGTTCTCGACGGACGACTACTTCGTCAACCGTGTTGACACGCCCAGGCTACCCAACGGCGACTATGACTTCGACAACATCGAGACGGTGGAGTACTCCCTGCTGGAAGACCATCTGCTCCGGCTGATGAAGGGCGAGCGCGTGGAGGTGCCGGAATACAACTTCGTCACCGGCAAAAGGGAGTGGAACGGTAAGAAACTGAAGCTGGGAGGCGACACGGTGCTCATCATCGAGGGCATCCACGCCCTCAACCCGCTACTGACAAAGAAGATTGCCGACACACTGAAGTTCAAGATTTACATCTCCGCGCTGACAAATGTCTCGCTGGACGACCACAACTGGATACCTGTTCGCGACAACCGTCTGCTGCGTCGCATCATACGCGACTATAACAAAGGAGCCTTCACGGCCCAGGAAACCATCAGCCAGTGGAAGAACGTGTGCAAGGCAGAAGACCAGTGGATATTCCCCTTCCAGGAGACTGCCGACGTCATGTTCAACTCTGCCTTGAACATCGAGTTTGCCGTACTGCGCACACATGCCGAAATTATCCTTTCCTCCGTGCCCAGAAACTGCCCCGAGTACGCAGAAGCGCACCGTCTGTTGAAGTTCCTGCACTTCTTCCTGCCCGTCAGCGACAAGGAGATACCACCCACCAGCATCATGCGCGAGTTCGTGGGCGGCAGCAGCTTCAAATACTAAGATTCAGCCACGTCTTATAGGCCTGCACGTCAGCAGCAGCATCGGTGAGCACCTCCAGCAACAGGGGGTGCTCACTCTCTGTTGTGACGAGCCAGTCGATGCCTTGCAGCATTTGTTCCAACGTCACTGCCTGACGGTAGCCCACGGCACACTGTCGGCAAATGCCCTCAGCGGTAGTCCGGTGGCCGGCTGCCACATAAGGGTTGCGGGCAGGGCTCTGTTCCAGGCCTGGCAGCATGTCGAAGATGGCTCCCTTGCCGTTGTTCAGCAACAAGATGCGGAGACTGCCTGTGAGATGCTGGTTCCACAGGGCATTCTGGTCGTAGAAGAAACTCAGGTCACCAATGACACAAAACACGCGCTCGCCAGAAACGACAGAAAAACCGGCGGCCGTAGACAGTGAGCCCTCAATGCCGTTGACACCACGATTACAGAAGACGGGCTGGCGGGAATAGATATTGGCCAGACGGACGGACATGGAGTTGGCATAATGGACGACGGCAGTTCCCCGACGTTCCTCAAAGTATTTCACGGCTGCCATTTGGGAGAAGGGAGGCTCATAGGCTCTTGTCTGCTGACGAATGCGGGCAAGGAGCTCTTCCCACTTCCGGACAAAGGGATGGGGCTGCTGCTCCAGGTTAAAGCGTATCATGTCAGCCACCACCTCGCCGTCGCCCTGGATGATGCGGGTCAGGTTCATGAACGTGTCGTTCACCTCGCCGGTGCGGTTCACAGCCCATGTCTCGCCGGCCTTCCGCAGGAAGTGCTTCAGGCGCTTGCTGACAATGGAGCCGCCGGTATAGAGCACGAAGTCGGGGACGTACGACGCATCGTCCTGAACAGCCAGCACTGCCTCGTCCATCAACGCGTTCAGAGGCTGTCCGGCAATGAGCATGGGGCGCTTGGCGTGCAAGAACATCCGGCACACGTGGTTCAGCGTGGCTGTGGAGAGGTCGGCAGGGGTGTATTCTATCATGCGCTCATCGGGAAGCTCCTTTGTCCGGAAACCAAACAGCGGCTCCGAGACGGGAACGTTGATGTGAACAGGGGCGTGGCCGACCATCAAGGCCTCATTCACCAGACGGTTGCAGAACCAGCGCTCCTCGTCGGTGGCAGGCTCCGGAAGCGAGACGGCCCGGGCGACAAAACGGCCGAGGGCATCGGGCTGCGGCAGCGTCTGGCCATCCAGCTGGTCTATCCACTGGGCCGGACGGTCGGCAGAGACAACCACCAGCGGCTGATGCTGATAAAAGGCCTCGGCAACAGCCGGAAGCAGGTTCAGCAGTGCCGTCCCGCTGGTGACGCACACCACAACGGGTTCCTTCAGCGCCTGACACATTCCTAAGGCGTAGAAGCCGGCAGAACGTTCGTCGGTCACCGGATGGCACGCGATGGCGGGACATTCGTTCAGGTTATGCACAACAGGGGCATTACGACTGCCGGGACAAACCACAGCATGACGTATACCGTGCTTCACAAGCAGGGCGGTCAGGATATTGATGTTCTCCTTGTCAGAATACATAGCTATTTTTCTGTTTGCAACAATCGGCGCATGGTCTCCATCTTGGCTTCCGTCTCCTGCCACTCCTGCTCCTCGGTGCTCTCACGCAGCAGACCGCCTCCGGCATAGAGGTAGCAGTCGTCGCCTTCTATCTTCATGCAGCGCAGCGAGACATACAAGTGGGTGTCGCCCTCGGCATCGAGCGGCCCCATGAAGCCACTGTAGTAGTGTCGCGGCGTGTGTTCGTTGGACAGGATAAAGCGACAGGCATCGCGTTTGGGAAGACCACAGACGGCAGGGGTGGGATGAAGCGTCTGAAGCAGGTCGCCCAGAAGGTCATGGGTGGGAAGGGAGAAGGTGAAGTCGCTGCGCAGGTGAACGAGGTTGGCGGCACGCGTCGTACGAGGGCCGTCCTCGGTAATATGATTGGTGAAGTGCTGAAGACACTCCATCATATAGGTTGCCACATACCGCTGTTCCTGGATGTTCTTGACGCTCCAGTCCACCTGTGGGATGTCCTGTTGCAGCTGGCTGGCGCAGAGCTTAACCGTACCGGCAAGAGCCATCGTACGCCAGCGGCCGTCCTTCCCCTCCAGAAGAACCTCAGGGGTGGCTACCAGCCACAGGCCGCTTTGCGGGGTATAGGTCAGGGCAATGAAGAGACGGGGATAGTTCTCGCAAGCCCGCCAGAACAGTTCCGACGGGGAGAGAGAGGGAGACTTATGCTCCATGACACAACGAGACAGCACCAGCTTACGGTAGTCGTCATTAAGAAGATGGGCATGAAAATTAGCGAAGTCGACTGCATAATGCATACGTTCCACCTGAGTCCACTCGGTCGGCGGGGTGACAACCTCGGGGAAAGTAAAGGACTCCCGACTGACAGGGGCCGTCAACGTCCGCTCAGGAAGAATCAGCAGTACCGGCTCTTCGTCGCTCACCACAAAGGGAGCAACGACAAAGCCCTGACGGCTGTTCAGTGATGCATAGGAGGGAAGCTCCTCAACAGGGCCCTCCATCCAGGTGGCGACAGAGCCATAAGGCTGACGGAAAAGAGCAAAGCCTTTCATCGGCTACGTGTGTCTGATGACATAGTTGGTGACACGGACCTGGGAAATCAGCTCTTCGGCGGAGTTACGAATGTCCACCTGCCACACGTGCAGGGTGCTACCCTGATGCAGCAGCCGTGCATAGGCGGTCACAGTATCTCCTTCGCACACGGCCTTAACATGGCTGCCGCTGACCTCGATGCCCACACAGGCACATCCGGGACACAATGACGACGAACCGACACCGGCCACATTCTCGGCCAGTGCCAGCGTTGCACCGCCGCTGAGAAAGCCGAAGGGCTGGCGGTTACGCTCGTCCACTTTCATGCGGGCCATGCACGTGTCGGCCTCAGGGGTGGAGAGGAACTCCATTCCGAGGGCTGTGCTCAGGTTGGCTTTCGCGTTAATGATTTCCTTGATATTTTCTACGTCCACCGTGCTTCTTGACTATTGACACTTACACTTCCCGTCTTACTTAAACAGCGAGTACTCTTTCACCTCCCAGGCCAGGGCGCTGGCACCCAGGACGTCGCGTTCACGGTCGTCCAGAATAGAACGGAGGAGTTTCACTTTTCCCCTGATATTATGGAAGACGTGACGTTCAAAAGACTCCTGCGTCGGTTCCATCAGCCATTTGCCGGCATGAGAGACACCCCCCGCAAAGATGAAGGCTTCCGGATTGACGATGGATGCATAGTTGGCAATCCCCAAGCCTAATATCTGACCAGTACGGCGATATACCTCGATGGCCAGCTTGTCACCCTTGTCACAGCACTCAGCAATGGTACGCGGAGAGAGGTGTTCGAGTTGACGTAACAGCGACGGTTCCTGACTTTCCGACATCAGTTCCTGGGCAGTGCGGACAATGCCCTTCGCTCCTACATAAGTCTCCAGACAGCCCTTGTTACCACATCCACACTCACGTCCGTCAACCACGACACAGGTATGGCCTATCTCGCCGGCAAACCCGTCGGCCCCCAAGTGCTCCCTGTCACGCGAGAAGATGCAACTGCCAAAGCCGATACCCAGGTTCAGGAGGACGAAGTCTTTCATGCCGTGCGCAGAGCCATAGACCTTCTCACCCAGTGCCGTCACGTGGGCATCGTTGGCTACGGCAACGGCCAGTCCCAGTCGGTCGCGAAGCAAGGCTGCCAGTGGGATTTCACCTTTCCACGGGAGGTTAGGCGAGTTGACGATGCTTTCTCTGACGAAATTACCGCTCGGGGTACTGATGCCCACCGACCGGATGTTCTCATAGCCACCGTTTGCCTCCACCATCGCCATGATACGATTGGCCAGCTCTGTAATGAATTGGTTGATGTCCGGAAACTTCAATGTTTCAAAACAGTCTCTGGCCAGCACGTTTCCGCGAACGTCAACAACGGCATAGGTCGTCAGTTCTGTACTAATGTCGACACCTATTACGCTCTTACTCTTTTCCATAATCTACTTCCCGTTTTCTCTTATACTATTTGAATAGCGAGTATTCCTTCACTTCCCATGCAAGGACGCTGGCTCCCAGGACGTCACGCTGGTCGTCCTCCAGACTGGACACCACAATCTTTATCTTGCCCTTCACATTAGGGAAGACAAACTTTTCGAAGCTGTTCTGGGTCGGCTGCAGAAGACTGTCACCCATCTTAGCCAGCTCACCTGTCAGAATAAATGTCTCGGGGTTCAGCACCATTGCGTAATTGGCTAATCCGAGGCCCAGCAGACTACCTGTATATTCCATGACCTCACAAGCCAGCGGGTCGCCAGCCTCACAGGCTTTGGCAACAGCCATCGGCGACAGGTCGCCATCCTTCTTCAGCAACGACGGCCCGGTCCACGTCCCCAGTTTCTCCAGTATAGTCTGACGGATGCCACGTGCGGAGACATAGGTTTCCAGACAGCCTCGGTGGCCGCAACCACACTGCCGTCCGTCTTCCACTACACAGGCGTGTCCCACTTCACCGGCAAAGCCGTTGGAGCCCAGGTGGGGACGTCCGTTCAGGAAGATACAGCTGCCCACTCCGCCATGTCCCAGAGAGATGACGACAAAGTCTCTCATGCCATGTGCAGAGCCGAAGGCCTTCTCGCCCAAGGCCGTCACATGGGCATCGTTGGCGATAGCCACCGCCAGTCCCAGCCGGTCACGCATCATGGCTGCCAGCGGGAT
>CAMHIM010000082.1 GCA_946185225.1 uncultured Prevotellaceae bacterium
TGAAGCGAGCTTCGTTCTTCGCTCACTTAATCACGTACTTCTTGCCGTTCTTGATGTAGAGGCCCTTGGCAGCCTTCACTACGCGGCGGCCGGTGAGGTCGTAGATGGCACCCTTAGTGAAGGTAGCCTTCTTCACACTCTTGACGGCAGTGGATACTGGCCAGTAATCGTCTGTGATATCGTCCTCGATGTCCTCGGGCACTGCACTAATCTTCGAGATCTTCAGGTTATCGAACCAAGAGCGACGTGCAGAGTTGTTACAATTAGAACTAAGTACGAACTTGGCGATTGTCGTGTTATTTTCTTCTGCAGCAAGCACTTCGGTATTTGTGCTGACGTAAGGGCTGTCACTATTCTTATTACTCAGTGTAGTTGTGATAATCTTCTTGCCATAGTCGAAAACTATCTCAAAATGAGTCGCGCCTGGAGCTTTTGCCGCTGTAATGATTGCATCATTGTCTGTTTGGCCTTTCGTACCTGCACGGTTTATCTTACTAGCGTCGATTCCCAGTTCATTGGGGTTGCTCGTCAGCGTCCAGTTTTTATTAACTTGATAGCTGAATCCAGCAACGTGTTGATTGTCTACGTTGCGGAAGGCGAAAGCATAGTTCTTATCCTGAAGCTGTGCATAGTGGATATCGAAGGATATCGTCACCACGTCACTCTCGCCAATTCCGTCCATGTCGACCACAGCCTCAACGTTGCCAGTACGCAGCATACCAGCCACAGCTTCTTTATTGTCATAGCCAACAGCATAGCCCAAGCCATCTTTAGTATAACGGTCGAAACCTTTATCTATCACCATAGCCCCTACAGTGCCCCTGAGCGTAAAGATGCTGTCAGTCGCTTCCTGCGAACCATTTTCATATAAATACTCTACTTCAACTGGGATAGAGAAGTCTATGTCGGCAAGCACAGTAGTACCTCCCTTGGACTCTACTTCTTCCAAAAAGGTTTTCTTTGCAGCTGCGAGAGCCTTAATTGCATTATCAATAGTCGTAGAGTCAGCCACGCGCGTGGCGTCAGTGGTGGAAGCCAATGTGCTGTTCAGTGTTGTGATAGCAGTCTCAATAGCAGTCTTGAAGGCATCGCGGTCGCCCTGGGCATTCTTGCCAAGCACGCGTTCGGCTTTTGCGTCAGTGATAGCATCACGTAAATCGGCAAAGGGCTTGTTGAGATTAGCGATAGCATTGTTGGCATTCTGGAATCCGCGCACCAAGCCATACTCTTTTCTTACCTGCGTTTCGTCATCCTTTGTGTCGTAACTTACGATATCTTGATAGAGAGCCCAGTTCGTCAGCGTGTCTACCGAAGCAACCCGAGTATCCTTTCCGTCTTGGCTCCAGCCCAACGCAGCGTGCGCCTCATAGATTGGATTATACTGATCCCATGCGGTCTTCAGCTCATTCTGTCCCCACGGATAGACTTTTTTCTCAGCGTTCATATAAGTGTCCATCTTCGTGCGGGCAGCAGTCGCAGCATTCCATTGCTTAATATAATTTTCGAATGCTTGAATGCGCGTTATGTTGTTTGCAATATCTTTGTCGAATGCACGCACCTGGAAATTCTTGATATGGAAAGTAGAACCATTGGGATCTTGGTTGTCCCAATAGAAACCAGCCTCAAAAGTTTCACCCTCTTTCAGTTCTCTAACGAAATAGAGACGTGTAAATTCCTCGCCCACAATGGTACCCAGTTGAACAGAGTCAGTGCCGACAAAACCCTTGATGGGCGACTCTAAATTATAGGTAAGGGTGTAATCATTGCCGCAGTCAGCATTACGCATTTCAGCAATTACAAAGTATTTTCCAGCCGGCATATACTCGTTGGTCAGCACCACAGAGCCTGGGCCATTAACGAAAGAGCCTTGTATCTGTTTTACCAGAAAGTCGGCACCTTCGCCATGGTACCAATTATCACCATAAAATTTGAAACCACCAGTTGTCGCGCCACTAGCTACTTGACCACGGTTTTGTTTAGGAAAACTAGTGAGATTTTCAATATATCCGAAATATGTATTTTTCGTCAAATCAACAGTAGAGGCATCCATATAGTCAGCCAAATAATCTGCCAGGCCATCCATGTAGGTTGCAGCAGTGGTCTCTGTTTCCATCTTTGCGTCACCAGTGGCAATGTAGCCTTCTATCTGCTCGATGGCATCGGCAAGATCATCATAGAATCCTTCTTCAATTGCATAGTCAGTCTTGAAGTTGGCGTCCTCCAGAATCTGCTTGGCATAAGCCAGTTCGCGCTCGGCGATACGGGTGTCGTAGACGCTCTTCACGGTGACAATCTGGAAGTCAGTGAACTGGATTCCCTGAGCCACCTGAGAAGCCTTGAACCACACGGTCTCCGACTCTGAGTTCACCTGGATGGTGTCGGTCACCTGAGTCCATGCAGCCTCGGCCAGCGAAGTCGTTGCATTGATCTGGCGGGCAATCGTCGTACCGTCGGCACTGACGTAGAAGCTCACGAAGTTGTTACCACCTGCCGTGATAGAGGTGGTGACTGCAGAAGGAGAATAAATCCAGTAAGAGAGGGCGTAGATACCGGTAGTCAGTTGCCACGCATTGGTCAGGTACGTACCTTCATCGTTGGTAGCTCCTTCACTCTGCAGCACCGTCACTTGGGCATCGTCCTTGGTAGCCGTGGTCACCAGCCAGTTGGCAGCCAGGGCGCCGCTGTTCTCGCTGACCCAGCCGCCAGCTTGGGCATAGTTGTCATTGGTAATCTTGTTGGTGGCGTCAGTCACCTTCAGCTTGGCGTCCTTCGTATAGATGTACTGTCCTGTCTCAAAGGCATAGGCACCCACTCCGAAGACCATGGCCAAGGCCATTGTAAGTAGATTTCTTTTCATAATCTGTTGTTTTGGTTAATATAAAAATAGTAGTGTAATGAATTCATTTTATGTTCTTCGGGTGCAAAAGTACGCAAAAAAGGGGAACGTCCCAAGAATACGCTCCCCTTATTTTTGTCATTTATGCCTTGATTTTTGCTACTTTATCATCACGGTCTCCGTTACAGCCCGTCCGTCACCCTGACGTTTCACGATGTAGAGGCCAGGTCTGAGTCCCATGCTGCGCAGGGCCGGACGTACCTTCGCACGCGAGGTGCTGACGCTGCCCACACGCACGCCGGAGAAGGTATATACCTCGTAGGAGCCGCTGACGTCATCGGCATGCTGTACGATGCCGTCGGCCGTTGCCTCGACGACCTTCAGCACGCCGGCCTTCAGGGCCTTGCCGTCAGCATCCACCAGTGCGGAGGTGTCCCACGCCAGGCCTTCGGGCAGTGCGGGGAGGTCGAGTGTCGGCGTACCGCTGATGCTCGACGTGGCTGTCCAGAGAGCCAGCTCGTCACCCACCTTCGGGTTGTAGCTGGACAGCAGCTGCACCTTCACCGTGCCGTTGAGGGTGAGGAAGCGGGCCAGCAGCTGCGAGTAGTTGTTGTTGCGGATGCGCTTGACGGTCATTGTGAGCTGACCGCCCTCCTGGACATTGGCCGTCATGCTGGCCTGGATGGTGCCGGGATTGCCCATGACAGCTTCCTTCAGGTCCACCTCGCCCCCCTCGTCGACGGTCAGCGAGCTCAGCAGACCGCGTCCGCGGGCCACACCAGAGCCCTTGACGGTCAGGCCGCCGGTGAAGAGACTGGACGAGAGGTCCTCGTCGTCGAACCAGAGTTCGCCCTCTTCGACGGTTACCGCTCCGGTGAAGTAGCCGGTGTTGGAGCCGATGTTCATGTAGCCCGTTCCACGCTTGGTGAGGGGAGCCGCCGACTTGAACTCGGCATTGAAGTCCTGGTTGTTGCTACCGATGATGAAGCCCGTGCCGGCCAGCGTTCCGTTACCGGTGACACCGCCAATCTCCACCACCTGGCTGGCCGTGAAGGTGACGGGGGTGCTACCGTAGGTCTTGCTCAGGTCGAGCGTGGCCTTGGGCAGGCCCTTGGCGTTCTGGAAGTTGAAGACCACGGTGGTGCCCTTCACCGTGCGGTCGGTCATGCCGATGCGCACCGTTCCCTCGAAGTCGCTCCAGTCGCCCTTGTAGAAGCAGCCGCTGCCTCCGCTGTGAATCTCGAGCGTGCCGCTGCCGGTGAGCGAGCCGTCGTAGTTACAGTTCGGAGCGCCGTAGAAGGTGGCCGTGCAGCCTACCGGTACGACGAGGTTGGCATGGTTATAGGCTCCCGAGCTCTGGTAGGGGAAGTCGCTGAAGGTGCCGTTGCGCAGCTCGATGGTGGCGGGCACCTGCATGAGACTGCTCTTTATCTGCGAGGCCATGGAGCCTCCGCGGAGGATGAGTTTGGAGAAGGTGTTGTTCACGCCGAGTTCCAGGTAGCCGCTGCCCGTCTTGTTGACGGTGGCTCCGCTGCCATTGACGGCATTGTTGAAGATGACACTCTTGCCTGAGGGCACCTCCATGGTGACCTCGCCGCTAACGTTGAAGGGCTGGTCGGTGAGGATGGTTCCGTTAAGTATGAGCTTCGTGCCGTCGGCCATGTTGATGGCCTGTGCGGCGTTGCCCAGTGCGGCATAGGTCTGTCCGTTGCTGTTGGCCAGGCGGTTGACCTCCAGCACGCCTCCGTTCAGGTAGGTGCTGCCGAGGCGGTTCTCGGTGGTAATGGTAAGCTTGCCTGCACCGTTCTTGGTGAGGGTGGCTCCGCTGACGATGCTGTCGCCGCTGAGGGTGTAGTTCTTGGTTTCGTTGTTGAAGGTGACGGTAGCCGGACGTAAGGAGCCGTCCATGACGACTGCCGTTCCGGCAGCGTCGTCGTTGAACACGACGTTGTCGCCGATGCCGGAGTAGTCAACCACACCGCCGTTGAGGAAGTTCTTCGTCAGGCCGAGGTCCCAGACGCTGCTGGCCTCCGTACCGTTCCAGACAACGTCGGCAGCAGCACGCACGGTGTTGACGACGAGGTAGAGGGTTCCGTCCTCACTGACAAGGCTGACGGCACGGTCGTCAATGCCCTCCAGGACGATGTCGCCGAGAGAGCCTGTCAGCGTGCCGACGGTGGCCAGGGCATACTTGCCGTCAGGCAGCGTGCCCGTCACGTTGAGCTGGAAGACGGGTGCCTTGTACTTCGGTCCGTACTCGTCATACACACCGTTCTCGCCCCACTGCTTTCGCTCGATGGCCAGGGAGGTGAGCGTCAGCTGGTCGCGGGAGTCGGCGGTAAGGTCGAAGACGACGCGTGAGCCGAAGCCCAGCTGGAGGTTGCTGACGGTCATGGTTCCCACGTGATTCTTTCCGCCGGGATAGATGGTGGCGTTGTAGTCGGCCTTCACGCCGCCCTTGAACACGCCGCCGTCGCTGACGAGCGTGGTGTGGCGGTTGAGCCATACGGGGCTGGACTCCATGGTGCCGTCGAACTGGAGCGTGCCGTTCCACACGTCGGTATTGCCGGTGTACTTCTCGGTGACGCTGGGGAGCACGAGGGTGCCCTCGCCCTGCTTCACCAGACGGGTGGCGCCGCTGAAGGCACCGCCGGTGAGCGTCGTGGTGAACTCCTCGATGTTCAGCGCGGGCTGCTTGGGCGTGGAGGCGGTGGCCTGCCGAGAGCCGGTGCCCTTGACCCATGCCGGAGCGTTGACGGTCAGGATATAGGGTGATGCGCCGTCGGTCACGGCGACGGTCTTGTTCTCATAGCCGGAGATGAGCAGGTGGTCGTCGGTGGTGGCAATGGTGCCGCCGTTAGCCACCTCGGTGCGTCCGTCGAGGGTCAGTGCGGGAGGCTCCTTGGTGATGCCCTCCAGCTCGCCGACGAAGAAGCTGGTCTGCGGCGGCTGGTTGTAGCCTACCTGCTGCCAGCACATGCCGTTGCGGTAGAGGTGGTCGTACCAGAGGGAGGTCATGCCCCAGGGGCTTTCGAAGCTGGTGGTATAGATGCGCAGCGTAGAGGCATCGGCACGGACGACGATTTCCTCACGCCAGTCGCCCAGGATGTCGCCCAGGAAGCAGGGGTTGTTCTTGGAAGAGTTGTTGAGCGAGCCGCTTCCCAGCCACACACGGCTGTAGGTATAGGCAGCGCGTCCGGTGCCTACCTCGGTCTGTCCGCCGAACTTATAGACACAGGGGGCACGCTCCACGCCCGGAGAGTCCATGAACTCGTCGAGCAGGTCGCCGTCCCAGTAGATGCGCATGTTCCAGTAGTCGTCGCTGGACATCTGCGTAGCGCCCTCGATGATTTTGTCGGAGACACAACTCAGCAGACCGCTTCCCGGTGAGCGTGCCACGCAGCCGGGATAGGTATTCTGGAAGTTGCCGGCCATGGCACGTCCGTTGTCGCCGCCGGTTCCGGAGACGTAGTAGTTCTGGGAGGTGGTGGCATTGGTGTAGGCCACGCCGGGAACCGCCGTGGACTCCAGGCAGACAAACTGCTCCATGCCCCAGCGGTAGGGGTCGAGGTCGGTGCAGTGCTGGGAGTCGCCGTGGCCGTAGCCGGTGGTGGAGAGGCCGTAGCCGGTGTCGTCAATCATCATCGAGCCGAAGATGATTTCGTCGCGTCCGTCCATGTCAATGTCGCCGATGGCGAAGTTATGGAAGCCGTTGCCGAACCAGGGCGAGGAGGAGTCGTAGCAGTTCCAGCGCCAGCGCTGCGAGAGCTGGTGGGTGGCGGGGTCGACGTCAAGGGCGCAGAACTTGTGGCGGGTGTAGCAGCCGCGTCCGAGGAAGATGCTGGGGTTGCGTCCGTCCAGGTAGGGTGCGCCGAAGTAGTGCTTACAGGAGCGGTGGCCGGTGTCGTTCTTGCCCCATACGGTGGCGTAGTTGCTCTCGCCGCTCTCGAAGCGCGGCAGCGGGTAGGCCATGGGGGTGAAGGTGTCGCTGGTGCCGTCCCAGCCGTAAGGCTCTCCGGTCTCGCCGTTGAGATAGAGCAGGTACTCGGCACCCTCATGGGTGTATTCTACGCGCGGGGCGTAGTAGTTCATGTTGCCAATCTTGATGGCCTTGCCGTCGCGGGTGTGGATAATCATGTTGTCGGCACCGCGCATCAGGGCCTCTGCTTTGCCGTCGCGGTCCCAGTCGTAGAGGATGAGGTCGAACTGCTCGTCGGGACCGGACATGAGGTTGGGTCCCATGTCAATCCACCACAGGCGTGTGCCGTCGAGCTTGTAGCACTCGTGGCGGTTGAAGTCGGTCGTGTTACCCGAGGTGTTCAGGTTTCCGCTGTCGTTGCGACGCTTGACGACCAGCTCCACCTGTCCGTCGCCGTCGACGTCGGCCACGGAGCAGTCGTTCAGGGTGTAGCCGCTGGTGACGTCGACGTTGTTACGGTTGAGTGCCGGCTGGATGTGGATGTCCAGAAACTGGTGGGCCCAGGGTGTCGCCGTGGCAGCGAGCTTGTTGCGCACGGTGCCGCGGATGACGGGCACCACCGTGTAGGTACTGGAGGCCGTGCCGGCGTTGTCCTGATAGTTGGAGACTTTCAGGCCGGTGGCAATCTTCGTCGAACCGCGATAAAGGTCGTACGTGGTGTCGAAATACTCCGAGGGCAGTATGCGCCAGGTGACGAACATGCCCGTTCCGGTGTTGCCGTAGCTGGCGTCCTGGCCGGTCTTGTCGCCCTGCGGGATAACCACGAGGCCGCGGTCAAGCTTGTCGGTGAAACGCTGGGCCTGTAGCGTGACTGACGTTGACGCCATCACGGCCAGCAACAGTAGTAGCTTCTTCATATTCACTGGTGTTAGTTTTAGTATACAGTTTTAGCTTTCGGGTGCAAATGTAAGGAAAAAAAGGAGAAAAACCCCATAATTTAACACAAAAATGCTGTGTTTTTTGATTACGTGCGTACGCATACATTATATTATTATTACCTTTGCCGCCGAAAATCGCCGAGTTCCGGAACGAGAAATCCGGTTTTGTTGAGGCGAAAAGCCGACTTTGCCAGGATGAAAAGCCGACTTTGTTGAGGTGAAAAGCCGACTTTGTTGAGGTGAAAAGCCGACTTTGTTGAGGCGAAAAGCCGACTTTGTTGAGGCGAAAAGCCGACTTTGTTGAGGCGAAAGCCGCCAAGCTTGAAAACGAACATTACTAAAACTATCAGAATATGAAGAAACTCTACACTACCCTCCTGCTGCTGACAGCCCTGCTGACAGCCAGCGCACAGAACACCCCCACCAGCCAGATGGAGAAGCTGGACCGCGGCCTGGTGGCCGTGAGCACCAGCGACGGCATCTACCTGAGCTGGCGCCTCTTAGGCACCGACGACGAACTGACCACCACGTTCGACATCATCCGCAACGGCGACGTCATCAACGAGGGCGTCTACCTGACCAACTACCTGGACAAGGTGAGAGGCGCCAGCTACCAGATAGCCGTCAAGGTGAACGGCGTGGAGGTGGAGCGCAGCAAGACGGTGACCCCGTGGAACAGCAACTGCCTGACCATTGCCACCGACCGGCCGGCAGCCGGCAGGACAAAGCCCTACACGACGACAAATACCATTAACAAGGAAAAAGTCACGGAAAACTACCCTAACGGACAGGACTACACCTACTCGCCCAACGACTGCTCGGTGGGCGACGTCGACGGTGACGGCGAGTACGAGCTGTTCGTGAAGTGGGACCCCTC
>CAMHIM010000083.1 GCA_946185225.1 uncultured Prevotellaceae bacterium
GGTTTTGCTCCGTGCAAAAGCCGACTTTGAAGGGGTGAAAAGCCGACTTTGAAGGAATCAAAAGCCGACTTTGCTTCGGGCAAAGTCGGCTTTTGCTGTATGCCTCCTGTCACCGCTGTTGTCACGCTGCTCGTTTTGCGGCAAATATCCTTTCTTTTTCTTGCTTATTCGGAGGAAAATGCTTAACTTTGCACACCATAAACTGTAAAAGTAAACAACTGATGAAAAAACTTCTTTTGGGTGACGAGGCCATCGCACAAGGTGCTATAGATGCAGGACTGAGCGGTGTTTATGCCTATCCGGGCACCCCTTCCACAGAAATCACAGAGTATATCCAGATGTCGGCCGTGGCAAAGGAACGTAACATCCATAGCCGTTGGTCCACTAACGAGAAGACGGCGATGGAGGCAGCCCTCGGCATGTCGTTTATGGGCAAGCGGGCCATGGTCTGCATGAAGCACGTCGGACTGAACGTCTGTGCCGACCCGTTTGTCAACTCAGGAATGACGGGCACCAATGGCGGTCTGGTGGTGCTGGTGGCCGACGACCCTTCCATGCACTCCTCTCAGGATGAACAGGACTCCCGCTTCTACGGGAAGTTCGCGATGGTCCCTACGCTGGAGCCCTCCAGCCAGCAGGAGGCCTATGACATGATGGCAGATGCCTTTGAGCTCTCCGAGCAGCAGCACCTGCCGGTCTTGATGCGCGTAACGACGCGTATGGCCCACAGCCGTGCCGTCGTCGAGACTCGCGATGAGGCCGCTCCGCAGAACGAGCTGAACTATAATGCACAGGCCAGCAGCTGGGTACTGCTCCCAGCCTTTGCCCGTAAGCGCAACGACATTGTCACCGCACAGCAGCCCCTGCTGGAACAGATGGCAGTGGAAAGCAAGTACAACAAGTACGTGGATGCTCCTGACCATCAGCGGGGAGTCATTGCCAGCGGCATTGCCTACAACTACCTGATGGAGTGCTATCCCGAGGGATGCCCATTCCCCGTGCTGAAGGTCAGCCAGTACCCCCTGCCGAAACAGCTCGTACGGCGCATGACCGACGACTGTGAGCAGGTGCTTGTCGCAGAGGAGGGACAGCCCTTCATTGAGGACCAGGTGCGCGGCGTGATGCCAGGCAATGCCGTCATCAAGGGACGGCTGACGGGAGAACTCCCCCGCACGGGCGAACTGACGCCGGACCTGCTAAAGAAGGCCCTGGGACTGCCCGTTGCCGAGGACTACGCCCCCTGTGAGGACGTGGCACCGAGACCGCCCATGCTCTGCCAGGGCTGCGGACACCGTGATGTCTATGCGGCATTGAACCAGGTGCTGCTCGACTATCCCAACGCACGTGTCTTCGGTGACATCGGCTGCTATACGCTGGGCTTCCTGCCTCCTTTCAAGGCCATCCATTCCTGTGTCGACATGGGAGCCTCCATCACAATGGCCAAGGGCGCTTCAGATGCCGGACAATGGCCCGCCGTAGCCATCATAGGCGACTCCACCTTTACTCACAGCGGCATGACGGGACTTCTCGATGCCATCAATGAGAATGCTGATATTACAGTCATCATCTCCGACAACCTGACAACAGCCATGACGGGCGGACAGGACTCGGCAGGAACCAATAAGTTTGAGGCCATCTGCCGCGGACTTGGACTCTCCGAGGAACACCTGAAAGTGGTGGTGCCGTTGCCGAAGAATATGGAGGAAATAACACAGACGCTGCGCAATGAAATCAACTACCACGGAACATCGGTCATCATCCCGCGCCGCGAGTGCATGCAGACGTTACAAAGACATTTGAAACAAAAGAAGAACAAATCATGAAAACAGACATCATACTTTGTGGAGTAGGGGGCCAGGGCATCCTATCCATTGCTACCATTATCGGTGAGGCTGCACTCAAGGAAAACCTCTACATCAAACAGGCTGAGGTTCACGGCATGTCACAGCGTGGAGGCGACGTACAGTCGAACCTCCGCATCTCGTCTGAACCCATCCGCAGTGACCTCATCCCACTGGGAGGATGTGACGTCATCATCTCCATGGAACCCATGGAGGCACTGAGATACCTTCCCTACCTTAAGAAGACGGGATGGGTCATCACGTCCAGCACGCCTTTTGTGAACATCCCCAACTATCCTGATATGCAGGTAATCGAGAGTGACCTCAAGAAACTGGATAACGTCATCATGCTTGACATCGAACAGAAAGCCAAAGACAACGGTGTCCCTCGTTCTGCCAACGTGATTCTGCTGGGAGCCGCACAGAAAGCCCTCGGCATCGAGTATGACAAGCTCGAAGAAGCCATTCGCCGGGTCTTCGGTCGTAAGGGCGAGGCTGTGGTAGAAGCAAACATCAAGGCCCTGGCTATCGGTAAAGAGGCACAACGATGAAAGAGACGCCCATTGACAAGAAACTGGTTGACGGACTGGTCAGCCAGCTAGGCATAGAGGACTTTGCCAAGGCAACCATCCGTGAGGTAAAGCAGGTGGCTGCCACTGCCGAGAAGGAAAGTGGTGTGGAGTACATCAAGATGGAAATGGGTATTCCAGGACTGCCTGCCGCCAAAGTAGGAGTAGAGGCACAGATAAAGGCATTGCAGGAGGGAATAGCCCACTCGTATCCTGACATTCAGGGACTGCCCGCATTGAAGCAAGAGGCTTCAAGGTTCGTGAAGGCTTTCATCGGTGTCGATGTGGCACCGGAAGGATGCATTCCTGTCTGTGGCTCCATGCAGGGAACCTTCGCTTCCTTCCTTACCTGTTCGCAATGTAATCCCCAGAAGGACACCGTCCTCTTCATTGACCCGGGATTCCCTGTCCAGAAGATGCAGCTGCAGGTGATGGGCGTGAAGTACGAGACATTCGACGTCTATGACTTCCGCGGTTCCAAACTGGAGGCTAAACTGGAAAGCTATCTTTCCAAGAACAACATCTGCGCCATCGTCTATTCCAATCCCAACAACCCGTCATGGATATGTATGACGGAACAGGAGTTGCAGACCATCGGCCGGCTGGCAACGAAATATGACGTTGTCGTGATGGAAGACCTCGCTTACTTCGCTATGGACTTCCGGCGTGACCTCTCAACACCTTTCCAACCGCCTTATCAGGCAACGGTAGCCCGTTATACGGACAATTACATGCTGCTGATTTCCGGTTCCAAGGCTTTCAGCTATGCTGGAGAACGTATCGGCGTGGTGTGTATCTCTAACGTCCTTTTCCATCGTCATTACCCGGCACTCGCTTCACGCTATCAGGGACTTCCTTTCGGACTTGTGTTCTCCACCCGTATGCTGTATGCTCTGTCATCAGGAACCAGCCATTCGGCACAGTATGCCATGGCCGCGATGTTGCGTGCTGCCAGTGACGGAACCTATGACTTCCGTCAGGAGGTCAGCGTCTATGGGCAGCGGGCACACAAACTGAAGGACATCTTCTGCCGTCACGGCTTCTACATCGTGTATGATCATGATATGGAAGAACCTGTTGCCGACGGTTTCTACTTCACCATTGGATATCCGGGAATGACCAGCGGACAGCTGGCCCTGGAACTGATGTACTATGGGGTCTCAGCTATCTGTCTTGTTACATGTGGCAGCGAACAGGAGGGACTCCGGGTATGCACATCGTTCATTGAAGACCACCAGTATGCCCTGTTGGAGGAGCGTATGGCAGTCTTTCAGGAGAACAACCCGAGGTAAGCTTGGGCCTTACATGATTATTCCGGCATCAAGCCATTGCTGTATGACGGTCTGGGCATCTGCCTGGGCCGTCTTTTCGTCAACTTCGTATTCTGCCTGTAGCAGGCTGGCCAGCGTTTCGGCATTGAAGTCCTTGTCTTGCGTATTCTCCCACAAGTAGGCTGCCGACTCATTCATGCTGATGAGTTTTGAGAAGTCAATGTTTTCTATTCCGTCTGCAACAAGTACGTTTTCTCCGCATACATTGCGAAGATGGAATCCGTTCTTCTGTCTCATAATCTGTGGATATGTCTGTAAATAAATAATAGGTAGCGGCGGATAGGGTAGAGGAAAGTCCACACGGCCGAGTATGTCCTCCATTTTATACCGTCAGTGCTGTCTAATGTGCTCCGGCCCTTCCGGTAGAAACCGACAGCCTTGGCGCGAACGTCCTCCTGACAGCAGTATTCGTTGCCCAGATTCCCGTCACCGCGAAGCGTGACGTTTCTGCCGTTGATGGCTACAATCCGGTGGAGGACATATTGCCCGGGGGTGATTTCGGCGAGGACGGCATCACCTACATGGATGTTGTCCGGACGAGCCAGTAATGCCTTGTCCCGCTGGTCCTCCAGAAAGGGACGCATGCTGAATCCCCGCAGGGGAAGGGTAACGGTATGTCCCTCCTGTATAAGTTCTGTAACGTGGGGCAGTAATTGCGCATTCCCCATCTGGAGCGTTTTTATCTGGCTATCGTTGATTGGCATAGGTGGGCAGCTTCTGCGTCAGGCAGACAATGTAGGGTGTATACTGGGGTTGTCTCTATAATCCGTGTAATAGTGTCACAGATGTTCTTATATACCGTGCCATCCCATTTCATGGAGGAACAGCTGGGGAGCAGCGATGCAAAGGCCTGGAGGGGTGACTGGCGTTCTATGGAATTCTGCGGTGCCCGCTCAATAAGTGTGACGGCGCCTAACGATGCGTGTCTGTTGCGGTAACAAGGAGTCTTGCCACTCCAGGGGGAACCGTAACAGACGGGCTTCCCGTCAATAACCCGTAGAATAGGGTTGTCGTCGTTTAATAGTTCTGCCCCTTGGATGTGCTGAAGCCACAATGCGACGTGTGTGCTTTTGCCGGTCCCGCTTTGGGCTGTGAAGGGATATGCCTTCCCTTTGTATAGAACACAGGAGGCGTGAATGAGCAGGGTCTGGTGAAAGCTTCCCGCAAAGGCAAAGATGAGCATCAAGGCATCGTTCAGTCCGAAGGAACGCATGATGGCGTCACCGTTCAGGGCGCAGCGACCATGCGAGAAGTCCGCGTTGGTTAGCAGTAGGCAGCAGTCTCGGTCATGGATGTCCCGGATAACGTATTGGTAGCCGCCGTCCGGTAGCTTCCATACTAAGGTGTCGCCGTTGCCTGTGTCGAATTTGCGGATGAAGGTCTTCTCGCTTGCGGGACGTAGTGTGTCGTCGATATCAAGTGTCAGAAGCAAGTGTCCCGCTGCTTGTTCCTCAATCCGGAAAGGGGCGAATGACGGCAGTAGCCCGATGTCGTTGGCATCGGACGGTGAGAAGCGGATGGAGACGGTGTGACCGGCGATACAGAAAAAGTTATTCTCCACTTTCCTCAACGATGTTCATGTTGACGGGGAGAAAATGAAAGTCAGAAGAAGAGATGTAGCGAACGTCGAAATGACGCTGAGTGTCCTTCTTCTTCTTCTTCTTCCTGTTTTCGCCAGTATAGAGCCGGCGCATCTTGATGAAGATTTTCTCCAGTTTTTCCTTTTTGGGGTTAGCAACAACGATACAGGTGCGTTTGGGCATCTGCAGTTGACTGCCAAGATAGTTTCTCAACTGGTAGGAGTAGTTCTCCCTTCCTTGTAGGAAACCAGTCTTGGAGTCAGTCCAAGCGCTGTCAACGGCTTGAATGTCGGTGAAATGAACGATGGTGTCGTTGAACGATGCGGCAAAGCCGAAAATGTATGTTTTCGTTACGACGTTCTTGGCAGTCGCCTGACTGCAGAACAAGGTGGCTGTAATGGCTGCCACGAGCCAGATATGTAATGTCTTCATTGTCCCAGATATGTCTTGAGCATTTTGTTTTTGGTGCTCTCACGTAATCGGCGGATGGCCTTCTCCTTGATTTGTCGTACGCGTTCTCTGGTGAGGCTGTACTTGTTTCCGATTTCTTCCAGCGTCATCTCAGGTTGGTTGATGCCGAAGAAAGCTTCTATGATATTCCGTTCGCGCTCGCTGAGTATCTTGAGCGCTTGATTGATTTCTGCGCGGAGCGACTCTACTACCAGATGGCGGTCTGCCATCGGTGAGTCGTTGTTAATGATGATGTCAAGAAGGGAGTTGTCATCGCCTTCAGCAAAAGGAGCGTCAACGGACACGTGCCTTGTGTTAACATTCATGGCTTCGTCAACCTTCTCCTCGGGCAGGTCGATCTCCTCGGAGATTTCCTCGATGGACGGCCGCCGCTCATGCTCTTGTTCGAACTTGCTGAGCATGCGGTTGATTTTGTTGACGGAGCCGACTTGGTTGAGAGGGAGTCGTACGATGCGGCTTTGCTCTGCAATGGCCTGCAGGATACTTTGGCGAATCCACCATACTGCATAGGAGATGAACTTGAATCCCCTTGTCTCGTCGAACTTCTCGGCTGCTTTGATGAGACCCACGTTGCCTTCGTTGATGAGGTCAGGCAGGGACAGTCCCTGATTCTGATACTGCTTGGCAACAGAGACCACAAACCGAAGGTTCGCCTTTGTCAGCCGTTCGAGCGCCTTCTGGTCACCTTTACGGATGCGCTGTGCCAATTCCACCTCTTCCTCTATGGAAATCATGTCCTCGTGTCCAATCTCCTGTAGGTATTTGTCCAGGGCGGCACTGTCACGGTTAGTGATAGACTTGGTTATTTTCAGTTGTCTCATCGGAGTATAGGTAATAAAGCGAACGCAAAGGTACGCGAAAATTGTCGGTTGACCAAATTTTCGCGTACCTTTTTAATGATGTTGCTCCTTATTTTACTCGTTCTGCAGGGGAACGACGTAGTAGCCGCGTTTGCCTGTTGGGAATATGCCTCGGATGATGAGCACGGGGTCTTTGGACGTGCTGGCCTCCTTGACGGCTTCCTGCAGGTCTTCGACACTCCTCATGGCATAGTCGTTGACGCGCTGGATGACAAATCCCTTCTGGACGCCAGCGTCCTTCATACGTCCGCCGCTCACCTTGATGACCTCCAGGCCGTAGGTGATGTTCAGTTGCTTCTTCTGTGCATCGGTGACAGGACGGAAGTCGGCACCCAGCACGTCCATATCGGCGTTCTTGATAACCTTGGTATTACCCTGTTCATTCTTGAGGGTCAGCGTGACGGTCTTTTCCTTCTTGTTACGCAGATACTTGACGGTAATCTTGTCGCCAGGACGCTTTTGTGCGATAATTCCCTGCAGTTCGCCGAACTTGGTAATCTTCTTTCCGTCGATGGCGGTGATGACGTCGCCCTTCTGCAGACCGCCTTCTTCTGCGGCGCCTTCCTCAACGACTTCGGCTACATAGATGCCCTCCATCGTGCCGAGGTCAACCTCGTTGCCCTTTTCTTTCTCCACATCCACATAGGTGTTGACGTCGCTACCCTTGATGCCTATCATGGCACGCTGAACTGTTCCGAACTTCTTCAAGTCGTCCACCACCTTGTTCATGATGGTAGTAGGAATGGCGAAGCCGTAGCCGATGTTTGAACCTGTCTGTGAGTATATCATGGCGTTGATGCCAATCAGTTCGCCTCGGGTGTTCACCAACGCACCACCGGAATTACCCTGGTTGATGGCAGCATCCGTCTGAATCATGGACGAGACGCCTTCCCCCATCTGACGGGCTTTGGCTGACACGATGCCTGCCGTGACGGTGTTGTTCAGTCCGAGGGGGTTGCCTACAGCAAGCACCCATTCGCCGATGCGTACATTGTCGCTGTTAGCGATGACGATGGCGGGTAGCTGCTTGGCATCAATCTTGATGAGGGCCAGGTCGGTGGTCTTGTCGGCACCGATGATGCGGGCAGAGTATTCCTGGTTGTCGTTGAGCGTGACGGTCAGTTCGTCGGCACCATCGACTACGTGGTTGTTTGTGACGATGTAGCCGTCTGCCGAGATGATGACACCAGAGCCGGCACCTACTTTCTTAGGAGTCTGTACCTGGCGCTTGCGGGTTCCGTTGTTACCGTTGCCGCGTCCGAAGAAACCGCCGAAGGGGTCGCTGAAGAAATCCTCAAAGGGGTCGCTGTATTCAACGGTTTGGACCTTCGAGTTCTGTGTGTTCTTAATATAAACGACTGAGGGGAGTGCCTTGTCGGCAGCATAGGTCAGGTCAACGGGTTGTCCGGCAGGAACCGACTGGACGGTGCTGACGGAAGGAACTGCTGCGCAGGTCTTGTTGAAGGCTGCTACCGAGAAAACAATGGCTACCAGACAAAGGGCTGGTGTTACATAGCTTACAATCTTTTTCATGTTCGTTGTTTGTTTATAAGTTGTTGTTTCTGATTTGACTTTCTGGGTGCAAATATAGGGGCATTTTTCTGTTAACCGACAAAATGTCATACTTATTTGTCGCAATTTAACACTTTCCCGTGTAGCCTTAACGCCCGTTTGCGGTTAACAATCCAATGCTTAAATTCTGACAAAATTAAGAATAAAGGCTGTATTTGATTGCATATTTTTGATTATCCTATACGTTGTTTCGAAATTACTTGTGTGTTAAATGTTTTTTTTGTACCTTTGCGCGGTAAATAAGAGCACTGTCCCGGCTTGTCGCTGGTTCCCGCAAGGGGACGAGAGGAAAGTCCGGGCAGCACAGGACGCCCCACTTCTGAAAG
>CAMHIM010000084.1 GCA_946185225.1 uncultured Prevotellaceae bacterium
CTGCGCCGCCTGCATGAGAAATACGGACTGATATATGCTTACGAATAAATCATATGTTCTGCCACAAAGGTAGAAAGATTTTCTGGGTAACATGAACGGGCCTCCCCGCAGTGCAGACTGTAGGGGAGGCTTTTTCGTTATAGGGAGGTTCCCTGTCGGTGAGAAAAAAAAGAACGGAGAGGCCCGGCCTCTCCGTTCTGCGTCTGTCGTTACTCCTTCTCCGCGTTCTCCGCGTCGATGGCCTTTATCTTCTCGCGGACGAGGTTCATGTCGTCCTTCAGCTTCTGTACCTTGCGGTTCATCTCGTCAATGAGCGACGAGCCCTTCTTGGACGAGACGCTGAGGAAGCCGAGGTTGTTCTCGTAGGTCTGCACCTCCTGCTTGATGGCCTCGTACTGCCGCATGAGCCTTGCGCGTTCGGAGTCGAGGGCGTTCTCGCCACGCTCGGCCACCTGCTTGAGGTTCTGCTTGAACGAGTTCAGGCGACGCTTGGCGACACTGACGTTCAGCTCCTTGTACAGCTTGTCCATGATGGCGTGGTACTCCTCGTAGAGCTTGTCCTTCTCGCGGAAGGGAACGTGGCCGATGCCCTGGTATTCGGCAACGAGCTGCTGTACCTTCTCCTGGATGTTCTCTGCGTTCTCCTCGGCCACGGCCTTGAGGCGTTCTATGACGTTGCGCTTCTTCTCCAGGTTCTGCTGCTCCTCGCTGCGGGTGCCGGCATTGGCAGCGTTGCGTGCCTCGAAGAACTTGTTGCAGGCACCGAGGAACTCCTCCCACAGCTGGTCGCCCAGCTTCTTGGGAACCATGCCTATCTGCTTCCACTCCTTCTGCAGGTTGATAAGCTTGTCGCTGGTGGACTTCCACTCGGTGGAGTCCTGCAGGGCCTTCGCCTTCTCGATGAGTGCGCGCTTCTTCTCAGCATTCTCGCGGAAGGACTCCTTGAGGTTCCTGAAGTATTCGGCCTTGCGGGCGAAGAAGTCGTCACAGGCAGCGCGGAAGCGCTCGAAAATCTTGACGTTCATCTTCTGCGGTGCGAAGCCGATGCCCTTCCATTCCGTCTGGATGGCGATAATCTCCTTAGTGTGACGCTCCCAGTCGCCGCTGCCTTTGTTCTCCTCGGCAGCGATGGCCTCCACCTTCTCGCAGAGGGCGGTCTTCTTCTGGAGGTTCTCCTCCTCGCGTGAACGCAGCTCCTCGAAGTGCTGCTGGTGACGCTTGTTGATGACGGTGGAAGCCGTCTTGAAGCGGTTCCATATCTCCTCGCGCAGCTCCTTGGCCACAGGACCCGTCTCGCGGTACTCGGTGTGCAGCTTCTGCAGCTGGTGGAAGGCACTGATGACGTCCTCCTCCTCGGCCAGCCGCTCGGCAGCCTCGCAGAGCTTCGTCTTCAGCTCCAGGTTCTTCTTGAAGTCATATTCGCGGGCTTCGGAGTTCAGCTTCAGCAGGTCGTAGAACTGCTCCACGTACAGCTGGTAGTTGCGCCACAGCTCGTTGGCCTTTTCGGCAGGTACTGACTTGATGTCGCGCCACTCCTGCTGGAGGGTCTTGAACTCCTGGTAGGACTTGTTGGCTTCCTCGGGTGAGGTAACCATCGCCTTGATCTTCTCAATGATGGACAGCTTCTTTTCCAGGTTCTCGGCCTTCTCCTTCTCCTGCTCACGGAACTGCTGTGCCCGACGCTCCTTGATGAGGGTCATTTCTGCCTTGAACACGTTCTCGTCCTCGTCCGGGGTAATCTGGTACTTCTCCGGGTCTCCGCCGCCTTCGATGTATTCCTTCAGGCGTGCCTCGCGCTCGGCGATGTGCAGCTTGTAGAAGACGGTCTTGAGGTAGTCCACCTCGTCCTTCCTGGGCACTTCTTCGCCGTGGGCTATCTCCTTCACCCGTTCAAGCACTTCCTGCTTGGTTTCATAGGCCTTGCGGATTTCAGGGGTTTCCTGTTCCTCCGGAGTTTCCGGGGTCTCCGGGGTTTCCGGCTTTTCCGGCTTTTCCGGGGTCTCTGGAACTTCTGGAGTTTCCGGGGTGACCGGTGTTTCCGGTGTCTCCGAAGTCTCTGGTGCTTCCGGTGTCTCGGCTGCTTCCGTAGCGGTGGTTTCTACTTCAGGAGCCTGAACGTCCTGCTTCACTTCTTCCAATTTGCCCGTTTCGAGGGCATTCTCTTGAGAGTCCATCATTAACTGTTTTAAGTTACTGTTTGGTGAGTACACACATAATTTATAGCGTCGTCTCCTTTCGTTCGACGGCGGTTTAGGCGGTAAAGTTACATAAAACTTCGGAGTTGAATCCCGTATGTTTGAAGTTTTTTCTGCTTATTATTGTTTTTTAACTATTTACACCAGCCGCTTGTGGCGGAATATCCACCAGCAGCCGATGGAAACCATGATGGAGATAATGAGGGCAAAGATGAATCCCCAGGGCTTGTCCTCCATGCCGTTCACCAGGTTCATGCCGAAGAGTGAAGCGATGAGGGTGGGGAACATCATGATGATGGTGACTGACGTCAGCGTACGCATGACCTGGTTCATGTTGTTGTTGATGATGGACTGGTAGGTGTCCATGGTCGACTCCAGAATGTTGGAGTAGATGCTGGTGGTCTCGCGTGCCTGTGTCATCTCGATGTTGACGTCCTCGATGAGGTCGGCGTCCAGTTCGTCAATCTGGAGCTTGAACTTCAGTTTCGACAGCAGCGTCTCGTTGCCTCGGATGGAGGTCTGGAAGTAGGTGAGCGAGTCCTGTAGGCGGCTGAGTCCGATGAGCGACTCGTTGTTCACCTCGCGGTCCAGGTTGCGCTTGGCCTTGTCGATGAGCATGTTAATTTGTTTCAGCCGCTTCAGATACCAGACGGCGCTGCTGAGGAAGAGCCGGAAAATCATGTCTACATAGTCGGTGAAGCCCTCGCCCCGCTTCTGCTGGAAGCTGACGAAGTCAATCATCATGTTCGTCTCGTAGTAGCAGACGGTGATGGTGACGTCGCGTTTGTGGATGATGCCGAGGGGCACGGTGGTGTAGGGCGTGCGTGAGCGTATCTCCTTGACGTAGGGGATACGCAGGATGATGAGCATCCAGCCGTCGTCGTACTCGTAGCGTGCTCTCTCGTCGGTATCGCTGATGTCCGACATGAAGTAGTCGGGGATGTTGAACTTCTCTTCCAGTTCGTGCTGGTCTTCCTCGGTGGGGCATGTCACCTGTATCCAGCAATTAAACTGCCACTCTTGGAGCTGGGTCAGTCCGCCTTGGGTATTCCAGTAAGTCTTCATGGTGCTAATCCTTTTTCGTTGTTGAAATGGTTTTAGCGGCAAAGGGATTAGCAGCCTTGCGCGCCCGTCCCCCGCCATTACGAATTGTAATTATCCGCCGGGTAGTCGTCCATAATGTTGTTGGTATTTTGGTTTATCGGGTGCAAAGGTACAAATATAAATGAAGAATGAAGAGTGTAGAATGAAGAATTTTTCTGCCACACGGCATTTTTTTCAATTCTTAACTCTTCATTTCTCATTCTTCATTCTTCATTCTTCATTCTAAGCTCCTTACTTCGTCGGCACTTCCTCCAGTGCTTTCTTCAGCAGCAGCCAGAAGGGCTCGACGGTGGCGATGAGTGCGCGTTCGGTGGTGGTGTGGGGCGACTTCATCGTGGGGCCGAGGGAGACGACGTCAAGGTGCGGGTACTTGCCCAGGATGACGGAGCACTCCAGGCCGGCGTGGTCGACCTGGATGATGCCGTCCTTGCCGAACAGCTCCTTGTATTGTTTCAGTAGCAGGTGCAGCATCTCCGAGTCGGGGTTGGGGTCCCAGCCGCCGTAGGAACCGGCGGTCTCTATCTTCATGCCCGCCATGGAGAAGCAGCTCTCCAGGGTCTTCACAATATAGTCCTTCATGTCCTCACGGCTGGAGCGTGCCAGTATCTTTATGGCAGCGTGGCCGTCGGCGATGTTGATGATGGCGAGGTTCGAGGAGGTCTCTACGACGTCGGGATAGGCTGGTATCATGCGTACCACGCCGTCGTGACAGGCATAGATGGCGTCGATGAGGTTGTCCTGGATTTCGACAGGCACCTGCAGCTTCGGTGTCTCCACGTCCTCGGCCAGCACCTCGATGCCCAGCGTCTCAATCTGCTTGTACTCGTCGCGGAAGTCCTCCTGCCACTCGGCACAGAGCTCCTTCAGTGCGTCGACATTATCCTTGGGGAGCGTCAGCACAGTCTCGGCCTTGAAGGGGATGGCGTTGCGCATGTTGCCGCCGTTCCACGATGTCAGCCGGGCGTCCAGCTCCTCGACGGCCTCGCGGACGATGCGTACCAACAGTTTGTTGGCATTGCCGCGTCCCTCGTGAATCTCCAGTCCCGAGTGGCCTCCGCGCAGTCCCTTGACGGTAATGCGTACTGCCTTGTCGTCGGCATTGGTTTCCACCTCCTTATAGTCCAGGGTGGCGGTGACGTCAATACCGCCGGCAGAGCCGATGACAAACTTTCCCCAGTGCTCCGAGTCCAGGTTCAGCAGGATGTCTCCCTGCAGCTCGCCCTCGGGCAGGTCGTTGGCACCGTACATGCCCGTCTCCTCGTCGGCAGTGATAAGGGCGTCGATGGGGCCGTGCTTCAGGTCCTTGGCTTCCATGATGGCCATGATGGAGGCGACGCCCAGGCCGTTGTCGGCGCCCAGCGTGGTGCCCTTGGCCTTTACCCACTCGCCGTCAATCCAGGGCTGTATGGGGTCTGTCTCGAAGTTATGGGTTGACTCCGGCGTCTTCTGAGGCACCATGTCCATGTGTGCCTGTAGGATGATGCCCTTGCGGTTCTCCATGCCGGCGGTGGCCGGCTTGCGGAATACGATGTTGCCAGCGGGGTCCTTGAAGGTCTCCACTCCGGCTTGCTTGCCGAAGTCGAGCAGGAACTGCTGAATTTTCTCCAGATGTCCGCTGGGTCGCGGCACCTGTGTCAGTGCGTAGAAGTTCTTCCAGATGCACTGTGGCTGTAGATTCAGAATCTCGTTCATAGTATTGTTGCTTAAATGGGTTTTCCTTATTGAGGCGTTTCCGTCCTTGTCTTCGTGAATGCCAGGGCCGCTGCCGCCCAGAGTCCGAGGGCGATGATGAGGAGCGTCTGGACGGAATGGAGAATCAGTACGAAGTAGAGTGCCTGGTTGTCCTCGATACCGTAGAGGATGAGCATCGTTTTCACGGCGAAGTGCCACGGGCCGGCACCGTTAGGGGTGGGCACGACGACGGCGATGGAGCTGACGACGAAGATGACCATGACGGCACTCAGCCCAAGGCTGCCCGTGGAAGGGAAGCAGAAGAAGGGCAGGTAGAAGTGCAGGAAGTAGCTGCCCCAGATGGCGAGGGTGAAGAGCAGGAACAGCCAGGGGCGGCGGACGTCCCTCAGGGAGATGACTCCCTGCCAGATGCCTCCCAGGGTTGCCTTCACCTTATTATATAATGAGAGGCGCTTCAGCAGGACGCGAAGCAGGATGAGGGCCGCTATGCCGCAGATGGCAGTGACCAGGTAGCCCGTTCCCGAGAACTGGTGCAGGATGGACCCAATGTTGGTTCCCGTGCGCTCGAAGAAGGTGCCGAAGATGCTCAGCTGGAAGAGGATGGTCAGCCCGGTGATGATGAGGATGAAGAGGGAGTCGATGGCCCGCTCGGTAACGACTGTCCCCAGTGCCTTGGCAAACGAGATGCCGTCGTATCGCTTCAGCACGCCACAGCGGGTGAACTCACCGATGCGCGGAATGACCAGCGAGGCGGCGTAGCTCAGGAAGACAGCATTGATGCTGACCGACGAGCGCGGCTTCTCGCCCAGCGGCTCCAGCGTCTGCTGCCAGCGCCAGCCGCGGAACAGCATGGCGGTGATGCCGAAGGGAAACGACAGCCACATCCAAGTCCAGTCCATCTCATCCAGCAGAACGTGGCGGATGTTGCCGAAGTCGAACTGCCGGTACATCCACCAAAGGATGGCTCCTCCCAGCAGGAGGGGGAGTACGATACGTGCGGTCGTATTAAGGACCTTTTTCTGTTCCATGGATGCAAAGATAGTAATTATTTGCTAATAACACTACGAATTAGCATTTTTTATCGTACCTTTGCAGCCATGAAGCAGGTAAGACCCAAAAAGAATCTCGGCCAGCACTTCCTGACTGACCTGAGCATAGCCAGGCGGATAGCAGACACGGTGGATGCCTGCCCTGACATTCCGGTGCTGGAAGTGGGGCCCGGCATGGGCGTCATGACGCAGTACCTGGTGCAGAAGCCCCGGCCGCTGAAGGTGGTGGAGATAGACCGTGAGAGCGTTGCTTACCTGAAGGATACATTATTCCGCCCGACGGCCACAACCCTGACATCGGAACCTCCCATCATCGAAGGAGACTTCCTACAGATGGACTTGACGAAAGTGTTTGACGGTCAGGCGTTTGTGTTGACAGGTAACTATCCCTACGACATCTCGTCGCAGATATTCTTCAAGATGCTGGACAACCGAGACCTCATTCCCTGCTGTACCGGTATGATACAGCGCGAGGTGGCCCAACGGATGGCTTCTGCTCCCGGTACGAAGGCCTACGGCATCCTCTCTGTTCTCACACAGGCGTGGTATGATGTAGAATACCTCTTCACGGTTGACGAGACCGTCTTCAACCCGCCTCCCAAGGTGAAGAGTGCTGTCATCCGCATGACACGCAATCAGGTGAAACACCTCGACTGCGATGAACTGTTGTTCAAGCGGGTGGTGAAGACCGTCTTCAACCAGCGGCGTAAGATGCTGCGTGTGTCCCTCCGCCAACTGTTGCCCACGGCGGAGGCTATGACGATGGTCCAGCAGTCTGCCTTTGCCACGCTGCGTCCCGAACAACTCACCGTAGCCCAGTTTGTCGAGCTGACAAACCTCGTGGCTACCGCTTTGTCACAGTAGCGCGCAGGATGCGTATGTCACTGACGGGCCGGTCGTTGTCGTCCGTGTCAGCCTGTTGTATTCGTTCCACAACTTCCAGACCTTCAGTTACTTCACCGAAGACGGTATATTGCCCGTCCAGATGGGGCGTGCCACCCTCCTTACGGTAAGTCTGCTGCATCTCCGGTGTCAGCTGCACGCTGCCTCCTGTGCTCTCGTCCAGCCGTTGCTGCACCTTCTCGAGGTCCGTTGTCGAGTGGCACTTCCCCCAGACAATATAGAACTGACAGGCGCTGGAGCGTCGCGCCGGGTTGGTGTCGTCCCCTTCGCGGGCGGCAGCCAGCACTCCGCGCCGATGGAAGATGGCCGGCAGCCGGAACTCTGGCTCGATGGTGTAGCCGATGTCGCCCTCACCCAGCTCCACACCGGCTTCCGCGTGTCGGCTGGTAGGGTCGCCCGCCTGTATCATGAAGTTGCGTATGACGCGATGGAACAGCAGTGAGTCATAGAAGTGGTTCTGCACCAGGTTGACAAAGTTATCGCGGTGTAGTGGTGTCTCGTCGTAAAGTGCTACGCGGATATTGCCCTCAGTCGTCTCCAGCAGCACCTCCATGCCTTTGGTCTGCGCCCAGGCGGTGAGTAGCGAACAGCAGAATGCGGTCAGTAAGATGGTTCTCTTCATATATTTTTTGTTTTCCGTATGTCTCATTTCTGTTTTCTGTATGTTTCACAGCAACATCCTTTCCCTTCTTCTTCCCGTTGTCAGATGCCGTGTTGGTGCAAAGGTAGGGTAAAAAACTGAACCGCCCGTTGCTGTAAAAAACTTTTTTTCGTAAAGTTTGTTAATAGGACCCTAAAAATACCCCCCCCATTCGCTATTGTCAAAAAATGCCCTTTTTTTTCAAAAAAAGCCATTATAAATAATGTGTATTAGGAAAAATGGTTGTATATTTGCATACGATTTATGGATACAGAAGGGATAGAATTGTCTCCGACTGTAGCGACGGTGGTGGGCACCGGCGACGCCGTAGGCGTGCCAAAAGAGCAAGAATCGACCGTCGAAAGCGCACCCCGTTACTGGCTGATAGCCCGTGTGGCACCCAATACCGAGCGGTCCACCGCAGCCAAGCTGGACTCCCTTGGCTACGAGACCTTTGTTGCTGTCCAGAAGGAGTTGCGTTACTGGAAGAACGGCGAGCGACGCAAGAAAAAATGGGTCGAGCGCGTTGTCATCACCCAGTACGTCTTCCTCCATATCACTCTCAAGCAGCGCGAGGAGGTTGTTCGCTACACCTTCGTCAAATCCTTCCTGAAAGACTCCGCCGCCCAGAGCAAGGCCTCCTTTGCCGTCATCCCCGATGCCAGCATGGAGAGCCTGAAGGCCATGTTCGGTCAGTCCGACCGCCCCGTCGCCTTCGCTTCTGCCGACTTCCAGATTGGCGATGAGGTAACCCTCCATCTCGGTAGCTTTGACTATAGGGCCCGCGTCGTCCGCAAGCGAGGCGACAAGACGGCCTACTACGGCATCCGTATCAGCGAGCTCGGCTGTGCCTACATGGAAGTATCCCCTTCCTCCCTGAGTGAAAAGAAATAACATA
>CAMHIM010000085.1 GCA_946185225.1 uncultured Prevotellaceae bacterium
AACAGCCGCCAGGCTTGCTCCGTGAGGACAGGGGCCGGCGGCTGACAACCCGTCCCGAACGGGACGCGGAGATTTTTAATTAGTAGTTTTAATTAGGAAAGTGGCGGCCAGTCCGTGAGGACACGGCCGCCATCGTTTTTCCTCCCCAAAATTTGGTGGTATGCGGAGTTTTACGTAATTTTGTCGGAAAATGCAACGAACATGAAGAAAGTGCTTATTGCTCTGCTGACCGTCGGACTGCTGACGGTGCCCTGCTCCTGCAAGAAGGAGAAGAAGTCGGACGACATTATTGCCACCAAGTATGAGGTGAAACGCCCGAAGGCTCCCATACGCATGGAGGAGAAGAAGGACTCGAAGAACGTGCAGTGGGTGGGACGCAGCTATACGCTGGAGATTCTCCGTATGCCGGACGACAGCCTCGCCTATGTACAGGACGAGACGGGACAGAAGTTTGTGGACAACCGCATCACGCTGCGCATCATACGGACGGACGGCTCCGTCTTCTTCCAGCGCACCTTCGTGAAGCAGACCTTCAGCAGCTGTCTGGACGACGACTACCGGAAGACGGGCATCCTGGAGGGACTGGTGCTGGACAAGGTGGATGGCTCTCAGCTGGTGTTTGCCGCCAGTGTGTGTCACCCGCAGACGGATGAGTATATCCCGCTGTCGATAATGGTGGACAACTTTGGCAACGTATCCGTGAAGCGCGACGACTACATGGATACCTTCGGTAACGAGCCAAAGGAGGACTAAGCGCCAGAGGCGCGTGCGACGGTGATTAGGTGGCTGACGACGGACAGAGAAGGTCGTCCCACCGGTCGCACAATTGTTGCATGTCAGAGAAGATGAGGTCGGCTCCCTGGTCGAGCAGTTGCTGGTCGGGGAGGGGACCGGTGTTGACGGCGATGGTGAACGCCCCGGAGGCCACGCCGGCACGGACGCCGAGCGGTGCGTTCTCGATGATGATGGTGTTGTCCGGGGTGCTGCCAACTTTCTTCATGCCCATGAGATACGGGTCGGGGGCGGGTTTCCCCCGCTTGACGTCGTAGGCGGTGACGATGTGGCCGGCGATGAGGTACTCCCTGAAGTCGTCCAGAAGACGGTTGATGAGCGGCCGCTGGCCGCTGCCGGTCACTACGCCGACGGTCAGGCCGCCATGGTGCATCTTTCTCATCAGGCTGAGGACGCCCGGCATGACGGAGGCCGTGGGCAGCGCGTGGAAGCGGCGCGTCTTCTCGTCGTACATCTGCTGGGCCTCGGCCTCGTCGATGGAGCGCCCCTGTTGCTGCAGCACCATGTGGCGGATGGTGTCCACGCCGCGGGCTCCCTCGGTGGCGTAGGCATCCTCGGCCGTCATGTGGATGCCGAAGTGCTCCATGGACTGCTGCCACGCTATGGCGTGGTTGGGCATGGAGTCGTAGAGCACGCCGTCCATGTCGAAAAGCACGGCCTTGGGGGACCATGCCCCAAAGCCGTGCTTTGCCAGATATAGATTTATTGCTTTGTTCATCTTCTAGGGGGTGCTAGTTCCTTTTTTTCTAGCCTTTCTAGCCCATCTGGCCTTTCTGGCCAGTTTACTGCTCCTTGGCCAGGCGCTCCTTGATGGCCTTGCTGTCAGCCTCGTAGCCGGGCTTGTCGAGCAGGGCGAACATGTTCTTCTTGTAGGCCTCTACGCCGGGCTGGTTGAAGGGGTTGACGCCCAGCACGTTGCCGGAGATGCCGCAGGCCACCTCAAAGAAGTAGATGAGCTGTCCGATGTAGTACTCGTTGAGCTTGGGAACGCTGATGCGGATGTTGGGCACGCCACCGTCAACGTGGGCCAGACGGGTGCCGAGCTCGGCCATCTTGTTTACCTCGTCCACGCGCTTGCCGGCGAGGAAGTTCAGTCCGTCGAGGTTCTCCTCGTCCTCGGGGAAGAGCAGCTTCTTCTCAGGCTCCTCAATGGAGATGACGGTCTCGAAGATGGTGCGCTCACCGTCCTGAATCCACTGGCCCATGGAGTGCAGGTCGGTGGTGAAGTCGACGGAGGCGGGGAAGATGCCTTTCTTGTCCTTGCCCTCGGACTCGCCGTAGAGCTGCTTCCACCACTCGCTGACGAAGTGCAGCTTGGGCTGGTAGTTGACCATAATCTCTATCTTCTTGCCAGCCTGGTAGAGCCCGTTGCGAACGGCTGCATACTGGGCGGCGATGTTCTCGTCGAAGGGAACGTTCTTGCCGCAGGCTTTCTCCATCTCCTGAGCACCGGCCACCAGCTGCTGGATGTCGAAACCGGCACAGGCAATGGGCAGCAGACCTACGGGCGTCAGTACCGAGAAGCGGCCGCCGACGTTATCGGGGATGATGAACGACTTGTAGCCCTCCTTGTCGGCGCAGGTACGGGCAGCACCGCGCTTGGCGTCGGTAACGGCAACGATGACTTTCCTGGCCTCTTCCTTGCCGCGCTGGGCCTCACACTGCTTCTTGAGCAGACGGAAGGTCAGTGCCGTCTCGGTGGTCGTTCCGGACTTGGAGATGTTGATGACGCCGAATTTCTTGCCCTTCAGGTATTCGGTCAGCTCGAAGAGATAGTCCTCGCCGATGTTGTTGCCGGCAAAGAGAATGGCGGGGTTCTGCTTGTCCTGGATGAGCCACCCGAAGGAGTTGCTCAGGGCCTCGATAACGGCACGGGCACCCAGATAGCTGCCGCCGATGCCGGCTACCACAATGGCTTCGCAGTTGTCGCGCAGCACCTTCGCCGTTGCCTGTATCTCGTTCAGGAATGCCGGCGTAATCTCGGTAGGCAGGTGCAGCCAGCCTAAGAAGTCATTACCGGGGCATGTCCCATTCTCCAGGGCCTCCTGAGCGGCCTTTACTTTCGGCTCGAAAGCCTTCACGGCACCTGCTTCCAGAAAACAGACGGCCTTTGCATAGTCAAGACTGATGTTCTTCATACTTTTGATATAGTTTTAGTTAATTATTGATATGACGCTACTTGGACTACCGGAAGGAGTCGGTAAGCAGTTTGATTTCTATCTGGGGGCTGATGCGCTCGTACAATATATTATATACAGCATCGAGGATGGGCATGTTCACGTGGCAGTGGCGGTTGATTTCCTTCATGCACTTGGTGCCGAAGTATCCCTCGGCAATCATCTCCATCTCTATCTGTGCCGACTTCACGCTGTAGCCCTTGCCAATCATGGTGCCGAAGGTGCGGTTGCGCGAGAAGTTGCTGTAGCCGGTGACCAGCAGGTCGCCCAGGTAGACGGAGTCAGTGACGTTGCGCTCGATGGGGTGTACGCTCCTGAGGAAGCGCGCCATCTCCTGGACGGCGTTGGCCATGAGGACGGCCTGGAAGTTGTCGCCGAACTTGAGGCCGGAGCAGATGCCGGCGGCAATAGCGTAGACGTTCTTCAGCACCGAGGAGTACTCGATGCCGATGACGTCGGTCGAGGTCTTGGTCTTGATGTACTCGCTGGAGAGCACGTCGGCGAAGGCCTGTGCCTTGCCGATGTCGGAGCAGCCTACGGTGAGGTAGCTGAGACGCTCCAGGGCTACCTCCTCAGCGTGTGAGGGTCCGCCCAGGCAGGCGAGGTTCTCGTAGGGGACGTCGAACACCTGGTGGAAGTATTCGGAGCAGATGAGGTTCTCGTCAGGGACGATGCCCTTGATGGCTGTGACGATGAACTTGTCCTTGATGCGCGTCTTCAGCTTCTTGAGGTGGTTCTTCAGGTAGGGCGAGGGAGTGACGAAGACCAGCGTGTCGTACAACTGCACGATGCGGTTGATGTCGCTCTCGAAATGTATCTCTGCGGTGTCGAAGTGTACGCTGGTCAGGTAAGCGGGGTTGTGGCCCAGTCGCCGGAAATCCTCTATCCGGTCGTCCCGGCGCATGTACCAGCCGATGTGGCGGGTATGACCCACCACAATCTTGGCAATGGCTGTTGCCCAGGAACCGCCTCCAATGATGGCTATCTTACCACAGTCGAACATAGTTCATTGACTATTGACCATTGACTATTGACCATTAGGCTTGTGCCTTGGTTATCCATGCAGCGACTTCGTCGACTGACGGCTTGGTCATCTCGAGCTTGTATTTCTTCACAATGTCGCCTATCTTCTGCTGCAAGCCCTGGGGCTTCTCGGTGGCAATGTTCTGCACGAGGTTGAAGCCGGCCTTGCGGAGAACGGGAACCCATTCCTCGGCAACGCCCACTTCGGCCCATTCGGCCACCGTGCTCTGCGGAGCTTTCTTCTCAGGCTTCATCTGGGGGAAGAGCATCACCTCGCCAATGGCAAACTTGCCTGTGAGCAGCATCACCAGGCGGTCGATGCCGATACCGATGCCGAAGGTCGGGGGCATGCCGTATTGCAGTGCACGCAGGAAGTCCTGGTCGATAATCATTGCCTCGTCATCGCCCTTGTCGGCTAACTTCATCTGCTCGACGAAGCGTTCCTCCTGGTCGATGGGGTCGTTGAGCTCGGAATAGGCATTGGCCAGCTCCTTGCCGTTGACCATCAGCTCGAAGCGCTCGGTAAGGCCGGGCTTGGAACGGTGCATCTTTGTCAGCGGTGACATCTCAACGGGGTAGTCGGTGATGAAGGTGGGCTGGATGAACGTGCCCTCGCAGTACTCGCCGAAGAGCTCGTCAATGAGTTTACCTTTGCCCATCGTCTCGTCGACCTCCATACCCTTCGACAGACAGAACTGGCGAATCTCGTCTTCCGTCTTTCCGTCGCAGTCGAAGCCCGTCTGCTCCTTGATGGCGTCAAGGATGGGCAGACGGCGGAAGGGTGCCTTGAACGAGATGACCTTTCCGTCAATCTCCACCTCAGGCTTGCCGTTTACTGCCGTACAGATCTGCTCCAGCATCTGCTCTGTGAAGGTCATGCCCCAGAGCAGGTCCTTATAGCTGACATACAGCTCCATGCAGGTGAACTCGGGGTTGTGGGTCTTGTCCATGCCCTCGTTGCGGAAGTTCTTGCCCATCTCGTAGACGCCTTCGAAGCCTCCGACAATGAGGCGCTTCAGGTAGAGCTCGGTGGCAATGCGCATGTACATGTCCTGATTCAGTGCATTGAAGTGGGTGATGAACGGACGGGCGCTTGCGCCGCCGGCAATGCTCTGCAGTATAGGGGTGTCCACCTCAGTATAGCCTGCGTCGTCGAGTATGCGGCGCATGGTGCGGATGATGGTGGCACGCTTCAGAAAAGTCTCTTTCACACCGGCGTTCACCACAAGGTCGACATAACGCTGGCGATAGCGCAGCTCAGGGTCGTCAAATGCATCGTACACTTTGCCGTCGGCATCCGTCTTGACCACGGGTAGCGGCTTCAGGCTCTTGCTTAACAGCGTCAGTTCCATCACGTGAACGCTGATTTCACCCGTCTTAGTACGGAATACGTAGCCCCTTACACCGATGAAGTCGCCCAGGTCGAGTAGTTTCTTGAATACCTTGTTATACAAGTCCTTGTCCTCCCCCGGGCAGATGGCGTCGCGCTGTACGTACACCTGTATGCGGCCCTTGGAGTCTTGCAGCTTGGCGAAACCAGCCTTGCCCATGATGCTCTTGCTCATGATACGTCCGGCAATGCTCACCATACGGCTGTTCTCTGGAGTGGCCGTCTCTCGCACATCGTTGCCCTCCTCGTCTTTGCCAATAACGGGCAGGTCCTCAAAGTCATTGATTATGTCAGTGCTCCATGCTGTTACGGGATACTCTGCTGCAGGGTAGGGGTTGATGCCCATCTGGCGCAGCTCTGCCAGACTCTGCCGGCGTATGATTTCTTGTTCGCTTAATTCTAAAACGTTCATCTCTTTTCTGTATGTTTTCTTTTCAGTTGCAAAAGTACGAAATAAATCTGAATACGCTCTCTTTTTTGTGTTTTTTTGTTCTTTCATATTGCCTGAATGTAAAAAAGTCGGAAAAACCTTTGGTCTTTATGAATAAAAAACATATATTTGCAGGGTCATTTGTTTATCTAAGCACACTATGAATGGAACAATTATTAAGACAAGGGTTGTAGGAGTTGACGTCAGTCTGGAGCAGACGACCTGTGCCATTGTGGATATCCGAGGGAATATCATTGCACGGGACGCCTTCTGTACGACAGACTATCCCAACATCTCGGAATACGTGACGACTTTGTGCAACCATATCATAACACTGGTGGACGACAACGGCGGCTACGAGAGCATCCGGTCTGTGGGCATCGGAGCTCCCAGTTCCAACAACACCACGGGGTGCATCATGAATTCTCCCAACATGCCGTGGAAGGGAGTCATTCCTCTGGCTGCCATGCTGCGCGACCAGTTGGGACTTGCCGTGGCGCTGGCCAACAACACCCATATCATCGCCCTGGGAGAACACGCCTTTGGTGCGGCTCACGGCATGAAGAACTTTGTTATTGTCTCGCTGGGCAACGGAGTGGGCAGCTGCTTCTTCTCCAACGGCTCTGTGTACTTAGGCAACGGAGGGTATGCTGGCGAGATAGGACATACCTGTATTCGCCCCGGCGGGCGACGGTGCGGCTGCGGACAGCAAGGCTGTCTGGAGACTTATACGACGGCCAAGGGAATTCTCCTTACGGCCCATGAGGTGATGGCAGAGTCGGACGAGCCGTCGCTGATGCGTTCTGCTGAGAATCTGACGACAAAGATGATTACGGCGTTCTGTGAGCAGGGCGACAAGCTGGCCATCGAGACCTATCGCCGTACCGGACGGTTGCTGGGCATAGGACTGGCAAACTATGCTTCGGTGATTGACCCAGAGGCATTTATCTTTACCGGAGGCGTGGCAAAGAGCGACAGGTGGCTGCTGGAGCCTACTCAGGAGGCGTTCGATGAACATGTGTTCCCCAATATCAAGGGAAAAGTGAAATTCCTGAACTCGGTCCTGGACGACCGTGAGCGCGACGTGCTGGGCGCCAGTGTGCTGGCCTGGAGCGTGAAGGAGTATTCGTTGTTTAAGTAGTAAGGAGGAAGCTATGGTAAATTTTACTATTAAGACGAGAGTGGTAGGTGTAGATGTCGGTGTGAGCGAGACTACCTACGCCATTGTAGACATACGCGGCAACATCATAGCAGAGGGGAAATTCCCGACGACGGACTATCCGGTGCTGAACGACTACGTGGCAACATTGTGTGAGCGTATCCTGCAGATGGTGATGGACAACGGCGGCTATGAGAGCATTCGCTCCGTAGGCATGAGCGTGCCCAGTGCCAATTTCGTGACGGGCTGTATCGAGAATGCGTCGAACCTCCCCTGGAAGGGCATTATCCCGCTGGCAGCCATGATGCGTGACCGGCTGGGACTGGCGGTGGCTATCGCCAACGATGCCCATGTGACGGCCTTGGGCGAGAAGGCCTTCGGCTCTGCACATGGCATGAGAGACTTTGTCGTCATCTCTCTGGGACATGGCGGAGTGGGCAGCTGTATCTTCCTGAACGGACGTCCCCACCTGGGCTCCAACGGCTTTGCCGGTGAAGTGGGACACGCCTGTGTAGTGGAAGACGGACGGCAGTGTGGTTGCGGCCACCGAGGCTGTCTGGAAACCTATGTCTCCGCACGTGGCATCCGTCAGACTATACTGGAGAAACTGGGGACGTGGACCGGGCCGTCGTTGCTGAAGAAGGATGGCGACCTGTCGCCGATGGCTGTTGCCAAAGCCTGTGAGGCTGGCGACCCGCTGGCTTGTGAGGTCATGGAATATACAGGTAGTCTGCTGGGCCTCGGATTAGCCAATTACGCAATGGTGCTGAACCCCGAGACATTTATTCTGACAGGTGAGCTGGCTAAGATGGGTGACAGTCTTCTGCAGCCGACCCAGAACAGCTTCGAAAAGTTTGTCTTCCCTAATGTGAAGGGCAAGATAAAGATTGTGGTGTCCAGTCTGGAGGACGACCAGCGTGACGTCCTGGGAGCCAGCGTCCTTGCATGGGAAGTGAAGGAATACTCGCTATTCAAATAGTATAAGAGAAAACGGGAAGTAGATTATGGAAAAGAGTAAGAGCGTAATAGGTGTCGACATTAGTACAGAACTGACGACCTATGCCGTTGTTGACGTTCGCGGAAACGTGCTGGCCAGAGACTGTTTTGAAACATTGAAGTTTCCGGACATCAACCAATTCATTACAGAGCTGGCCAATCGTATCATGGCGATGGTGGAGGCAAACGGTGGCTATGAGAACATCCGGTCGGTGGGCATCAGTACCCCGAGCGGTAATTTCGTCAGAG
>CAMHIM010000086.1 GCA_946185225.1 uncultured Prevotellaceae bacterium
GAGTTAGGACCGTGTCTCAGTTCCTATGTGGGGGACCTTCCTCTCAGAACCCCTAACGATCGAAGGCTCGGTGGGCCGTTACCCCGCCGACTACCTAATCGTACGCATCCCCATCGGTGTACCGATAAATCTTTAATCGGGAAAAGATGTCTTCACCCGACCACATCCGGTATTAATCCTCCTTTCAGAGGGCTATCCCGGAGTACACGGCAGGTTGGATACGCGTTACGCACCCGTGCGCCGGTCGCCATCAAGAGTAGCAAGCTACTCTCATGCTGCCCCTCGACTTGCATGTGTTAAGCCTGTAGCTAGCGTTCATCCTGAGCCAGGATCAAACTCTTCATTGTAAAATAAGTATGTATATTTCGCGATTTGACGATTTACAATTTGACAATTATATCTTCACCAAAAAGCGAAATACTGTCTGTTGTTCACAGACGGACTCACCAAACTAAGTTTGACCGGGTCTGTCAGAAATGACGGTTTCTTCTTGTACTTCTTCTGTACTTCCTTGTACTACTTGTCTCGTTGATCAGTATTTCAAAGAACTCTTTTTCAGTTGCAAAACGCAGGTCCGAGATGGCGTCTTGGGCTTCCCAAAAGCCCTCTTTCCTCGTTTGCGGGTGCAAAGGTACGGCGAATTTTCCATTCACGCAAGCGTTTCGACAAAAAACTTCGCAATTTTATTGAACTTTTTACGCATTCTTGATATAGGTCAAAACGCCTCGCGCGCGTACATTTATTATATTTAATATAGGCGCTGCGCGCACTTGGCAGAAGGCTTACAGGAAGCGGCAGTGAGCAAACGACACGGACTGCAGAGGGCAAATACGCGACGGACATGAGGCCATAAACGTGGCGGACGTGAGACGCTAAACATGACGGGAAGCAGGGGAATTGTGTAAAAAAAAGGAAGATTTTGCATGGCAGACGAATCTTTTTACCTATCTTTGCAGCGAAAAGCAAGTAACAAATGAAGAATCTACACGGAAAGCGGCTAGCTGCCCTGCTGTCGGGCGGCGTTGACAGCTCGGTGGCGGTGGCGGTGCTGGCGGAACAAGGCATCCATCCGGACCTGTGGTATATCCAAATCGGTCCGGATCGCGATACAACGGATTTCACGTGCACCATCGAAGAGGATTTGGAGATGGCGCAAGCGGTGGCTCACAAATATGGATTGCCGCTGCAGGTCATCGACTTGCACAAGGACTACTGGGACAAAGTGGTGGACTACACCATCTCGCAGGTGCGGCAGGGTCTGACGCCGAACCCCGACGTGATGTGCAACCGACTGATTAAGTTCGGTGTCTTCGACGAACGTGTAGGAAAGGACTATGACATCATCGCCACAGGACACTACGCCACGACGGAAGAGGACGAGCAAGGTCGCACATGGCTTTGCACCAGTCCCGACCCCGTGAAGGATCAGACGGACTTCCTGGCACAGCTGCAACCGTGGCAACTGCAGAAAGCGTGCTTCCCCATCGGGCATCTGCCAAAGTCTGAGGTCCGGGCCATCGCAGAACGCGAGCACCTAAGCGCAGCCCACCGCAAGGACAGCCAAGGTATCTGCTTCTTAGGCAAGATCAACTACAATGACTATATCCGCAAATTCCTGGGTGAACAGCCTGGTCAGGTCATCGACCGCGCCACAGGCAAAGTGCTTGGGATGCACCGCGGGCTGTGGTTCCACACCATTGGACAGCGCAAGGGATTAGGTTTCGGTGGCGGTCCGTGGTTTGTGGTAGAGAAGGATATGGCAAGGAACATCCTGTGGGTGGTGAACGGCTACGACCCCATCGAGTCCTACAGCGATCACTTCCGTGCCACAGCGCCACATTGGCTGACAGAGAATCCCTTTGACGAAATCGAAGGGCGGCAGACGCTGCCCATGACCATCAAGATCCGGCATACACCGGACTTCTGCGCTGCCAAGGTCACCCCCCTACCCGACGGCGACCTGGAGATCTGCACCGAGCGCCCACTACAGGGCGTAGCGCCCGGACAGTTCACGGTGTTCTACGACGAACGGAAGCATCGCTGCTACGGTTCCGGCGAGATTCGAAGATTTTCCTGAGAGAAACTCATCGTTCACCTTAAATAACTTACTACATGATGAAAAGAAGACTTACCCGAATCCTATTGTCAGTCCTCTTGATGCTTGCCTGGGCACTGCCCACCATGGCACAAGACCCGACCACGGACAAGAAACCGTTGCTCACCATCGGCTGTCTGTCCGACTTGCACAGTGAGCTGGCTCTTATTAACCCTGCCAGCGGCAAGGTAGAAGATGTAAAACTACGTGGCACCATCATCAACACGCTGCAGAAGATGTATGAGGAGGAAGATCTGGATTTGATTGTGTTGGGTGGCGACTGCACCAGTGATGTGACCATCCCCAAAGAGAACTGGGAGCGCGTGCGTGACTTGATGCACGAGGCTTTCCGCGGTGCATTCCGTCCTGGTCGCACACGGCGTCCTGTCATCTATGTCACAGGCAACCACGACTATGAGGTTGCCAACTTCGATGCCATTCCCAAAGCGTACAACGCAGCCGACTACCTTCCTATCATGGAAGAGGACATCGCCAAGTTAGCCGAGTCCGAGAAGTTCTACGAGAACGCCGACAATGGTTCCCAGGGTACTATGCGCCTGCTGGCAGCCTTCCACTATGTCATCAACGGTTTCGACTTCGTGATGCTGAACTGCGGCAAACATTTCTTCCAGAGCGCATGGAACTACAATTACTCCCATGAGTCCGTGGCATGGGTAGATCAGAAGCTGGACGAGATCTATGCCGAGAACCCCAACAAGACCGTATTCTTTGTGCTGCACCTGCCCTTCGGCGACTCCAACAGCATCAGCGCATACGGCAAGGGTCTCGACTGCCGTAACACCAGCAACAGCGCCTACGCCCTCAAACAAGCCCTGGCCAAGCACCCCAACCTGATTATGCTCTACGGCCACGACCACGGCACCAACAGTGCCTTCATCCGTTCGCGCACCTCACAGCGTGTGACGCGCTATGACAGCAAGGGCAATGTGATTGACACCTTCGACGAGACACACCAGGACTTCGTCAATGGCGACGAACCCATTGAGCCCATTGATGTCACCGCCGCCTACTACATCCAGAGCGTCCCGACGAGTGAGTATCTATGCTACGACTCCAGCAACAACATCGAGACACAGCCCACAGAGAGCAGCTGCACCGTGACCATTTCCGGCGGCACGCTTACCATCAACACGGCTGCTAACCGCGACATTCACATCGGCAGCAACGGTCGCTTCTCGGGCGGCACTGCCAGCGCCATCACACTCTATCGAGTTGCGGATCCCGAGGCAGCCACCTTCACAGCCACAAAGAGCACTGAGATTGAAGCTGGCGCCGTGTATCTGATTACCGCCCTTTACAACGGCTCGCCCTATGCCATGAGCAACCAGCTCTACAACAAGGACACTGGTGACAACCAGCGAATGCAAAGCACCAAGATTAGTGTGTCGGGCGACGTGGCCAGCGTGGCCTCCGACGCCAACCTGCTCTGGACCTTCACCTCTGTCGAGTCAGCCCCTCAAGGCGGCACAACGGACCTGACGAGCGGCACTTTCACCCTGTGGAACGAGGGCAACAGTCGGTATTTGGACATCGACTCCTACAACCTTTGCACATCGTCGAACCCGATGCCGTGCACCTTCAGCACCAACAGCAACAGCTTCGTCATCGACCTCTCCACCGGGCGCCTGTATATCGGCAGCAGCGGCCGTTTCTCCCGCAACACCGACCCTGTCAGCGACAGTCAACGTTTCCAGCTTTACAAGGTTGAGGATTTAGAGTCGTCGATGATGACCGCCACAAAGGTTAGCACCTTCGACGTCAACAGCCACTACCTCATCGTCGGCATTAAGAGCGGTAAGTACTACGCTCTCACCAACCAGCTCTACAGCGGTGGTTCCAGCAGCCAGCGCGTGGTGGGTAAGGAGGTAACCATCAGCGACGATGCCATCAGCATGACCACCGACAAGAGCATCATCTGGACGATTCGTGAGGTCCCGCCTGTAGAGCCCGGCGACCCCTCCTTCCTCTCCGCCTTCATGGGTTCGATGCGCTACTACGACAACTCCATCGAGGGCGATGTCAGCGTTAGCAACTCCAAGATTGTGCAGGCGCTGATGGTCTATGTTTACGATGACCACATATTCCTGCAGCTGAAGAACTACGGCCAGTCCGGCACCTTCAACGGCATCACCATCCGCAAGAATCTGCTACCTTATGTCATCTACCGCAACGTGGAGTTCTCCACCGACACCGGCATCGACACACGCATCAGCGCCGCCGATGCCCCCAAGGACATCTACGACCTTGCAGGTCGAAGAGTTCAGGAGGCACACCGTGGTGTCTTTATCATGGACCACCACAAAGTGCTCGTGAAATAAAATAAGAAGCAAAAAAGAAGCCGCCTCGATTGAGGCGGCTTCCTTATTATTTGACCATCACCTTGCGACCATTGATGATGTAAAGACCTGGGCGGGTGACGCTGGTAACACGGCAACCGTCGGTGGTGTAGATGACAGGAGTCTTGGCATCTTCGTCAATGCTGCGAATGCCAACAGGCACCACATCCGTTACGCGCAGGATGCCACTCTTGATGTCCGACGTATCCCAATACAGACCTTTCTCCTCACTGATGACCATCGTCTCAAGCGTAGGAGTGCCAGTGACAGAAGAGACACCCGTCCAAAGGACGATGCTATCGCCCACGGCTACATTATTGGAGAAAGCAGTAGAGTAGTGAAGCTGTATGGTGGCATTCATCGTGAGCCTGTTGATATTCTGCAAAGAGGTGCCACCAGTGTTGGTGACCACGCCAGCGGAATTCGTTGTGGCGCCACGACTGAAGCCCAGTTGCAGTACCGAGTTCTTCATGAAGGTGACGTTCTTGCCGCCAAAGTCGATAACACCCGCGATAGCTGCCGCACTGGAACCCACCTGCAGCGTAGCGCCGCCGCTGAAGGAGTAAGAAGAGTTGGTCAGCGGTGTCGATCCGGTCACACCGGAGAGCATGGCACCCTTCGCCACAGAGAGAGCGCCCCTGCCAAGGGTTGCGCCAGCCTTGATAGCAAGTTCGCCGGCGTTGACGGCCGTAGCGCCAGTGTGGTCACTCATGCCGGAAACCGTCATCTTGCACGTACCTATTTTATTAAATATCACCTTATTCGTACCACCGCCATCCGTGAACCTACCACCGAAGGCGAAGTTGTTGCCATCGCTGTTGCCCACGTTCCAGGTGTTGTCGCCTGTGACAGGGGTCTGGCTCTTGAAGTCCGGACCAGCCGCCACGAGAGAGCCGCTGCCCGTGAGTTGTCCTACGGTGAAGGCCTTGGCCGTGTTGCAGACGCCACAGTCGGCATCAATAAACAAGGTACCCTTAGGCATTCCGCCACTCATATCCAGAGGCAGCCAGACGTTCTTATTCGTATGCTTGATGGTGCCTTCGAAAGCGCTCCAATCACCAGTGATACGGACGCGGCTGACGGTGTTTCGCGGCACGATGGTCAGGGTGCCTTCTCCGGTAATCCTATTGGAATAAGCGGTGTAATTAGCATAAGAGAGCTGCCATGTACCGCTCTTTCCCTTCGGCACATAGATGTCATGTGAGGTGCATTGTCCGTCATCCCAGAGTGTGCCGCTCTGAAACTCTATGGTCGGAGCCGCGTTTGTGGTATGTGCCACGCCACCGCCCGCCAGCACCAGACGTCTGAGCGAGCTGCCGCTGGTCACGAAGAGCATGCCGGTGCCCTTCTTGGTGAGCACTGTACCCGAGAGTGCAGCGCCGCAACGGAAGTCGGCAGCTGCGTTGATGACACCACCCTCGTCGCCTACCATCTTCATGGGAGACCCCATCTCCACGGCACCTGTAGTCTGCAGCACAGCTGCGTTCTCCATCGTAAACAGAGCGGGATTGGTGGTGATGCCACCCAGATTACCCGTCGCGCGATATTGGTTGGAAAGGACACTGACCTTGGTGGTTCCGCCCTTGAGGTGGTTACCGCCCGTATAGCTGTTGACGTTGGACATCGTCACCGTTCCGCTACCCTCCTTAATATACTGTGCATCGCCATCGAGCGAACCGCTTCCCTTGAAGGTGTATGCCTTGGAGCTGTTGACGTTGACGATAGCGGGATAGAGACTACCTTCGAGGTTCACGATTCTGTTGGTGGCCTCGTCGCCGAAGAGCACCTTATCATAGGATACGAAAGTGGTGGGGTCTGCCTGACCATCCATCAGGAAGTTGGGTGTTATGTCGAGATCCCAGATGCCATCCGTGGCGCCATCCCAGCTGACGTTTGCCGCCTCGCGCACCGGCAGCACCTCCAAGATGAGCTTGCCGGCCTCAACATACAGCGTTTTCTTAGTAGTAGAAAGGCCTTCGAGGATAATGTCGTCAGCGCTGCCGTCCAACTGTTCAATGGTTGCGATGACATACTTGCCGGGCTTCATCTTATTCTCGCCGCTGGCCAGATGCCCCACGAGTTCCACGACGGGCTTGAGATACTGCGGTCCGGCCGCTGTCCAGACGGAGCCCGTCTTGCGTTCCAGCGTCAGCTTCTTCGTGACGAGACAGTCCGCAGAGATGTCTGCGCTATAGAGATCCACGATGAGTCGCGAGCCGAAGCCGAGTGTGCAGTCGTCAGTGGTGATGGTGCCTTTCTTGTCGGCTCCGCCCGGACGGATGACAGCAGCGTAGTCAGCCTTGATGCTCTTAAACTGACCTCCGTCGGAGTTCAGCTCTGCAAAACGGTTCAGCCACAGGGCGGAATTCTTCATCGTACCGTTGAAGTTGACGACACCGGCCCAGATATCCGTGTTACCAGTGTGCGTGAAGCTGGATGCCGGCAAGTTGAGGATGCCGTCGCCCTGCTTCACCAGACGCGCGCTACCAGCGAGGCCACCGCCCGTGACATTACAGGTATAGGTGACATACTTGATGGAAGTTTCCTTCGTGGAGCACTCACTGGGCGCCGAGCCCTGCACCCATGTGGGAACGTTGAAGGTGAGGACAGCCGGCTGCGCACCAGCCTGGATGCTGACGCTGCTGTTCTTGGTCTCGCAGACAATGGCGTGCTTGCCGTTCAGCGCCGACGTGACAGAGCCGCCATCGGCCACTTCATCACGAGCGTTCATGGTGAAGGGAGGCGGAGTCACAGTGATTCCCTCCATCTCACCAATAAAGTAGCTTGTATGAGGTGGCTGGTTGTAGCCGTTCATCTGCCACACCATCGCATTGCGATACTGATGATCAGACCATAGCGTGGGGATGCGGAATGCGCTCGGCGTGGTGGTCGTGTAGATGCGGATGCGATTGTTGGCAGTACGCATGATGACCTCCTCACGCCAGTCGCCCAAGATGTCACCCTGGAAGCAAGGCGTGCCCTTGGTGTCATTATTCGTCATGGAACCCGAGAAGGTGTAGATGGGCGACCAGCTACCGTACTTGGCAACGCAACCTTCCGTGTTCTTACCATTCAGATAGTTAAATGTTTCAGAGCAGAGGTCGCCATCCCAGTAAATGCGGAAATTCGTGTTGACGCCTACAGCATCAAGGCCGCTCACAGCCTCGTTTCTAATCAGGCTGACGGCACCTTCGCGCGCGGAACAGCCCATTGAGCCCGGGAAGCTGTTGGTGAAGTTTCCGGCCATGGCACGTCCGTCATCACTACCGGCAATGCAGCGGTGATAGATCTTGCTGGT
>CAMHIM010000087.1 GCA_946185225.1 uncultured Prevotellaceae bacterium
GCTGCCAGTTCTCACCCATGAAACGCTTGATAGAGTAAACGGTGTTCTTCGGGTTAGTGATAGCCTGACGCTTGGCAGGATCACCAATCTTACGCTCACCATTGTCTACGAATCCAACTACCGAAGGAGTTGTGCGCTTACCCTCGCTGTTGGCAATTACTACTGGCTCGTTACCCTCGAATACGGCAACGCAGCTGTTGGTAGTTCCTAAGTCAATTCCAATAATCTTTCCCATAATGCTATTCTTTTTTATTTGTTTATTCGTGAATTAAATGTTCGACTGAAGGGTAGCAAAGCATGTGCCAGAAGAACTTTTTTCGTCTCAAATGTATTTTTGTTGCGACAATTTGTCAGAGTTACCGATATTTTTTTTATCTTTGCAGCGTTGAAATTCTAGAATTGGACCAATTTAAGACCATTAACATGAGAACATTAGTTATTGCAGCCATGATGTCTCTAGGCTTATGTGCTGTCTCTGCCGACAACAACTCTTATATTGTCAAGACAAATAATGTCAAGAAGGTGGTGAAGGAGACGGTGGAACAGACTACCGGAAACGCTCAGGAGGCTGCTAAGGATGAACCTCAGGATTTTGTAGGAAGGAACTTTAAGTTCTTGAGCCTTTGTGACTGGACGGAGGGCATGAAGTTCATGGTCATGCCCGAGAAGTACGACCTCATTGTCAATACGTTCTGTGACGCTGAGACCGGCAAGGAAGTCAGCAGTATGAGGTTGCGCCACAAAGTCATGATTTACAAGGGCCATTCGTCTGCTTCTGACGGTCACGACCGCGTGAACTTCTTCTGTCAGGACGAGAACAAATCCTATTACTATCAGATTCCCAACGGCACGTTTGAAGACTATTGCTACAACAAGATGGGAGTCCCGACACTGGCCTATCTGGGGGATGTGGATGTGGCCCGCGAGAAGCTGATGGACAAGGTGCTGTACACCCGGTCGCAGCATTTCTATATTGACACCGAGTATGACGGTGATGGATACCAAGAGGTTCAGGTGCCTCTGAATACTGAGGTTAAGGTGACAGCTATCGGAGTAGGTACTCGTAGCTTTCCTGTCAAGATTATCTGTCAAGACAAGGATGGCAAGGAGTTCTTCCAGCTGCTGGCCTTGTCGAAGATTAACAGCGGCATGCGCGATGACGAGTTTGTCATGGACAATACGCGCCACCTCTTTCCCAATTCTTTTGAGTTGGCAGACGGACTGATGGATGTCTCGTCGGACTATATGAGCTATCTGGACAAGGTCGTCCATACGCTGCGTCCCACCAATATGGTAACCAAGGGTGACGGCCGTGAGCGCACCATCCGTGTGCCGAAGCTGATGGCATTCCGCATCGACCGCATCATTCCTAAGAAAGAAAGTGACTACTGCACGCTGCTGTTGCGTGAGACGGATTCGGGCCGTGAATACACGAAAGATGTGACGTTCAAGTCGCAGGAGGACGTGACGGGAGAACTGGGTGCCAACAAGGAAGACTTCTTCGGATATGTCTTTGCCATGGGCGAAGGAAAGGCGCGTCAGACCAGCCAGGCTGCACGTGCTGCCATCCGTCAGGGACGTGTTATCCTCAATATGGACGAGGAAGAGGTGGAGATGGCTATGGGTGAGGCGGACAACGTCATCAGCAGCGGCAACGGACGTACTGACTGGATTTACCGTCGCTCGAAGGGTAAGCTGCTCATTGTACAGTTTGGTGCCAACGGACGTGTCATCGGTTACAAGACCGGTGCAGGAAACACTACCAAGGGTAGTACTGCCAAGAAAAAGAAGTAATAAGACATTTTGTCAGTATAGTGAAAAACGAGAGCACCGCCTTTCCCTGTCGGGATGGCGGTGCTCTCTGCTTGTCGGGCAGTCTGCAGAAGAGGTCCTCCTACAGATGACGCTTGGGATACAAGGTGTACCACCAGGTGTCGTCGCCCTTGAGGTATTTCTCGAACCACGCCATGATGGTGTTGGTCCATAGACGGCGTCGTTCGTAGTTCTCTATCCAGTGGTTCTCGTCCTTAAACTGCACGAAGGCGACGTCGCGGTCCAGCAACTTCAGCGCAGTGAACAGCTGCATGCTCTCCATGGGAGGCACGTTTGTGTCGGCAGTGCCGTGTGTTAGCAATAGCGGAGTATTGATCTTGTCGGCACGGAACAGCGGACTCTGGTCCGTGTACAGGTCCTTGGCGTTCCAGGGATACTTCTCGGCCATGCTTACCTCACTGTAGCTGTAGCCCCAGTAGCCGTTGCCCCAGTAGCTGGTGTGGTTGCTGATGCCGGCGTGGCTGACGGCGCAGGCGAAGATGTCGGTCATGCTGACCAGGTATTGGGTCATGAAGCCGCCGTACGATGCTCCGATGCAACCCACGCGGCTCTCGTCGACGAACGGGTGCTGACGGCACATCTCACGTACACCTTCCACTATTTCCTCGGCAATGCCCTTGCCCGCCGTGTTCACATGCCGGGCACTGTGCTTCTGACCATAGCCGGCTGCCCCGCTGGGGTTCAGCACCAGTACGACATAGTCCTGGGAGGCATAATAGACGTGTGGGTAACGCGATTCGAAGTAGCGTGTCGTCGGCGAGCAGCCGCCGTAGTAGTTGACAATCATGGGATATTTCCTTGACGGGTCCATGTGCGGCGGAAGGTAGTAACGGCCGGTGATGGTGTCTCCCCGTGACGAGCGGAACGAGAAGTCGTGGCACTCGCCCAGGTCAATGTCCTTCAGTAGTGCTTCCGAGCAGTCGGCAAGCAGACGTTCCTTGCCGTTCTTCAGATTGACGCTGTAGGACCGGACGGAGTTCATGGCCGACACACCGAAATAGACCATCATCGTTGCATTGTTGGCAATGGAGAAGGCTCTGACGACATCTTCCCGAAGAGCAATCTGACTGATGCGCAGCGTCCTGGGGTCCATCCGGTAGAAGTGTACGTAGTCGCGGTCGTCGGCTGTGAAATACACCATCCCGTCAGCTTTCGACCATACAGCTCTTCCCATCGAGGGGTTGAACTCTTTGGTGACGGCGGTGGCACGCCGTTCTGACAGGTCGTAGAGGAACATCTGGATGTCGTAGATGCTGGAGTAAGGACCTGCTTTCGGGTCGCGGCCGATGCCGTCAAAGGCCTCCGGCGAACCGATGATGAGCAGTTGTTTGCCGTCAGGTGAGAACTGTGCGCTGTTCAGGAATCCCTGTTCTGTAAGTACCGTGTCGGTCTTCATGGTCTCTACGTCGGCAATGAGGAAGTCTGTCACCGTTGTCGGTCGTTTCGTCAGTCGGGAGCGTGAGACGCTCAGCAGTAGTTTACGCCCGTCGCTGGATATGTCCTGCAGAAAGACGCCATGACTGCCGAAGGTAAGCTGCTGGCATTGGCTGGTGATTATGTCGTAGCGCAGCAGATTGGTGCGATAGCGCCATCCTGTCATGCGGTCGTCCGGCTCCACGAGTTGGAACGCGTTGGCGTTTTCCTGCGGTCCCTGTTCGCCCTTGGTGATGATGAGGTAGTCTTCCGTAGGGCTCACTACGTAGCTGCCTTCGGGCAGGTCGCGTGCCAGGATGCTCTCGCTTCCTGTCCTGGCATCTACCCGGCGCAGGAGGCGGCTTCCGCTCTCACGGTCCTCATAGAGGTAGGCTGTAGAGCGGGGCATCCAGCTGATGGCGTGGTACTCAACGCGGCGGATGGCCTTTCCTGTGGTCAGGTCCACTACCTCGCTATATCCGTTGCTGCGGCCGCCCTTCTGGTCGTTCCTGTAGCTTACGATGGCGTAGTGTCCGTCTGCCGACACCTGAGTGTTATTCACGCGCAGACCGTCCACCACGTCGTGGTAGCCGTAGCGCCGTCGGGGTGACGTGGTGCACTCCACTTCGTGGGTTGTTGACAGACTCACCTGGATGGTGTCGGCCTCTGGCTGGGCGATGTTGTACCTGACGGTCACCTCATGGTGGCCGGGCTCCAGCAGAATCTGCTCTCCTGTTGTGGTGCCGTCGAGCGTAGTGTCGTACTTGGCGGTTCCCTTGACGGTCAGCGTACCCTTGGTGTAGCGTATGTTGTTGACGTAGAACTTGCGTTCCATGCGCAGTCCCTCGGCGGGTACTGGCTTCTTGCCGTTCATGTCCACCGTATCGGTCATGAGTGGCTGTACCGGCTTGAACGGTCCGTTGGTGATGAAGTCATTTACTTCATAAACAAACTGAGCTTGCATGGACAGTGCCATGCAAGCCAGTATGAAGGTTAGTGTTTTCCTCATGTTCTATTCCTGTTTGTCGGCGATAGCCTGCATGATTTTCGCCTCTATCTCCTCGCACAGTTCGGGATTGTCCTTCAACAGGGCTTTTGTCGCGTCGCGTCCCTGACCCAGCTTGGAGTCTTCGTAGGAGAACCATGAGCCGCTTTTCTTGATGATGCCGTATTCCACACCCAGGTCGACAATCTCGCCAGTCTTCGAGATTCCTTCGCCGAAGGTTATCTCGAACTCGGCTTTGCGGAATGGGGGAGCCACCTTGTTCTTGACCACCTTGACGCGTACTTGGTTGCCGATGACGTTGTCGCCGTCCTTGATGCTTGTAACGCGGCGTATGTCCAGGCGGACGGAGGCATAGAACTTCAGGGCGTTGCCGCCGGTAGTCGTCTCGGGGTTGCCGAACATGACGCCAATTTTCTCGCGCAGCTGGTTGATGAAGATGCACGTGGTGTTGGTCTTGGCGATGGTCGATGTCAGTTTGCGCAGGGCCTGGCTCATCAGACGTGCATGCAGTCCGACGGCTGAGTCGCCCATATCGCCCTCTATCTCCTTCTTCGGGGTCAGTGCGGCCACGGAGTCGACGACAACGATGTCGACAGCCGAGGAGCGTATCAGCTGGTCGGCAATCTCCAGGGCCTGTTCGCCGTTGTCGGGCTGTGCGATGTACAGGTTGTTCACGTCGACTCCCAACTTCTCTGCGTAGAAGCGGTCGAAGGCGTGCTCTGCGTCGATGAAGGCTGCGATGCCGCCTGCTTTCTGTGCTTCGGCGATGGCGTGGATGGCCAGCGTCGTCTTGCCGCTGGACTCAGGACCGTATATTTCAATGATGCGTCCTTTGGGGTAGCCGCCTACGCCCAGTGCTGCGTTCAGCGCAATGGAGCCAGTGGGGATGACTTCAACGTTCTCTACTTTCTCGTCGCCCAGTTTCATGATACTTCCCTTTCCGAAGTCTTTTTCAATCTTCGACATGGCAGCCTGGAGTGCTTTCAGCTTTTCCTGCTGCGCTGTAAGGGCTTCTTCTTTTTCTTTTGCCATAGGTGTTTCTTATTTCGTTATTCCGATGTTTATTATAATTCCAGGTCACCGTCGTGAATCTCGTGCCAGGGCAGTCCCTGCTTGTTGAGCTGCTCCATGAAGGGATCTGGGTCGAACTCCTCGACGTTGTGGACGCCCGGCTTGCGCCAGAGTCCCTTACAGAACATCATGGCGCCAATCATGGCGGGCACGCCCGTGGTGTAGCTGACGCCCTGCATTCCCGTTTCCTCATAGGCAGCGCGGTGCGAACAGTTATTATATATATAATAGGTGTGTTCCTGTCCGTCGTTGCCGATGCCGCGTATGCGGCAGCCTATGGAGGTCTGTCCCTCGTAGTTCTCGCCCAGGTCCTGCGGGTTGGGCAGTACAGCCTTGAGGAACTGCAGGGGGACAATCTTGACTTTCGCTGTTCCTGTGCCGTCGGCCAGCGGTGCCTCGTACTCCACCTCGTCGATGCGACTCATGCCGATGTTCTGGATTACCTCGAGGTGCTTCAGGTACTGCTGTCCGAAGGTCATCCAGAAGCGTGCACGGCGGATAGTCGGGTAGTTGATGACGAGGCTCTCAATCTCTTCATGGTGCAGCAGGTAGCTGTCGCGCGGGCCGATTTCGGGATAGGTAAGGTCCTTATGTATCTCCAGCGGCTCTGTCTCCACCCATTTGCCGTCTTCCCAGTATAGTCCCTTCTGGGTAATCTCGCGGATGTTGATTTCTGGGTTGAAGTTGGTGGCGAAAGCCTTGTGGTGGTCACCGGCGTTGCAGTCGACGATGTCCAAGTACTGCAACTCCTTGAAGTGGTGCTTGGCGGCGTAGGCAGTAAAGATGCTCGTCACGCCCGGGTCGAATCCGCAGCCGAGGATGGCTGTCAGACCGGCCTTTTCGAAGCGTTCGCGGTAGGCCCACTGCCATGAATATTCGAAGTGGGCTTCGTCTTTCGGCTCATAGTTGGCGGTGTCCAAGTAGCTGCAGCCACAGGCCAGACAGGCATCCATGATGGTTAGGTCCTGATAGGGCAGGGCGAGGTTGATAACGAGTTCTGGCTTGTAGTCCGAGAAGAGTGCCTTCAACTGCTCCACATCGTCGGCATCCACCTGGGCGGTCTTGATGTCAAGCTTCATACCTGCCTTGTGTATGTCCTCCACTATCTTGTCGCACTTGGCCTTGCGGCGGCTTGCAATCATAAACTCTGTAAACACGTCAGCGTTCTGGGCTATCTTGAACGCTGCTACCGTAGCGACGCCACCGGCGCCTATCATTAGTACTCTTGCCATTGTGATTAGTGTGTATTGTTTCGTTATTTCGACTTGTCGCTGATTTCTTCTGCCCGTATGCCGAGGGCGGCCATGAGCGAGTAGCCCAGTATCTCCTGCCGGAAGGGGCCTCCCTCCACGGGTTGCATGGCGAAGACGGTGGTGCGCCGGTCATCGCTGTCGGTGCGGCGCAGGACATCGGCTACCTGACGGTGCATGTGCTCGGCGTCATGAATCACCATCAGCCGCTTCACTTCCGGCTGCTGGCTTACGGTCAGCAGCACGTCGAGGAAGAAGTCCTCCTTCGTGGTTATCGGCTCCACCGGGTAGGCGGCGATGCAGAACTCCCCCAGATGGTCGCGGAAAGCCTGTCCGTTGAGCTGACTGGCGTAGTCAGATGGCAGGAAGTTCTTCATGGCGGCCGACTCCTTCTCGTGAATCAGTACCACCTGTATCTGCTGGCAGACGGCCGTGTTGCCGTCCGTCCTCGGCTTCTCGCGCAGACCGCCGTCCAGGGCTATGCAGTCAAGCCAGCGGGCCATGTCGGCCGGCGGGATGCGGCGTCCTATCATACGTTCGAAGTTCACGGTCAGATCAAAGGCAACCTTGTCCACATAGTCGGCATCGGCGAGGATGACGTTCTCGCTCCATTTCGTCTCGTTCATGGCTACAAATTTAGACAAAAATATTGAGATGGCAAGCCTGTTGACGCAAAAACTTACATTATTCCGCGATTTCCTCCGGCGTGACGGTTTTCAGCTGTTCCAGCGCCCTGCACAACTGGTCGGGACATGACGTGCTTTTGTTGCCGCAGCGGATGCCGTCCAGACGTGCTATCACGTCGTCAATCTTCTGACCCGTCACCAGCTTGCTGATGCCCTGCAGGTTGCCATGGCAGCCTCCGAGGAAGAACACCTGCTGAATCACGTCGTTCTCGTCGGCACTCACGTCAATCAGTTTCGAGCAGGTGCCGCTTGTCGCATATTGTATATGTTTCATTTTCATTATTCCTGTTTTAGCGTTCGTATTGTTCATATCTTTCTGCAAATGTACGAAAATAAAATGACAAGCGAGGAAAAACGCGGAAATA